>JBBQCF010000008.1:0-30296 GCA_038318455.1 Candidatus Moraniibacteriota bacterium
CTTGATGGAGGACGTTTTGCAACATCAGATCTTAATGATCTTTATCGCCGAATCATTAATAGGAACAATCGTTTGAAAAAATTGATTGATCTTGGAGCTCCAGAAGTTATTACACGAAATGAAAAAAGAATGCTTCAGGAAGCTGTTGATGCACTTTTTGATAATAGTGCTCGCAAAGGACAATCATCAGTTGCTGCTTCAACTGGACAAAGAAGACCTCTTCGGTCATTGGCTGATGCACTGAAGGGAAAGCAAGGACGTTTCCGACAAAACTTGCTTGGAAAGCGTGTGGATTATTCTGGACGATCTGTAATTGTGGTTGGACCACAACTTAAACTTCATCAAACAGGACTTCCTAAGAAAATGGCTTTGGAACTTTTCAAACCATTTATCATCAATAAGTTGATTGAAAAAGAATTTGCACATAATGTGCGAACTGCTGGAAGAATGGTTGATGCTGAAGCTGAAGAAGCTTATGAAATTTTGGATGAAATCATTGAGCATCACTATGTTCTCTTGAATCGTGCACCGACACTTCATCGTTTGTCTATTCAAGCTTTTCAACCTGTGCTTATTGAAGGAAAAGCTATTCAAGTTCATCCTATGGTGTGTGCTGCTTTTAATGCTGACTTCGATGGAGACCAAATGGCTGTGCATGTTCCGCTTACTGATCAAGCTCGCGAAGAAAGCGCAAACATCATGCTTTCATCGAAGAATTTGCTCAAACCTGCCTCTGGTGAACCGATTGCAGTGCCTTCGAAAGATATTGTGCTTGGAATATATTTTATCACTCACATTAAAGCTGGCGTGAAGGGTGAAGGAAAAATCTTTGCAACTACTGAAGAAGTTTTGTTGGCATATCAGATGGGATTCGTGGCAGTTAATGCAAAAATCAAAGTTGATATTAATGGTGAAATTCTAGAAACTTCTGCTGGACGTATCATGCTTAATGATATTTTGCCAGAAGAACTTCGCTATGTTAACGAAGAATTCACTCAAAAAGAAATCAAGCAAATTATTGCAAAAATGCTTCGCATGAAAGGACAAGAAGAAACTGCTGCTTTTATTGATCGCATCAAATCTCTTGGATTCAAAATGGCTAGCGTTTCTGGTATTAGTTGGGGAATGGATGACCTCAAAGTTCCAATGGAAAAGAAAGAGGCCATGATTTCTGCTGAAAAAGAAGTTGCAACTATCAACACACAATATTCAATGGGACTTCTCACTGAAGAAGAACGAAAAAATCGCGTGATTGAAATTTGGAATCGTACCAAAAATACTATTGCTGATGCTGTGAAAGCTTCTTTGGATAAAGAGGGATCAGTATATACTATGGTTCATTCAAAAGCTCGTGGATCTGAATCAGTGGTGGTGCAGATGATGGGTATGAAAGGACTTGTGGCTGGGCCAACAGGAGAAACTATTGAACTTCCTGTAAAAAGCTCATTCAAAGAAGGTTTTAATGTTTTGGAATATTTTATTTCAACTCATGGAGCTCGAAAAGGTATGGCTGATACAGCTCTCCGAACTGCAACCGCTGGATATTTGACTCGTCGTCTTGTTGATGTTTCTCAAGATATTATTGTTCGCGAAGAAGATTGCGGTGATGTTGAGGGAGCATTTATCTATAGAGTAGATTCTGATAAGATTGGAGCAAATTTTGCAGCTAGAGTTGAAGGAAGAGTTATAGCTGAAGATGTTATCGATCCTACTACTAAAAAAGTTATCGTTAAGAAAGGAGTGCTTGCAACTAAAGAAGATGGCGTAGCTGTTGCAGACGCTAATGTGCCTCAAGTTAAAATCAGAACCGTAGTTACATGTAAAAGCAAACGAGGAATTTGTAGAGCATGTTATGGAATTGATCTTGGACGCAGCGAGTTGGTTGCGATCGGTCAAGCAGTGGGAGTTGTGGCTGCCCAAGCTATTGGAGAGCCTGGAACACAGCTTACTATGCGTACCTTCCATACTGGAGGTGTGGCTGGAACTGATATTACTCAAGGTTTGCCACGTGTTGAAGAAATTTTCGAATGTCGTCCTCCAAAGGGAGAATCTATCATTTCTGAAGTTGATGGTAAAATCATTGATGTTATCAGTGAAAACAAAAAAACTGTTACTATCAAAATTGAAACCTTGGAAGGTGAGGTTAAGGAATATGCAATTCCTGCTGAATCAACGATCGTCGTTTCAAAAGGACAGCTTATTGGAAAAGGAACACAACTCAATGAAGGCCATATTGATCTTAAGAAATTGTTTGAAACCATGGGGCAAGAAGCAATTCAGCGATATGTGATTGGTGAAATTCAAGAAATTTATGCTTCACAAGGAGAACCAATTAGTGATAAGCATGTAGAAGTTATCATCCGACAGATTTTGAGTCGAGTGAAAATTATCTCTGCTGGTGACACTGACTTGCTTCCTGGAGATATTGTTGAAAAAGATCAATTTGAAGAATCTAACAATGAAGCGATTGCCGCTAAAGAAGAAGTTGCAGTTGGAGAACAACTTATCATGGGTATCACAAAAGTTGCTCTTTCAACCGAATCATTCCTTTCAGCAGCTTCCTTCCAAGAAACTGCTCGCGTCCTCATTAACGCTGCAGTAACTGGAAAAGATGATCGCCTACGAGGTTTGAAAGAAAATGTTATTATCGGACGTCTAATTCCTGCTGGAACTGGATACCGAGAAGGCAAGAAGTAAAACTTTCCAAAAAATAAAATAACTTCGGCGGTTTACCCTACTAAATTCCGACGAAGAAAATCTTATTTAGTAGGGTATGGAAACAGAAAACGTCTCACTTCGGTGGGGCGTTTTTTGTTTTCAAATTTTCTCTCAATATAGCCAAGAAAAAGACTTATCCACAGGGCACTATTGCAGTGATAAAACATCAGTGATAGAATAACATTGATGAAGTTTAAAATTAAAAAATAAATAATAATTAATCTTGAAATTCCCATTTTGTATATTTGTACAAGATTTGTAATTTCGCAGGCACAATGAAACTAACAGCTAAACAAAAAAACATTCTTGAATCTATTCGAGAACTCACCATGCAAAAAGGTGAGAAACCAACCAGTTATCGCTTGCATAAATTCATGTCTTCAAAGGGGATTGAAGATAGTATGAAATCAGTGATGCAAGTCGTGGAGTCATTAGAAAAAAAGGAGCTTATCACTCGCGATGAAAACAAAAAAATATTTTTGGTTGAAAATGAGAGCTATGGAGATGCGAAAAATATTCTTTCTATTCCTCTTTATGGTTTAGCTTCTTGCGGTGAGGCTTTGGCCTATGCTGACGACAATAGTGCAGCTGATGATTTTTTGCAACTTTCTCGTAGCCTTTTTCATCGAGCGCAGCCGGAAAAACTTTTTGCGGTTAAGGCGCTTGGAGACTCGATGAATAAAGAGGGAATTGGCGACGGAGATTATGTTATTTTTGAAAAAGCTGAAGGGCAAAATGATTTTGAAGGAAGAATTGTGGTGGCGGTGATTAATGGCATGGCCACAATTAAACGCTACAAAAATGTAGGAAAAGGAATAATAGGATTGTTTCCTCATTCGACAAATGACACTCATCATTCAATATATCTTTCCGAAGTTGATGTTATTTTTGTAGCTGGAATTTTCAAAAAAGTTTTGCCAGTAAAATTTGTTAGCCTGTAAAAATAAAAAATATTAAAAAATGAACATCATAATTGCAATTAAATTCTTGCTAGGGCTGATGATTGTGCTGTATGTGCTTGGTTTGATTGTGGTTTGGCTATATGATGTTAAAAAAAATAATCTGTATAGGGTCATGCAGGAAAGAGATAGAGGATTAATGAGTTTGAATTTAAGCATGGCAGTTCTATATGCTAAAAAATATAAAATATTAGAGGATTATCGCCGAGATACTTTTTTGGTTGAAAGAGAGCAACATTTTATTCTTGAAAACTTATTGTTAATAAGAAGACGTACTTTGAAAAATTAACCCAGTCATTTTTTGTAAATTTAATGATTGGCCGAAACTCGTTTTGGTTTATATTTAGCAAAAAAGTGTCCTTTTTTTGCCCTTGGCTGGATATAGAAACAAATTGAATAATATGTTAAAATTAGAGTGTATTAATTTTATCTAAATTTGACTATGGGAAGAAGAAAAAAACAAGCAGTAGATGAACCTGAAGAGCAGCAAGTTTCGCCTATTATACATGGAGATGCTAAGCGTAGTGTGGTGGCAATATTTTTGTTTGCATTGGCTGTACTTTTCGTGTTGGGATTCTTGGCGGATGCTAAAATTATCGGTAGTGGCTGGCTTCTGGACTTTTTGAATTCCTTGTCGGGATGGATGTTTGGAATTGGAAAATACATTTCACCAATAGTGCTTATTATTGCTGGAGTTATTTTGCTTTTTCGCAAGGAAACATTATTCTATGTTTCAAAATTAATTGGGCTTTCGATTGCCTTTGCTAGTGCGCTTGGTCTTGTGCATATTCTTGCTTATGATCCAAATAAAATGCTGGCTATTGCGAAAAAAGGAGAAGGAGGAGGATTTTTAGGCTATATATTTGCTTATTCACTTTGGAACCTGACTGGGACAATCGGAGGAACTGTCATTTTGATCGCTCTTTTTATGACAGGAGTTATTGTGGCATTTAATTTTTCGCTAGTAACTGTGATTGAAAAATTCATCAAAAGTAAAACCGAGCAAGATGACGAGCAAGAGGAGGATACTGAAGCTGAAGAAGATGATGATATTGATGAAGATGTTGAAAAAGATCCAATTGTTGAGGTTGTACAAGAAGACCTAGGAAAAAAGACTGAATTTGTTCAGGATCCTAATGAGGATGAGGAAAGTGAAAATAGTATTGCTAATGCGCTTAAAAGGGCAGCAGCCTGGAAGCCAAAAGAAAAATCAAAAGAGCAGGAGCGAAAAGTCATTGAGCGTGATGTAGAATGGCAACTTCCATCAATAGATTTATTAGATGCTTCAATTGAAAAAGCTCAAGGAGGCGATGTGCAAAAAAATGCTAAAATAATCCAAGACACTCTTGCTAATTTTGGAATTGAAGTTCAGTTGGGTGAGATAAAGACAGGACCAACAGTGACTCAATATAGCTTTCGTCCAGCGGTTGGAGTTAAGTTGAGCAGGATAACAACCTTGAGCAGTGATCTTGCTTTGCGTTTGGCAGCGCGTCAAGTTCGCATCGAGGCTCCTATTCCTGGAAAATCATTGGTTGGTATAGAAGTTCCAAATAAGAAAAATGCCACCATTAGACTCCCTGAACTTCTGCGAGCACTTGAATTTGAAAACAGAACTTCAAACTTACTTTTGGCTCTCGGAAAAGATGTAAGCGGAAATTATATTTTTGGAGATTTGAAAAAAATGCCACATCTTTTGATTGCTGGCTCAACTGGAAGTGGAAAAAGTGTTTGTGTTAACACCATTTTGCTCTCTATGTTGTATCAAAATTCTCCAGAAGATCTGAAATTAATCTTGGTTGATCCTAAACGAGTTGAACTTACGCCATATAATGGTATTCCTCATTTGCTTACTGATGTGATTGTGGAAAATGGAAAAGTTCTTAGTGCCCTTAAGTGGGCAATTGGTGAAATGGAACGTCGCTATAAAATTTTGCAGAAAGTTGGTTCAAAAGACATTGCTTCATTTAATAAAAAAGCGGAAAGTGGTGAGTTGTTCAAAAATATAAACACGGAAACTGGCGAGATTACTGAAGAAGCTGTGGAGAAAATTCCATATATCGTCATCGTTATTGATGAATTGGCTGATCTTATGGCGTCTCATGGAAAAGAAGTTGAGGGAGCTATAATTCGCTTGGCACAAATGGCTCGAGCAGTCGGTATTCATCTTATTTTGAGCACGCAAAAACCGATTGTGACAGTGATTACAAGTCTTATTAAATCAAACATTCCAACTAGAATTGCCTTTAGGGTTCCATCTTTGATGGATTCACGCACGATTTTGGATGCAAGCGGTGCGGAAAAATTACTTGGAAATGGGGATATGCTTTTTTCTGCAGCGGAAGCTGTTGACCTTCGTCGCGTGCAAGGAGTTTTTGTTTCAGAAGAAGAAATCAAGAAAGTTGTTGATTTCATCAAAAAACAAAAATTTGAAAAAAATGAAGATAGTCTTGACGATGAAATTGTTGCCACGGAAACAAAATCAGAAGGTTCACGCAATGGCGAATCAAGAACTGTGCAATATGCCGATAAAATAGATTTTGATTCTATCGAGGCTGCAGATAGTGAAGATTCACGCTATGACGAAGCCAAGCAAATAGTGATCCAATCTGGAAAAGCATCTTCATCTCTCTTGCAAAGAAGAATGAGAGTCGGTTATTCAAGAGCTGCTAGTTTAATTGATATGTTGGAAGATCGTGGTATCATTGGTTCCGCTGATGGCGCAAAACCAAGGGAAATATTGGTCGCTGGAAATAGTCCAGCGTATGAGGATGTGACCACTGATCAAGTTGCAAGAGATAAATGGCAAATGTAGCGCTGAAGGTGCAAGTAAAAAAGTTTGTCAGGTTCAAAAGTTCATAAGCCCAACTCAAAACATAAAAGCCAAGCAAGATTAAATAATTCAATTTTCAATAATAAAAATAATTTGAAATTTTTAAATT
This sequence comes from Candidatus Moraniibacteriota bacterium, assembly GCA_038318455.1. Classification (GTDB taxonomy): domain Bacteria; phylum Patescibacteriota; class Minisyncoccia; order Moranbacterales; family GWC2-37-73; genus UBA12068. The sequence goes on from JBBQCF010000008.1 coordinate 6,617, forward strand.
TATTATTAGCTTGGAATTTGTATTTTGTAATTTGTTATTTTCAACAAAGTTGATTATGGTTCGATTTACTACTAAAAAAATTGATTCGTTGACATTGGGCGAACGAATGAAGAAAATCAGAGACGAACGCAGACTAAGTCTGGGGGATGTTTCCAGGAGCACTAAAATTCAGATTAAATATCTCCAATATTTGGAAGATGGTGCATATTTCAAATTGCCTGCAGATGTCTATGTAAAAGGATTCCTGCGAAGTTATGCTATCTTTATTGGTCTCAATGAATTAACATTAATTAAACAGTTTGAGAGAGAGAAGGGTATTCATAAGAATATTAAGAAGGTTTCTAATGAAGATAATGATTCAAGAAAACAGATTAATTTTTCCAGTCTAGTGATTACTCCAAAGATGATTATTATTAGTGGCATATTGCTGTTTGTTTTTGCTAGCTTTGCATATCTTTACATTGAAGTGAACAACTTTGTTTCTAAACCACGCCTAAGTATCATTAGCCCAATTGATAATGGAACAGTTGTTGGCAGCTCGACACATGTTACTGGCATAGCCGAGAAAGATGCTTTAGTTTTTATCAATGACCAGCCTGTCTTGGTTAACGAGAAGGGTGAGTTCAGTGAAGATGTCAGCCTTAAGTCAGGACTTAATGTTATAAATGTAAAAGCAAGAAGTAAATTTAACAAGGAAGATACAAAATCTGTTTCAGTAAATGCTGAATTTCAAAACGTTGTCAGCGAACAATCAGCGCTAAATATTCCAGCTAATAATATGTCACAAGAAAATTTACAACCAATATCCTTGGAGGTGCATGTTAGTCCTGATCCAACATGGATGTCTATTGAAGCTGATGGTAATTTGGTTTATAGTGGCATTCTTTCTCCTGATGCAGTTCAAATATTTACTGCTAAGGATAAGATTAGTGTAACATCTGGCAATGGTAAGGAAACTTTCATAAAAATAAATGGAAAGGAGTTAGGTGTTTTGAGTAGTAAAAATGGCGTGATTAAAGATGTTATGTATAATGCGAGTGGAAAAATTGAAAATAATTAATAAAAAACTTTTTAAAAGAAAAATATATGGCTAAAGAAAAAAAACCGCCGAAAGAAGCAGTTGAGCAGAATAAGCATCCAGAGAAAAAAGATGTTGATAAATTAGTGGAAGACATTCAAGAAAAATTTGGAGAAGGAATGATCATGAAGTTGGGAGATGTAAAAAGAGTTGATATAGAATCAATTCCAACTGGCTCAATATCTCTTGATATTGCAACAGGAATTGGTGGAGTGCCAAGAGGGAGAATAGTGGAAATTTATGGGCCTGAATCATCTGGAAAAACAACACTGACACTTCACATTGTGGCCAATGCTCAAAAACAGGGTGGCACAGCTGCTTTTGTCGATGCTGAACATGCGCTTGATCCTGAATATGCCAAGAAGATTGGTGTGGACATTAAAAACCTTTTGGTTTCACAACCGGACAATGGAGAACAGGCCCTCGACATTGTGGAATCATTGGTGCGCTCTGGTGTGGTGGATGTGATCGTGGTTGACTCCGTGGCAGCCTTGGTTCCACGCGCAGAAATTGAAGGTGAAATGGGCGATCAACATGTTGGAAGGCAAGCACGCCTCATGTCGCAAGCTCTTCGCAAGCTCACAGCAATCATTGCTCGCAGTAATGCAACAGTTATTTTCATTAATCAGATTCGTATGAAGATTGGTGTGATGTTTGGCAATCCAGAAACAACCACAGGAGGACAAGCGCTGAAATTTTATTCTTCAGTGCGCGTGGAAGTTCGTAGGGCTGCTCAAATTAAAAAAGGAGAAGATGTTGTTGGTAATAGAGTTAAGGTGAAGATTGTGAAAAATAAAGTTGCTCCACCATTTAAGACTGCTGAATTTGACATCATGTATAATGAGGGAATTTCATTGGCTGGCGATTTACTCGATGCTGGTGTAAAATTTGAAGTAGTTAAGAAATCTGGCAACTCACTTTCATATGGTGAAATTAAATTGGGAGCCGGTAGAGAAAGTGCCAAAGCATTTCTTAGGGAGGATAAGAAAACGGCTGATAAAATTTTCAAAGAAATTGCAGAGAAGGCCAAGCTCGTCGCCTGATGCGACTGAATTAAATATCACTTAGTTTTATAAAATCAAAAATTTATCTATACAACAGCTTGACTTTTAGTCAAAATGGGTGTATAATAGATATATGAGGATAAGAAACGGGTGATAATGCCCGTTTTTTCTTTCTTTATTTAACTAAATAATAAAATAATTAATTAAATTTTGCTCGGGGGAGCAATAAAAAATCTGCCTCAACGGCGGACAAGCAAAAATATATGGATACAAAAACAAAATGTACTCATTGTCACAAAAGAGCTAAACATGAGGCACAACAAGAAGAGTTTAACTTCGCAGTGCTGGTAGCACTTGTTCCACTGATGGTGTTTACACTATTTGGACAAATGGGACTCTTTTAAAAACAAATTAAAATCCTGCTTCGGCGGGATTTTTATTTTGCATTTAATTAAATTTTAAAATAAAAAAATGGACGAACAAATTGTTTCACAGGAGCAACCTTCCCAAGAAAAAATAGGTAAATTTAAAGCAAGTAAGCTCTTAGTTAAAGAAAGTTGGAATATCTTGAAACAAGACAAGGAAATGGTTTTGTTTCCGGTTGCTTCAGTTTTTGTGAATTTACTATCTATTATCATTGTTAGTGTATTTTTCTTTTTCATGATCTCTGGAAAATTTTTTGGCATCTCTGATAATACAAATCGTATTATAGAGTATCTTTGGATTTTTATTGTTTATTTTATAAGTTTTTTTGTGACTATTTTTTTTCAGGCAGGGATAGTTTCAATCGCGCATAGTCGATTGAACAATCAAGATGCTTCATTTGTTGATGGAATCAGGGTTGCATATTCTCATATTGGAAAGATAGCTTTGTGGTCACTTTTGTCTGCAACAATCGGTGTTGTTTTGAATGCAATTTCTGAAAAATCTAAATTTTTGGGCAAGATAGTTGCTTCATTACTTGGTGCAGCTTGGAATTTAGCTTCATTTTTTATCGTTCCAGTTTTAATATTGGAAGATATTTCTATTAAGGAATCTTTGAATAAATCTGTTGCTATAATTAGAAAAAATTGGGGTGAAACATTGATTGTTAATATTGGCATGAGTCTTTATTTTATCGTGTTGGCTTTAGCGGGAATCCTTGTGTTTGTGGTAGCAGCATTTTTTGCTAAAAACAGTGCAATAATATTGGGCTTGCTCGCATTGCTGATTAGTTATTTTGTTTTACTGGCTATTATATCATCAACATTGAATGTTATTTTCAAGGTTGCTCTTTATGAATATGCAAATACGGGAGTAACTCCAAAAGGATTTTCAAGGTCACTTATTGATATGGCTTTTAAAAATAAAGCATAGTCTTATAAGATATTTATATATTTTTAAAACCACTCCATGAAGGAGTGGTTTTAATTTTGCAAATATTTTTTAAAAAATATTATGCGCGGGAAACGTATTGTCCTTTTTCAGTGTTGATGATGATTTTGTCACCTTCGTTCACGAAAAGGGGAGTCGTGACCTTGAGTCCTGTTTCAAGTGTGACAACTTTGTCTCCACCTGATGAAGTGTCTCCTTTCACTCCTGGCGGAGCTTCGACAACAGTTAAGGTAACTTTAATTGGAAGTTCGATGTTTACTGGAATTTCATTGAAGTTGAGCACGCTCACTTCAGTTCCTTCAAGTAAATATAAATATGAATTTCCAATAACTTCTTTTGCAAGAGAGAATTGATCATAGGTCGTCATGTCCATAAAAACAAAGCCATCTTGTTCAGCATATAGATATTGAGCTTTGGATTTTGACATGTCAGCTTCGTCAGCTTTGTCTGATCCGTTGAAAGTTTTTTCTAGCACACTTCCATTGAGAAGATTCTTGAGTTTTGTGCGAAGCACTGCGCCAGCACGTCCGGTCTTGGAATGTTCAGCGGAAAGCACAACATAGGGAGAACCTTCCCAAAGAATATTTTTTCCTGCTTTAATATCACTTATTCCTAACATAAAAAGTTCATCAAGTTCATCAAGTTCATCAAGTTCATCAGGTTGTTTGAGTCGCATGGCGACACTTTTACTTTATAAACTTTATAACTTTATAAACTTGAAACTAGAAATTTATTTCTATTTAACTACGAACGGTGCAAGAGCCATCACGCGAGCGCGTTTGATTGCTTGAGAAAGTGTGCGTTGATGTTTGGTGCAAATTCCGTGTCTCTTGGGTGGATAAATTTTTCCTTGTGAATTCATAAATCTGCGAATAAGATAAGCGTCTTTGTAGTCGATCTTATCCATTTTTTCATCACAGAAATAACATTGTTTTCGTTCCATATAAATTAGTTTAAAGTTTATCAAGTTATCAAGTTTATCAAGTTGTTGTGAAATTGCAATTCTCGAATTTTACTTTAAGAACTTTTCACTTTTTACTTTATAAACTAGTTTTAAAAAATTTCTAAAAATTTTTTAAAACGGTACATCTTCAAGCCTTACTTCATCTTGTTCCTCATCAAGATTGATGGTTGGAATTTCTTCTACTGGAGCTTGGCGTTGCTGTGTTTGCATTGGGCGAGGAGCTTGTTGTCCCATTCCCATTGGTGCTGCGGCAGGCCTTGGAGAATTTGATGCTCCAGCTGCGCGAGAACCCATTTGCATGTTTTCTGCTACGATATCAGTAGTCTTTCTTTCAACACCATCTTTGCCAGTGTATGAACGTGTTTCAAGTCGTCCTTCAAAATATGCTTCCTGTCCCTTGGTAAGATATTGTCCAGCAATTTCTGCAAGACGTCCCCAAATCACAATATTGTGAAATTCAGATTTTTCTTGTTTTTGACCAGCCTTATCATTCCAAGTTCTGTTGGTTGCGATTCCAATAGTGGCAACAGTTTGTCCTGATGGGGTGGTGCGAATTTCAGGATCACGCGTAAGTCTTCCGATAAGTTGAACTTTGTTAAGATTCATTGTAGTCATTCAAACAGATAATCATAAAATCATTTAATCAAATTTAAGATATATTATAAATTGATTTGTTTGTATGTTTAAATGTTTGTATGTTTATGTGAATTAGATATCTAGTAATTCATCAAGTTGTTTATCGATATTCTTTGATTCTTCTTTTGCAACTGGCGCTGGAGCAACCTTTTTTGCTACTGGTGCAGTTGTTGGTCGTTGCATTGGTCGTTGTGTTGGACGTGAGTTTGTTTGTCGGTCATTTCTTTGTTGTGGGCGAGCAGTTGGTCGTCCAGGATTAGCTGCCATTTCTTGAGCTTTTCTTCTGTCTTTTGCTCCAAGATCTGGAAGATCATCAGTTTTGACAATTATAAATCTAAGCACATCGTTGTTTAGATTCATTTTATTGGTGATAGCTTGGATGCCAAATTCTCTTTCTCCGTTTGTCTCATCTGCCCAAAAATCAATTTCAGGAAGCTCAAAACGTCGGGTGATGTAAGTTCCTTTGTTCTGGTGCTTGATTTCGTAAGCGAGTTTTCTTTTTTCGCTCATTTCTTCTCCAACCATTTTTGCTTGCTCTAAAGCTAGGATGGCATTAACTCCTTCTTTGATAGCAGGCAATGTTGCTTCTTGGCGTTCGCCAACGAGGTAAAACAGTTCGTATTGCATACGCATTTACATAAGAGTTACACTCCGCAACTTTCAACCCTTTCCTTTTTTGGCACGTTTTTGATTGAAAACAATAATCAAAAACTCTGATTCGCTCTTGCTGCATACGGCCTCAAAAGAAAAGGGCTTCATGTTGCTATGTGTAAGTTCTGATATGTTGAAAATTAATTAATAAAAAAACTACACCAAAAGGAAATCCGATCCTAATGTGTAGGGTTTTCCAGCCTATCCACTTTTGGCTTAGTGGCGGGCTAAATTCGGACTTTTTTCAGTTGTAAATTGATTATAGCATATATTTGAATCTAGTCAATATTTTTGGCTTAAATCGTTTTATGGACATTTGACGTATAAAATTGTAGTATATTATAACGTAATTTGATTATTATGAAATTTGAAATAAATTCAAAATATAAACCAGCCGGAGATCAGCCTCAAGCAATTGAGGCGCTTATTTATGGATTGGAACATCGAGAGAAATTTCAGACCTTGCTCGGTGTGACGGGATCAGGAAAAACATTCACAATGGCCAATGTGATTGAACATGTGCAAAAACCAACATTGGTGATTGCACCAAACAAAACTTTGGCAGCTCAATTGGTGCAAGAATTTCGAACTTTTTTTCCAAAAAATGCAGTGGAATATTTTGTTTCGTATTATGATTATTATCAGCCAGAAGCATACATTTCCTCATCGGACACTTATATTGAAAAAGAAGTTCAGATCAATGAAGAGATTGATAGACTTCGCCATGCAGCAACCAGTGGACTTTTGTCACGGCGCGATGTGATCATTGTGGCTTCGGTTTCTTGCATTTATGGATTGGGTTCCCCAGATTATTATCGCGAGGGTACAGCTGAAATTATTGTGGGAGAAAAAAGAAAGCGTGAGGAAATTATGAAAGGAATGATTGATATGCAATATCAGCGAAGTGATGTGTTGGGTCGCGGAAAATTTCGAGTGACAGGCGACACAATTGAAGTGATGACACCGAGCAGAGAAATCGTGACACGCATTGAGCTCAAAGATGGATTGGTGGCGCGGATTTTCGAATATGATTTTCTCACCAATGAAAGACTGGGTGAACTTGAAAAAACTTTAATATATCCAGCTAAGCATTTCGTGGTTCCAGAACCAGTAATGCAAGAGGCATTAGGTGAAATTGAAAGTGAAGCAAAAGCAAGAGTGAAATATTTCAAAGACAATGGAAAACTTCTGGAAGCAGAAAGAATAGAAAGACGCACGCGGCAAGATTTGGAAATGATGAGAGAGATTGGATATTGCAATGGAATTGAAAATTATTCACGTTATTTGACCGAGCGGAAAGCTGGCGAGCCGCCGTACACCTTGGTGGATTATTTCCCAAAAGATTTTTTGATGATTATTGATGAATCGCATGTAACAATTCCACAGCTTAATGCGATGTATGCAGGAGACAGGTCTCGCAAAAATGCATTAATTGATAATGGTTTTCGTTTGCCAAGTGCTTATGATAATCGCCCGCTAAAGTTTCCTGAATTTGAAGAGCGCATAAATCAATTGATTTTTACTACTGCTACACCATCTCATTATGAGAAAGAGCATTCAAGCAGTGTGGCGGAGCAAATCATTCGTCCGACAGGACTGCTTGATCCTGAAATTATTATCAAGTCAGCTAAGGGACAAGTGAAAGATGTGCTTGGGGAAATTGAAAAAGTGGTGGCCAAAAAAGAAAGAGTGCTCATCACAACGCTGACGAAAAAGATGGCGGAAGATTTGTCTGAATTTTTGAAAGAGCATGGAATAAAATGTGAATATCTTCATTCATCAGTGGAAACTCTTGATCGCGTGCTTATTTTGCAAGGACTTCGCAAGGGTGATTTTGATGTGTTGGTCGGCGTGAATCTCCTCCGTGAAGGTTTGGATTTGCCGGAGGTTTCTTTGGTGACAATTTTGGATGCTGACAAAGAAGGATTCCTTCGCAGTGAAACTTCACTGATTCAAACTATTGGACGCGCAGCCAGAAATATCAATGGTCGTGTAATTTTATATGCTGATAATATCACAGGTTCAATGAAAAAAGCGATTGATGAAACAAATCGAAGACGCGCTTTGCAAGCTGCATATAACAAAAAACATCACATCACACCGAAGACAATTGAGAAAAATATCAAATCAATTGTTGATCATGAGATTAACCCAGAAATTCCGATGGATTTTTCCAAACTGGAATCGCTCGAAGATATTGCTGGGTATGTTAAACAAAAAGAAAAGGAGATGAAAAATGCAGCGCGTGCGATGGAATTTGAAAAGGCGGCTCTTATTCGCGATGAAATTTCCACGCTGCGAAAATTACAATTACGCTAGCAATGTCTTGCATAACTTTTAATAACGCTGTAAAATAGGGCAAGTGTCAAAAGTAGGATTTTTTTAACAAAAATTAAACATTAAACATAAGCACTTCGTGCTTGAAATTTCATCGTTCGCCAAAAATAATAAAAAATTATTTTCTGGTTCGCTAGAAATTGTAAACATTTATGGATGAAGAACAAAAAATAGCAGAAGCTAAAATTGAAGCAAAATTAGAGGAAGCTAAAGTGGAAGCAAAACTGGAAGAAGCAGTTGTGGAAGCTAAATTAGAAGAAGCAAAAATAGAAGCAAAATTAGCAGAAGCTAAAATTGAAGCAAAAAATGGCAGCGTTTTTGCTAAGAGATTCACTCATTGCAAGAGTCGTTTGTGCAAAATTGAAACTAGAACCTGGGTTGCAGCTGCAATCTTAATTTTGATTGCTGTAAGTTATGGTTATGTTTTTTTAACTAAAAAATCAGCTGAAAAAGAAAAAGAGACTGTTAAGATTACAGTTGAGAAATTTATTAAGGATAATTTGATACAACCGGGAACAGAGCTTGTTATTAAAGATATAACAAAAGAAGGGGCTCTTTATAAATTGGCAATAACTGTTGGAAGCGGTGAAAATGCTCAAGATGCACCAGTTTATGCTACTGCTGATGGAAAACTTTTCCCTTCAGCTCCATTGGATATGACAAAAGATCCAAAAGCTGAAGGTAAGACAGCTCAAGCTCCAGAAAAGGCTGAAGCTGAAAACAAGACAGATGTGCCAACTGTTGATTTGTTTGTAATGAGCTACTGTCCATATGGACTTCAAATGGAGCGAGGTGTTTTGCCAGCAGTTGAAGCCCTTGGAAATAAGATTAAATTCAATTTGAAATTCGTTGATTATACTTTGCATGGACCAAAAGAACTTACTGAAAATGTGAATCAATATTGTATTTCAAAAACACAGCCCGCTAAACTCGATGCATATCTGAAATGTTTTTGGAAAGATAGCAAGGGAGCAGCTGCTGCTTGCATGAAAACTGTTGGTATTAATGTTGCAACGGTTACAACTTGTGTGGCTGCAACAAATAAACAGTTTAGTCCAACTGAAAAAGCTGTTGGTCTGGATGCTGTTGAGAACAAACAATTTGGAGTACAAGGTTCTCCAACATTAGTGATTAATGGTACAACTGTAGCTTCTGGTCGCGATAGCGCTAGCGTGCTTAAGGCGATTTGTTCAGGATTTACAACTGCGCCTAAGGAATGTCAGGCAGCACTATCTGCTACACCTCCCGGAGCTGGTTTCGATGATGAAATAGCTAAGTCAGCTGGATCTGCAACTGCACCAGCCGCATCTTGCGCAACCAACTAAGCAAGAAATATAACAGAAAACTTCAAAAAAGAAGGACAAAGAGTCCTTCTTTTTTTTGTGAAGTGTTTTGCAAAACTATTGATTTATAATTCAAAAGGAGTACTATGTAATGAATCTAATAGTTAGAAATTAATATGTTATTAAAAGCGTATTAGTGAGCGAGGAGTACCCAATATGGGGAAGTTTTTTTCGTTCACAAATGTTTGGATGTCTATGTGCTTAAATGATTAAATGAATATATGGAAAATAAAATAATCATCAAAGGTGCGCGTGAGCACAATTTGAAAAATATCGATCTTGAGCTTCCCAGGGACAAATTTATTGTTTTTACAGGGCTTTCTGGCAGTGGAAAATCTACTTTGGCTTTTGATACTATTTTTGCTGAAGGGCAAAGACGATATTTGGAAAGTTTGTCGAGTTATGCTCGGCAGTTTTTGGGGCAAATGGACAAACCAGATGTAGATTATATTGAGGGACTTTCTCCAGCTATTTCGATTGATCAAAAATCAACTTCGCATAATCCGCGTTCGACAGTGGGAACAGTAACTGAAATCCATGATTATTTGAGACTTCTATATGCAAAAATTGGAATACCTCATTGCTCGGAGTGCGGACGCGAAATTTCGAAAGTTTCTACTGATGAAATAGTAGATAAAATTTTAGACATGCCCAGAAAAGGTAAATCCCAATTGATTGAAATTTTGTCGCCTATTGTACGAGAGAGAAAGGGAGAGTATTTAGCTTTGCTGGATGACATGTGGAAACGTGGATATGCAGAAGCGATTGTGGATGGAAAATTGTATCAACTTGAAAATTTTAAGGATGTGAAATTGGGACGTTACAATAAGCATAGTATTGATATTATTGTAGACAAAATTGAGGTTAATGATGAAAATTTAAGTAGAATTTTTGAAGCTGTGGAAAAAGCCATTCGTCTTTCACATGGAATCGTAAAGGTTAAATGTGTAAATCCAGCTATAAAAACAATAAAAAATTCAAAGAAAAAAGATTTGGAAAATTCTTGTGAAGTGGAACAAATTTTTAATCAAAATTTATCTTGTCCAATTCACGATATTGAATTTCCTGAAATGGAGCCACGACTTTTTTCATTCAATTCTCCCTATGGTGCTTGCGAAGCTTGTGAAGGACTTGGACTCAAAAAAGAAATTGATCCAGCTCGTGTGATGCCGGACAAAAACAAAACTATTGGAGAGGGCGGTATTATGCCATGGAGTTTTAAACCTAATAATTATCAAGGAACAGTGCTTAAGGCAGTGGCATCTTTTTATAATATTCCAGATAATAAGCGTCTTAGAGATTTACCAAAGGATAAATTGGATATCTTGATGTATGGTACAGAGGATGAGGATTTGATTAAAGTTTCATATCATTTTAAAAGTGGATCAGGGCATTATAATGTGCACTGGAAAGGTGTGGTGGCGTGGCTACAAGAACGATATCGCACAACAACATCCGACGCTGTGCGCACGGATATTGAAAAATATATGTCACAAAAATCTTGCTCCGCTTGTCAGGGATCACGTTATAAAAGTGATGTGCTATTGGTGAGTGTGGGCGCGAAAAATATTTATGAAGTTTCAACTTTTAGCGTTTGGCAATGCATAGATTTTTTCAAGAAATTAAAACTAACCCAGCGCGAAGATTTGATTGCGGGTAGAATTCTCAAAGAAATTGTGGCACGTTTGGTATTTTTAAATAATGTTGGTTTGGATTATTTAACCCTAGGCCGAGCAGCATATTCTTTGTCTGGCGGAGAATCACAACGCATTCGCTTGGCATCGCAAATTGGTTCGCAGTTAGTGGGAGTTTTGTATATTCTAGATGAACCATCAATTGGTCTTCATGCACGTGATAATTCTAAGTTGATTGAAGCGCTTCGGCATTTGCAAAAAATTGGCAACACCTTGATTGTGATTGAACATGATGAAGAAATGATGCGCCATGCTGATTGGTTGGTTGATATTGGTCCGAGAGCAGGAAAGCATGGAGGGGAAATTGTGGCAGAAGGGACGCCAGAAGAAGTCATTAATAATCCCGCATCACTTACGGGAAAATATCTTAGACATGAATTGGAAATTGAAGTTCCAAATTTCAGGAGACAAGTTAAAAAAAGTCGTAGCATTACAGTGCGTGGCGCTAGTGAACATAATCTTAAAAATGTGACGGTTGATTTTCCGCTAAAAGTTTTCACTTGTGTAACTGGTGTTTCAGGCTCTGGCAAATCAACATTAGTCGAAGATACTTTATATAAGGCATTAGCTAATAAATTGCATCGCGCGCTTGATGTTCCAGCTAAGCATAATGAAATTGTTGGCATTGAAAACATCAACAAGGTTATTATGATTGATCAATCACCAATTGGTCGCACACCGCGTTCAAATCCTGCTACCTATACTGGACTTTTCACGCATATTCGAGAGTTGTTTGCGCAGACAAAAGATGCAAAAATGCGAGGCTATGGTCCAGGAAGATTTTCATTTAATGTCTCTGGTGGACGTTGCGACAATTGTTCAGGGGAAGGATATCTTAAAATAGAAATGCAATTTATGCCTGATGTTTATTTGCCATGTGATGTTTGCCTTGGAAAAAGATACAATAGTGAAACTTTGCAAGTGAAATATAAGGGGAAAAATATTGCCGAAGTTTTGGCTATGACAGTTTCGGAAGGTGCAGAATTTTTTGGAGCACTTTCGAAAATTTCCGAGCCATTAAAAGTTTTGGAAGAAGTTGGTTTGGGGTACATTGAACTTGGACAAAGCGCCACCACGCTTTCTGGGGGTGAAGCACAGCGCATCAAATTAGCTTCAGAACTTTCGCGTCGCGCTACTGGTGACACGTTATATATATTAGATGAACCAACCACGGGACTTCATTTTGATGACATTAAGAAGCTGCTAACTGTGCTTAATCGTTTGGTTGATGCTGGAAATACTGTAGTGGTGATTGAGCACAATATGGACGTGATCAAGACTGCTGACTGGATTATTGATATGGGTCCAGAAGGAGGAGATGGTGGAGGAAAAATTGTGGTAACTGGACCGCCAGAAGAAATTATTAAATATCACAAGGAGAGCTATACTGCAAAATATTTGCGGAAAGTTTTGAAGCCAAAAAGTATTTTATAGATAAAATAATGCAGAATTTAACTGAAAAAATTAATATTTTGCCATCAGCGCCAGGTGTGTATTTTTTTCGTGATTCGAAAAATAAAATTTTGTATATTGGTAAAGCTACTAATCTTCGAAGTCGGGCGCAGTCATATTTCAGAGGTGACATTGCTAGTGCTCGAAGCGAATGGATTAGTTTAATGGTCTTGCAAATCGTTGATATTGAATTTCAAGAGACTGACAGCGTACTGGAAGCTTTGATTTTGGAAAGTAATTTAATCAAAAAATATCAGCCGAAATACAATACATTGGAAAAGGACGATAAAAGCTTTTCGTATTTTGTAGTTACCAAGGAAGAATTTCCACGAATTTTAATAGTCCGAAAAACAGACCTGTCCAAATATGTCATTTCGAGCGCAGTCGAGAAATCTAATTTAAAAAGGGGATCAGATCTTTCGACTTCATTTTATTTCGCTCAAGATGACACGAGAAAAAAAATACAAAATATAAAATACGATATACAATATACGAAAGTTTATGGTCCATATACGAGTAAATATCAAATGGAAACCGCACTTAAGATTGTGCGTAGAATTTTTCCATTTCATGCATTGAAACAAAAGACAGAAAAAGGATGTTTGGATTTCCAATTGGGATTGTGTCCTGGTCCTTATGCGGATGCTATTTCTAAGGTTGATTATAAAAAAAACATTCGTAGTATTGAGATGATTTTGCAGGGAAAGAAAAAAGGTTTGGTTTTAAAAATGGAAAAAGAAATGCAGATTGCTGGAAAAAAGGAGGAGTTTGAAAAAGCGGCAGTATTGAGAAATAAAATTTTTGCGCTCAATCATATTCGCGACGTGGCGCTCATAAATAGAGAATTTTCTGAACCCATACAAGATACAAGATACAAAATACAAAATACTCGCATCGAGGCGTATGATATTTCAAATATTTCTGGTCAGCATGCTGTTGGCTCGATGGTTGTTTTTGAAAATGGGCAACCTAATAAATCGCAGTATCGAAAGTTTAAAATTAAAACGGTGGAAGGTTCCAATGACGTGGCTATGATGAAAGAAGTTCTGTCTCGACGTTTTAATAATGATTGGATGATGCCCGACCTTATTTTGCTGGATGGTGGCCTAGGTCATCTGAATATGGCGGAAAAATTGCTACATGAGGAATTGGGGCTGGCGTTAGACATTGCCTCTGTTGCAAAAGGGAAAGAAAGAAAAAATTTAGACATAAGAACGGCATTTATACATAATACTAAATATTTGCTTCAAGCTTATCCTAGGGACAAAATACATGATACATCTGACTTGGTATCACAAGATGATGAGCTAAAAATTGACAATATTTTACAAGATAAACTTTTAGTTAAATCTATTATGGATGAAGCTCATCGTTTTGCAATTGGCTATCATCGAAAACTTCGCAGCAAAAATGCTTTGCAATAATTTGAAAGAAGGATTTAATTATCACGTATTAATAGTTACAAATCAAGAGTGAGGTTCGGGAACGTGTACGAAACTCACTTTTGTGCAATTGTTGATAATAATTTGTTGCTCAAAAATGAGTATATTTTCTAGAAAATTTTTACCAAGCTTTGTTTTGGCTACAATCGTTGTGATTGGAGCAATTTTTTTTGGTGAGATTGCAGCTTTTGCAAAAAATACTAATCAAATTGAAATGCCAATGACAATGTTTGTGCATTGTAGTGCTGATGATCAAAATATTCAAACAAGTGCCCCAATAAATAATACTTTCATGCCTTGCTGTGTGGAGCGTCATGACAATTCCGGAACTGTTGTTCCAGCTCCAATGCAAGAGCGAGTGAAATTGATGCAATCATTGATGAGTCAGCAGGTCCAGTGTGCTGCTAGTGCTGTTGGACAGAAAATATATCCTTCTTCGCCATCTCCTCCTCCGGAGGCTGAAAATATTTCTTCGACTGTTAAAATAGAGTAAATCTATTTCTTTTGACGTACCTCATGTTATAATGAGAGCGTCTTTTTGTGCTTGTTTGAGTGATTGCTCAAATACAATTTATTTTTGTGCGGAAAAACAATTGCAACTTTTTTAAAAACAACACCAAGGAGGCTTGTTTTAATGCAAAAAATAAATCATATTCTCGCTTTCATAATTAGTCTTAAAATGTAAATCTTTAAATACAATGAAAAATAAAATGACAATTCCAGTTTCTGGCATGCATTGCCGAAGCTGTGAAATTTTAGTGGAAGATAGCTTGTCTGAAATTAAAAATGTAGAAAAAAGCACCGTGGATCATAAGCAGGGGACTGTGGAGATTCAATATGATGAAAAAAAACCAAACGTAAATGAAATTGAAAAAGCAATCAAATCGGCTGGATATGCAATTGGGGAAAATGATAAAAAAACATTTCTAAGTAAAAATCATGAAGATTATAAAGACCTTGGCATTGCAGTTTTGTTTTTAATTGGTCTTTATATTATTGCCAAAAATCTCGGTTTTACGAATCTTAGTTTCGCTGGAGCCTCGAATCCTTCAGGCCTTGGCGTGGTATTTTTGGTGGGACTAACTGCTGGTCTTTCAACTTGCATGGCCTTGGTAGGTGGATTTATTCTGGGAATTTCGGCGCGTCATGCTGAAAAGCATCCTAATGCAACGCCAATGCAAAAATTTCGTCCGCATCTGTTTTTCAATTTAGGGAGAATTGGTGGCTATGCATTGCTAGGTGGAATACTTGGTGCGATTGGATCAGCTGTGCAATTTAGTGCTGGCACATTAGGAGTTATGACCTTAGGTGTTGGCTTGGTGATGCTTGGACTGGGAATTAAACTGATAGGAATTTTTCCACGCATGGAGGATGGTGGTTTAACTTTGCCAAAAGGAATTAGTCGTGCGTTGGGGATTAAAAATAACAACAAAGAATATAATCATGGCGGTGCGATGATAACAGGCGCACTAACTTTCTTTTTGCCTTGTGGCTTCACGCAAGCTATGCAACTTTATGCAGTGAGCACAGGAAGCTTTTTGCAAGGCGCTTTAATCATGGGTATGTTTGCACTGGGAACTGCACCAGGATTATTGAGCATTGGCGGATTAACTTCTGCGGTGAAGGGTGTCTTTGCAAAAAGATTTTTCAAATTTGCAGGAGTGTTGGTGATTTCTTTAGCATTTTTCAATATCACCAATGGGTACAATCTAATCGGTTGGCAAATTCCAGCCATCAGCCATCAGTCATCAGTAATTAGTAATAATGCAAATGATCCTAATGTTATAATGCTTGATGGTGTGCAGGTGGTTTCTATGATAGAAAATGCCAGTGGATATTCTCCGAATAAATTCACCATTAGAAAAGGCGTGAAAGTGCGTTGGGAAATTGATGCCCAGGCTCCAAGTTCTTGTGCAAGCAGTTTAGTTTCTCCTAAGCTTGGTGTGCAAAAAACATTGAAAGCTGGAAAAAATGTGATTGAGTTTATTCCAACGGAAACTGGTGAAGTCCCATTTTCTTGTTCAATGGGTATGTATACTGGTATGTTTAATGTGGTTGATGAAAAAGGAAATGGTGCAGCAAATATCGAAAACGAATCTGTGGGTGATATTAAAGTGGGAACTTGTACAATGAATGGATGTGGAATGAGGAGTATTAAAAAATAATTAAAATTTTTTATGAAAAAAGTAAGCTTATCACTCTCTGGAATGCATTGCACGTCTTGTGCGATGTTAATTGAAAGGCAACTTGCAAAAACTGTTGGTGTGGAAAAAGTCGTTGTTAATTTTGCAGCGGAAAAAGTTTTGATTGATTATAATGAAAATGAAATTAGTGTAGAAAAGCTTATTGCTGCGATTGTGCGTGGTGGATATGGCGCTGAATTGGTTGATGCAAAAGATAGTGAATTTGAAACCAAAAAAAGAGATAAAGAAATTGCGCAATATTTTCACAATTTTCGTTGGAGTTTGATTTTAAGTTTGCCGATGTTGTATTTTATGTTGGGTGATTTTTTCAAATGGCTGCCTGGCGCAAAAGCTACGATGCCATATGTGGCGATCATTTCACTGCTTTTAACAATTCCAGTTCAGTTTTTTATTGGCAGAGGATTTTATAGGGGAGCTTGGGCATCGCTTAAGATGAAGACATTCAACATGGACAGCTTGGTAGCAATCGGAACTTCCACTGCATTTTTTTATAGTTTGATTAACTATGTTTTGTTTGTTTTGCAAAATAAAACATTGTTTGGTCTTGGAGGTGAGATGGTTCCAGATTTATATTTTGAAACTTCGGCTTATTTGATCACGTTTGTGATTTTGGGTAAGTGGCTTGAAATTCGCACGAAAGGAAAAACTTCTGATGCAATTAAAAAATTAATGGGTCTTGCTGCTAAAACTGCTCGCATTATTCGTGCTGGCGAAACTTTGGATATTGCTATTGAAGATGTGGTTCATGGGGACATTGTGGTGGTGCGTCCTGGAGAAAAAATTCCAGTGGATGGAAGGATAGTGAAAGGATCGTCGACTGTTGATGAATCAATGATTACTGGAGAAAGTTTGCCGGTGGAGAAAAATGTGGGGGATTTTGTGATTGGGGCAGCTGTGAATAAAACTGGAAGCTTTGAATTTGAAGCGACAAAAGTTGGAAGTGAAACAGCTTTGGCTCAAATCATAAAACTGATTGAAGAAGCTCAAGGATCAAAGGCGCCAATCCAAAATTTTGCTGATAGTATTTCAGCTTGGTTTGTGCCTGCTGTGATTGGAATTGCAATGGCGACATTTTTGGTTTGGTATTTTGTTTTTGGCGCAACTCTTTCATTTGCGCTGATGGCTTTTACTTCAGTGATCGTGATTGCGTGTCCTTGCGCACTTGGTTTGGCCACACCAACTTCACTGATGGTGGGAACTGGAAAGGGTGCAGAATATGGAATTTTGGTAAAAGGTGGAGAGGCGCTGGAAGCAGCTTCACATATTTCAGCGGTAATTTTTGATAAGACTGGAACATTAACAAATGGAAGGCCAGACGTGACGGATATTCTTGCCTTGGGAATCTTAAACAAAGATAACGTGTTGGCAATTGCAGCTAGCTTGGAAAAACTTTCAGAGCATCCTTTAGCACAGTCTATTTGCAGCCATGCCCAGCAAAAAAATATTAAATTAGAAGAAGTGCAAAATTTCAATTCAATCACAGGTAGAGGCGTGCAAGGTGACATCAATGGAGTGACATATTATATTGGAACGCGTAAATTGATGATTGAAGTATTAAAACTTGGAGTGAGTGAAATTGAAAATCAAATGACTGAATTGGAGGAGCAAGGAAAGACCGCAATGATATTGGCAATCAAAGAAAAAATTATTGGTGTGATTGCAGTAGCGGACACAGTAAAAGAAACATCACATCAGGCAGTTGCCAAATTGCAACGAATGGGGATTGAAGTATGGATGATCACTGGGGATAATAAAAGAACTGCGCTGGCAATTGCTAAGCTTGTCGGCATTGGCGAAGATCATGTGATTGCTGAAGTCTTGCCAGAAGACAAGGCTAGTATTGTCAAAATGTTGCAAGGTGAGAAAGAAAATATTAATTCCGAATTGTTTGGAATTTGGAATTTGGTGATTGGAAATTCCACTCGACGGGTGGCCATGGTTGGAGATGGAATCAACGATGCGCCAGCCCTTGCTCAAGCCAATGTGGGAATCGCAATGGGATCAGGTACTGACGTGGCAATGGAGGCAGCCGATATTGTGATTATGAAAAATGATTTGAATGATGTGGTTACCTCATTCAAACTTGCCAAGGAGACTATGGATAAGATTAAACAAAACATGTTCTTTGCTTTGTTTTATAATGTGATTGGAATTCCAATTGCTGCCAGAGTGTTTTTCGTGTTCGGATTGGTGTTAAAGCCTGAACTAGCAGGTCTAGCTATGGCAATGAGTTCAATTTCTGTGGTCAGTAATTCACTGCTGCTTAAATTGTTCAAGCCCGGTAAAAGAAATTACATTTCTTTGGTGGCACCATTGGTTATGATGGCAGTGTTTAGTTTTGGATTTTATGAATTTGCAAAATTGAGCTCTAAAATGAATTGAAATACTTCTTCATAAGAAACGTATTAATATTTATGCGGATAATTTTTTAATTTTTTAATTTTATGATGTATGGATACGAAGCTGGCTGGGGCCATGGATTTGGACTCGGAGGTGCGTTATTCGGAGGAATTTTTATGATTATTTTTTGGATTTTGCTGATTTGGTTTGTGGTTGCTTTGGTACGCGGGGGATCGCACCATTGTGGTACTGGTGGTTGTGGTCAAAGAGGTGAGAAAAAAGATGAGGCCTTGGACACCTTGAGAAATCGTTTTGCCAAAGGCGACATTACCAAGGAAGAGTTTGAAGAAAAAAGCCAAGTACTTAAAAAAATCTAAAATAGAATAATATTTTCAAATAAGCCAATAAAGGAACTTTCGATAAAAGAAAGCTCCTTTATTGTTATTAACTAGTGTCCCTTTACTTTTGCCGTTTTTTCTGATACCATTTGTATCTAGCAAATGCATACAAGATGTATTTTGTAGAATGTATCAAGTATTGGTACAGAATGCATTTATACATAATACATAATACTAAATACATAATATTTTTCCAAAATGGCTCTCAATAAAAATAATTCAACAAGAAATGAAATTGTAATCAAAGGTGCGCGCGTGAATAATTTGAAAAATATCGACGTGAATATTCCACGCGACAAATTTGTCGTTATCACTGGGCTTTCTGGATCTGGAAAATCTTCACTAGCTTTTGACACGATTTATGCAGAGGGAAACAGACGATATATGGAGGGACTCTCTTCTTATGCGAGAAATTTTTTAGACCCATCTATAAAGCCTGATGTGGATAAGATTGAAAATCTTTCTCCTCCTATTTCAATTGATCAAAAAAGCATTTCACGTTCTCCGCGTTCAACAGTGGGAACCTTAACTGAAGTGTATGATTACTTGCGTATTATGTATGCAAAAATTGGAATTTTGCATTGTCCAGAATGTGGAACTTCTATGCAGAAAAGAAGTAATCAGGAAATTTTGGATGAAATTTTGACCTTTTCCCATCACACCCAAATTGCAATTTTGGCCAAGCCAAAAGAAATTGCAACTGGCAAGGAACTCTTAAAGCATATTGCACAAATGGGATATGCTCGTGTGCGTTTCAATGAAAAAATGTTCACAGTGGCGGAAGCTATGATGCTGGACGATAGTGAAATCCAAACCGATATTGAAATGGTTATTGATAGAATAATTTTGGATAAGAAAAAACCTGACGCAGAAAGAATGCTGGATTCAATTGAGACTGCTATGAAAATAGGCGGAAATTCTATGAAAATCTTGTTTGATAATACTGAAGAGCGTGGATATAATCAAGATTTTTTTTGTAGTGAGTGCGGAGTTAAAATAAGGGAAGTGACGCCAAGACATTTTTCTTTTAATAGTCCAGAGGGAGCATGTGATACTTGCTCTGGCCTTGGATATACTTTGAAAGTTAACGAAGAACTTATTATTCCTAATAAAAACCTTTCTTTGATGGAAGGTGCTATTCAGCCGTGGAGCAAATCAGGCGGAAAGATTTCTGGACAAAGTGTGCAATTATTGACACTCAAGGAAGTGGCGAAAAAATATAAATTTTCTATGAATGTGCCAGTGAAGAAATTTACCGCTGCTCAATTGGAAATTATTTTATATGGCAAAGAAACTTTCGAAGGCGTTATTCCTGCGCTTGATAAAAAATATCGAGAAACAAAATCTGATTATGTGCGCAGTGAAATTGAAAAATATATGACAGCTTTCACTTGCCCGTCTTGCGATGGCAAGCGCCTAAAAAAAGAATTTTTGGCGGTGGAAGTTCAGGGAAAAACTATAGACAAGATTGTTTCCATGAGCATTGCGCATTTGCGTGAGTTTTTTGAGGATACTGAAAATTGGACACAAACTGGTCAGGAAAAAAATATCGCCAAGCCAATCGTGCGTGAAATTTTGCAACGCCTCATGGCACTAGAAAATGTTGGCTTAGAATATTTAAACCTTGGTCGCTCTGCGCAAACAATTTCTGGTGGAGAAGCTCAACGTATTCGCTTGGCAGCACAACTTAATTCGCAATTAATGGGAATCGTGTATGTGCTTGATGAGCCATCGATAGGACTTCATTCTCGTGACACGGAAAAATTGATTAATACTATCAAGGATTTGCAAAATGTGGGAAATTCTTTGATTGTGGTTGAACATGATGAAAGTATTATCAAGTCAGCTGATTGGATTATTGATATGGGTCCAGGAGCAGGAGAAGAAGGTGGCATTGTAGTTTTTGAGGGAGATTATAAAAAATTAATGAGTAGTAAGAATTTGACTGCTCAATATATTTCTAAGAAAAAGAAAGTTTCTGAAAAGAAAAAGTATAGAACTGGCAATGGGAAGTTTATTGAAATCATAGGAGCCCAAGAAAATAACCTAAAAAATATTGATATCAATATTCCATTGGAAAAAATGGTGGCTATTTGTGGTGTTTCGGGTTCTGGAAAATCAACCTTGGTGAAAAATATTTTAGCTAAAGCTCTTTCGCGACATTTTTATAATACGAAAGATTTGCCAGGCAAGTATAAAAAAATCAAAGGATTTGAACATGTGAAAAAGGTTATTAGTATTAATCAGAATCCGATTGGACGCACGCCACGCAGTAATGCTGCTACCTATACTGGCGTTTTTTCACACATCCGTGATTTGTTTGCCAATGTTGAAGAGGCTAAGAATAGAAATTATACTGCTAGTCGTTTTAGTTTTAATATGAAGGGTGGTCGTTGCGAAGTTTGTCAGGGCGAAGGATCAAAAAAAATAGAAATGCATTTATTGCCTGATATGTATGTGAAATGTGAAGCTTGCAGTGGAACCAGATTTTCTAAGAAAACTTTAGAGATTGAATATAAAGGATTTAATGTGGCGCAAATTTTGGATATGGATGTGCGTTTGGCATTGCGGTTTTTCGCTCAACATCCACTCATTGCAGAAAAACTTAAAACCATGGAAGATGTCGGACTTGGATATTTGAAACTTGGACAAAGCGCTACCAATCTTTCAGGTGGAGAAGCGCAACGTATTAAGCTGGCAACTGAATTGGCACGCAAATCAACGGGAAGCACTTTGTATATCTTAGATGAGCCAACAGCAGGACTTCACTTTGATGATATTCGAAAATTGTTATTGGTTTTGAACGCTCTTGTTGATAAGGGAAACACGGTTATTGTAGTTGAACATAATCTTGATGTGATTCGCGATGCCGATCATGTTATTGAACTTGGTCCAGACGGTGGGGATTTGGGTGGGTATCTCACTTTCACTGGCACGCCAGATCAACTGAAAAAAGATAAGAAGAGTTGGACAGCGAAATACCTCTAGCGAGAAATTTTAAATTTTAAATTCAGGAAGATTATAAAAACAGTTGTCATTCCCAACTTAATTGGGAATCCAGGGATTTATTTCCCCCCAACTGTGACAATTCTGGATGCTTGCTTTCGCAATCAACGGCTAAAAAATTTATCAATCGCACAAGACTGAAATACGGCATAAAGACTGAAAAATAGGTTCTCAAAAAAATGTTTCAAGTTGCTATTTATGTAGTTTATAATAAGAAAAGTATTATTATCGCAATTAAGGAGAAAATAATGTCATTGGTTGCATTTCGCAAGTTCCAGATACGCTCCTTGGATCCACGAGTATATTTGTGAACCCATTGATGAAATTTATATATTTTTTCGAGATATGGAAAATGCAACTTCCAATGCAAAAAAGTTATGAAGTCTGGAAGCATCGAAAGAAAAGCCCCTAATAATATTGATTGGATTATTTGAATTGGTGGGTGTAGAATTATGATGTAGGTTGTAATAATCGATAATCCCAAAATAAGATCGAATAAAACCTTGCCGATAACTTCTTTGGTCTTGGATTCTTGGCCTAGATATTCTCCATGACGAAATGTATCCAGAAAATAGTGAAATGGAATAAGAATGGCTGTAAGAATAATTGGACTTTGTATATATTTTCCGACTGCCGCACCAACTAAGGCATGTGTTGTTAGAATCATATAAATTAGTTACAAGTTCATCAAGTTCTTAAAGTTTATCAAGATGCTTAATGTCGCGAAGCGACTCACCTGCACCTTATAAACTTGTAACTTTATAAACTTTATAAACTTATGAATGGCATTTTGTATATTGTTGCCACACCAATTGGAAATCTCGAAGACATTACACTTCGGGCGCTTCGAATTTTGAAGGAAGTTGATTTGATCGCATGTGAGGATACGAGAGTTACGCGAAAACTTCTTTCTCATTATAGCATAGAGACACAAGCGATTGTATATCACCAACACACTAGTGACGATAAGATTGAAAAAATCATTGCTCAAATTCTTGAAGGGAAGAATGTGGCAGTGGTGACTGATGCTGGAACTCCTGGAGTTTCTGATCCTGGAAATATTTTGGTGGCCGAGGCGATTGCAAATGACATTATCGTGCTTCCGATTCCTGGTGCGTCAGCGCTGGCTTCAGTAATCAGTGTGGCAGGAATTGATATGCAACAGTTCACATTTTTGGGTTTTCCACCACACAAAAAAGGGCGCGAAACATATTTCAAAAAAGTGGTTGCTTCGGAAATTCCAATTATTTATTATGAATCTCCGCATCGTGTGATTAAGAATTTAGAAATGCTTCAGAAATTTGGACCAGACAAAAAAATCATCCTTGGTCGCGAGCTGACGAAAATGTTTGAGGAAGTTGTGCGCGGAAGCGTGGCTGAAGTTTTGGAATATTTTATTGTAAATCCCGTTAAAATTAAAGGCGAGTTCGTTATTATTGCCTACTAGTGAGCTATTGCTTATCTGATGAGATTATTTTTGATGAAAACAAGAGCGGCCGTACTTACAAGATAAGTTTGGCTGCTTTTTTTATTTTTTACTTGTGCAAAATATCAATTTTTGTGATATAATAAATTCGTATGAAAGTTTCTTAAATAAATATTAAAAAAACAGCATGAAAACAAAACTAAAATCCATCGGCTATGTTTTCGGAGTAGTAATTAGTGCAATCGCACTTGGAACACTTCTTCAATTTGCCAAAGCTTGGACTGAACCAATAGCTGCACCACCAGGAGGTAATATTGGAGCTCCAATTAAT
>JBBQCF010000009.1:0-26899 GCA_038318455.1 Candidatus Moraniibacteriota bacterium
CGAGCCATTAAAATAACCCTTGTCTAAAGGGTTATTTTTTATACCACAAGTAGGTTTCGAACTGTATGGTATAATAAAAATATGGAAAAATATTTTCAATTATTATTTTCTTCAAACTGGAACCACGAAAACTGGACAAGCGCCTTTAAATCTGCTATAATTGATTTATAAAGACGGGTGAAAACCACGTCTTTTTATTTATTTAAGCCAATAAGATAAAAAAATATGAATTTAGAGCAAATGATGAAAAGTATTAAGGGAAGAGTTCCAGATCCAGAAACTATGAAGTCTATCCAAGATCTTGCGGATAGAGATAGAAAAGCACTAGAAAGACTGGAGCAATTACCTTCGGAAAACTTTGTTATTCCTAGAAAAGAATTGGAAACGATAAGAGCTATAAGAGAAATACTACTTGGCTATATGAGTTATATAGAAGAACAAAGGTTGTCTTATGAAAATAATCCAATGCTCTTCCCACAAGTTTTAAGAGGGGGAGAACAAGAGCAAGAAGTATTAAGGAATATGATGAATTTTCTTGATAAATATGATGATATTTGGCTATGTAAATTTTCAACCGAAAGTCAGGGAGATGGCAAAAATCTTTCCGAAACACCAAATGACTCGATTTATTATATGACTAACTCTGGAGCTTCGATACGTTTCAAAATGGCAAATTTAAAAGAAGGGATTGAGTGTGTAGTTCAGCCGTTTGCTGATTTTATTTATTTTGAGAGTCCAGAAGAAGGAGCTTCGGAAATTCCCAAATTAGGATATTTTACGCAAGAATACTTTACGCAAGAATTTACAGATTTAATCAAAGGTGATGAAAAACCAGAGGAAGATTATCATTCTTCGATAAGAAAATACTACAATAATGGAAAATTGGAAGATGTTCCAAAAACAAGCAAGATAAAATTTCAGCATAATGGCAGTCCAGTAAATAGGATATTTTTTGAAAATAATAAGTAAAAATTTATTAAATGCAAAATTTTTTAAAAAAAATTGCAGAGCTGTATTAAAGTTAAGTCATTTTAGTTCTAAACATAGCAAATGAATAGATATTAATAAGCTAAATCTGCCACTGTAGCATCATACTAATGCAGTAAGCTGATTAACTTGCTTAAGAATTGTATCCGGATCAGGTAAGTCCCTTAGCCACTCAAAAGTTCCCTGCCTGCCGGTAGGCGGGGAAAGCTGGGCTGATAAGCGAGTCAAATTATAAAAGAGTCAGAGGAGGGCTCTTTTGTGCTATTATATCGGTCTGAACATTGGGGTATTAGAGTTAACTAGGGCATTAAATTTGAATAAATGCCCTAGTTTTTGCTATATGGGCATCATATGCCGGCATCATAAATATAAGGGCAAATAATTGACTATTTTGCCCTTATATGCTATCTTTAGTAAAGAAGAATAAAAAAACTTAACTTCAAAAAATATGTCGTTTGAAAAAGAAAAACCATACAATGATTTACCAATCCTTCCGCCCAATGGCGAGTTGGAAACAAAATTAATTCTAAAAAAGGCAATTGATGCCAGGGCGGCGCTTGCATCTTTAGACGCGTCAAATAAGAGATTGCCAAATGAGTCATTATTAGCAAATGCCGTTATTCTCCAAGAAGCAAAACTGAGTAGCGAAATCGAAAACATTGTCACTACAAATGATGAACTTTATCAGTCATTAGCATTGGAAAATGTAACGGATCCAAATTTGAAAGAGGTTATTTCATATCCTAAGGCACTTTGGCTCGGATATAAATTTGTCGGTGAAAACGGTTTTATAAGTGCCAGAATATTGATCGAAATGATGCAAGTTATAAAAGAAACAGGTGTGGGTGTTAGAAAGATTCCTGGAACAAAAATTGCCAATCCTGTTACTGGAGAAATTGTTTATACTCCACCAGAAGGGGAGAATGTTATTCTTGAAAAACTAAAAAATCTTGAGCAATATATTAATGATAAAGATGATACGACTGATCCATTGGTAAAAATGGCAGTTTTGCATTATCAATTTGAATCTATCCATCCATTTCACGATGGCAACGGAAGAACGGGAAGAATATTAAATATTTTATTTCTTGTTTTTTCTGGTCTTTTGCAAAATCCTATTTTGTATTTAAGTAAATATATCTTGGAAAACAAGAGTGATTATTATATTAAACTTCGAGGTGTAACAGAGCGAGGCGAATGGGAAGAGTGGATTCTGTATATGCTTAGCGCAGTCGAAGAGACTGCAAAATACACAGAAAAAAAGATTCAAGACATTTGCGCGCTAATGGAGGATACGGCTCAAACCATAAAAAAAGAGTCCCCGCATATTTATTCCAAGGAGCTTGTCGACGTGCTTTTTAAATTGCCATATTGCAAAAGAAAGTTTTTAGTTGATGCTGGAATTGTAAAAGATAAGACTGCTGGCAGATATTTAATGGAACTTGAAAAAATAGGAATACTTAAGGGTGAAAAAGTTGGCAGGGAAAAACTTTATTTCAATAAGGCATTTTTTGACTTGCTTAGAAAATAATCTTTTATCGTTATTTTTGAAAAGCGGTTCGAACTTCGTCCAGGGCTCGGAGCCACTAAAATAACCCTTATTTAAAGGGTTATTTTTTATACCCCAAGTAGGTTCCAAGCCTTTCTATCGGCAAGCAGGCTGTGGTATACTGAAAATGTGAATTGATAAATAATGAAAAAAATTCAGATATGAGCATTATTGATTTAAAAGTGGGCTATTTTTTGGCCTATAGGCAGATTAAGCGATCTAGCTATTGGATAACTGCTTTGATTATTTTTATAATGATGATTACTTTTTTGAATCTTGTTGTTATAAGTGGAATCTTGGTTGGATTGATTTCTGGTTCGAGCGATGATTCTCGAAAACATTATTCAGGAGATATTTTTATTGAACCAAAAGCTGAATATAAATTTATTGATAATAGCAATTATATTTTTAAAATAGCGGAAAGCTTGCCTGATGTGGCAGCAATTAGTATGCGCTACTTGCAACCTGTGCAGTTAGAGGCGAATTATAAGAGAATCTTATCTGGTAATGAAGCAAAAAATCTAACAACCTCTTTTCTTGCCGGAATAGATCCTCAGTCAGAAGAGGAAGTCACTAGCCTCTCAAGTTTCTTGATTGAGGGAAGTTATTTAAATAATGATGATAGTAATGAAATTTTGATTGGTAGTAGTTTATTGAGGCAATATTCTGATGCCTTTGGAACAAATACTTTGGATGACGTTAAATTAGGGAGCAAAATAAGATTAATCGCAGGCGACATAACGCAAGAAGTAATAATTAAGGGCATAATCAAAATAAAAGCTAGTGATGTGGGAGGTAGAGTTTTTATGAATCAAAAGCAAATGAGACGCCTTGTTAATAGGGACTCAGATAAATCAAATGAAATAGCCATTCTTCTGAAACCTGAAGTGGACGCCGATCGTGTCAAAAATGATATAATAAATAGTAAGGTTGATGAAAGCGCTTTGGTGCAAAATTGGGAAGAAGCTCAAGGAAGTTTTTTTAAGGATCTTTCTTCCACCTTTACTATTCTGGGAAATGTAATTGGTGCCTCTGGTCTGGGAGTTGCTTCAATAACAATTTTTATTGTAATTTTCATTAATGCTATAAGTCGAAAAAAATTCATTGGAATTTTAAAGGGGATTGGCATAAGCGGCAGTGCGATTAGATTCTCTTATCTTTTTCAGTCTTTGTTTTATGCTATGGTAGGTACAATATTTGGCTTATTGATTTTGTATGGTTTCTTGGTGCCATACTTTGAAAAAAACCCGATTGATTTTCCTTTTAGCGATGGTATTTTGGCTGTAACTACCGCAGGTACGATATGGAGAGTAGGCTTGTTGTTTATAACCACCTTAATTGCTGGTTTTATTCCAGCACAAATAATTATTAGAAAGAATACGCTCGATTCTATATTAGGAAGATGAACAAATATGTTAATTGCGAAAAATATTGTAAAAAAATTTGATATAGGTGGGTCAGAAGCAATAATCCTAAAGAGGATTGATTTTTCTGTGGAAACCGGTGAGTTTGTAGCTATAATAGGAAGATCAGGAGCTGGAAAAAGCACGCTCATGTATATTTTAAGCTTACTCGATCAGCCGAGTGAAGGGCAGGTTAAAATCGATGGTATCGACATCGAAAAATTAAAAAATCAAGAAGCTGCGGACTTTAGACTTAATAATTTTGGCTTTATATTTCAAGAATATGCATTACTTCCCGAATTAACAGCACTGGAAAATGTTGCCTTACCACTTTTAATGAGGGGAGAAAAAAAGCAAATAGCATATGATGTTTCGACTAAAGCACTAGAAGAAGTTGGATTGTTTAATAAGTTAAGCAACCTCCCTAGCCAGCTTTCTGGTGGTGAGCAACAAAGAGTTAGCATAGCGCGAGCCGTTGCACATAATCCAAAGATTATTTTTGCCGACGAGCCCACCGCAAATCTTGATTCAGAAAGAGCTTGTGAAATTATGGATATTTTTATCCGTTTAAATCATAGCGGGCAGACCATAATAATGGTTACTCATGAATTGGAATATGCTGAATCAACTCATCGTATTGTGGAATTAAGAGATGGCTTGATAATTAAAGATGAGAGAATACTTAATCCAAAAGAAAGTGTTTGCCAAAGATATCGCTAGTTATAAATAAAATAAAAAGACTTGTTTCAAATGCTAGTAGTATTTTTTTGTAATTTAGTTATCTAATAATTTATAATAAAAATTTATGTTTATAAAACTTTATGCAATCGCACTGCCAGTTTTCTTTGTTATTGACATGATTTGGCTTGGCTTGGTGGCAAAGAATTTTTATAAAAATCAAATCGGATTTCTAATGAAACCAGATATTAACTGGACGGCAGGAATTATTTTTTATCTTTTGTTTATTATTGGTCTGGTATACTTTGTTATTGCTCCTGCAGTAGAAAATGGCTCTTGGATGAACGCATTTATTTTTGGAGCACTATTTGGATTGATTACCTATGCAACCTACGACCTCACTAACCTGGCCACTCTTAAAGATTGGCCGCTTATGTTAACGCTGGTGGATCTAGCTTGGGGGGCGACACTAGGTTCGTTAGTTTCCGTAATAACGTATTTTATTTCCAGTAAAATATAACTATGAATTATTTTATAATACTTGCAATTATACTTTTTCTATACATGAGCTTTTGGTTCGTTGTTTCTTTGGTGAAAAAAAGAAATGATGTGGCGGATGTGGCTTGGGGAATGGGCTTCGTTCTTATGGCGTGGGTATCATTTTTTCTTGGTAAATCGCAAGGAAGCAGTGGTCTTCTAGCGTGTTTATTGGTTAGTATTTGGGGTTTTCGTCTTGCTTGGCATATATATGCTCGCAATAAAGACAAGGCAGAGGATTATCGCTATGCAAAATGGCGAGAAGAATGGGGCAAGTGGTTCTACTTGCGTTCATACCTACAGGTATACCTTTTGCAAGGTTTCTTATTGTTTCTAATTGTATTGCCAATTTTATTAATCAATGAAAGTGCTGCAGGGGAGCTAGGTTTTTTATATTTTCTTGGTCTTGTGGTGTGGATTTTGGGATTCGTGTTTGAATCCGTTGGTGATTCACAGCTTGCTAAATTTATCAAAGAACCAAAAAACAAAGGTAAGTTGATGCAAAGTGGTTTGTGGCGATACACTCGTCATCCAAATTATTTTGGTGAGGTGATTCAGTGGTGGGGAATTTGGCTTGTTTCCATTCCTGTTGTGAATATTTTTATCAGCATCATTGGGCCATTGACGATCACTTTTTTAATCCTCAAGATTTCTGGTATCCCATTATTGGAAAAAAAGATGGAGGAAAATTCTGAATTTGCAGAATATAAAAGACGGACAAATAAGTTCATTCCTTGGTTTCCTAAAAGTAGCTAAGTTATTTAAGCTTTCAGAATTGATAAATTATTTTTTCTTGGAAATTTAGCTTATTTATAAGAAAAATCTACTGTGGTTGCATTAGTCTAATGCTATAACCTGACAATCTTGTTTTGGAATTTTATTTTTTAAAAAATTTCTCGAAAATATAAACTTAATTCTTAAATGGCAGGTTAATTTTATTTTAATCTTCCATTTTTTGTGCAGGATATGAGGGCTGAATATTGTATGCTAAAATAAGGATTATAAAATATTTTTTATGTTAAAGAAAAAACCCGATAAAAACCTAGATAAGGACTCAAATTTACAGTCGCCAAGTCTTTTTGGCTTGCTTGGTAGATACAAAAAAATCATTACTGTCCTTGTAGTGCTCACGATTATTGCTAATGGATTAAGCATTTCTGTTCCAAAAATAATTGCCAGAGCTATTGATACTTATTCGGATGGTAATTTTATTATTACAAATCTTATTGTCGAATTTTCGATTGTTGCGCTGCTTATTTTTATTTTTACCTATCTGCAAAACATTGCACAAGTATATGCTTCAGAAAAGGTGGCTCGCGACATGCGTAATGATATTGTGGCAAAAATTTCAGTCCAGCCATATTCCTATATTGAAACTGTAACGACAGCTAAACTCTTAACAAATCTTACTTCAGATGTTGATGCGGTAAAGACGTTTGTGTCGATGGCTGTTTCTTCTATTATCTCATCAATTTTTTTGATTGTTGGTGTTTCAATATTACTTTTAATCACTGATTGGAAATTGGCATTGGTTGTACTTTCTGTCACACCTGTTATCGCGGTAACTTTCTTTTTTGTATTTAAAAAAATACGTAAACTTTTTACGAGATCGCAAGAAGCAATTGATTGGCTCAATAAAGTTATAAGTGAAAATATTTTGGGTGCAGCACTGATTCGTCTGCTATATTCTCAAAAACATGAAAGCAAGAAATTTTTAGCCGCAAACACCGAGGCAAAAAATATTAGTTTTGAAATATTAGCATTATTTTCTAGTCTTATTCCAGTTATCACATTTTTTACTAACCTTGCAGTGCTTGCAATAGTCATATTGGGAGGGTATTTCGTTATTCAAAATTCAATGTCACTTGGCAACTTTACTGCTTTTAACAGTTATCTCGCCATTCTTATTTTCCCAATACTTATTTTGGGATTCATTAGTAATCTTATTGCTCAAGCGCAAGCTTCTTATGTTCGAATTGCTAAAGTCCTGGGCGCTCCTATTGAAAAGAAAACAGGCGGCATAGTTGCAACACTAACAGGAAACATTGAAATAAAAAATGTAACAGTTAATTTGGGAGGAAAATTGGCACTGAAAGAGGTTTCTTTTTTCATTAAGGCTGGAAGCAAAACAGCAATTATTGGCCCAACAGCTGCAGGTAAAACACAATTACTCTATTTATTGACGGGACTTTTATCGCCAACATCTGGCGAAATACTTTTTGATGGCAAAAACATTAATGAATATGACAAAGAAAGTTTGCATAGTCAAATTGGTTTTGTTTTTCAAGATAGTTCGATGTTTAATTTGAGTTTGCGAGAAAACATTGCTTTTAGTAATAAAGTTAAAGATGAAAACATTGAAAAAGCGATAAAAGCATCTGAACTTTCTGACTATATCTCTTCTTTGCCACAAAAATTAGACACCATTGTTTCAGAACGAGGAACTAGTCTTTCTGGGGGACAAAAGCAGCGCATTATGCTAGCTAGGGCGCTCGCCCTAAACCCTGGGATATTACTGTTGGATGATTTTACTGCTCGCGTTGACGCTAACACAGAGAGAAAAATTCTTAACAATATTGCCAAGGATTATGCAGGGCTTACACTTTTATCGGTTACTCAAAAAATTTCATCAATTGAACATTACGATCAAATCATTCTTTTGATGGAAGGAGAATTGCTAGCAAAAGGTACCCACAATGAGTTGCTAAAATCTTCTCCGGAATATGTTCAAATTTATCAATCACAAAAAAGCATCAATCAATATGAATTAAGTAGTGAAAAATAATTTTATGAATTATTCTCTTAGTAAGACTGATATAGAAAAGGAAGAGCAAAAGGGTGTCTTGATAATGGCTTGGCGTCGAATTGCGCCATTGATGGCCGAAGAGAAGCGCTCGGTAGTAATAGCATTTATTGCAATATTAGTAAGTTCAGCTGTTTCCTTGAGTGTGCCTATTATTATTGCGCATATTGTGGATAGGTATATTGCTCAAAAAAACTTTCAGGGAATTTTGCTGTTCTCGGGAATTCTAGCTGCATTTTTTGTTGTCGGCTTAATTTCAAATTACGTGCAAATTATAACTATGGGAGGTGTTGGTAGGCGACTTCTTTTTAGTCTTCGCAATAAAATATTTGAAAAGTTGCAAGAACTGCCCGTGGCTTTTTTTAATCAAAATAAATCAGGAGATCTCATCTCTCGTATAAATAATGATACTGATAAATTAAATCAGTTTTTTTCGCAAGCCTTAATGCAATTTTTCAGTAACATTATTTTAATAGTAGGTACGGGAATTTTTATTATTTTTATTAATCCCAAGCTGGGACTTATTGCGCTTGTGCCTGCTTTTATTGCTCTTATTGCAACTCAACTACTTAATCCTTGGATCAAGAGAACTAGCCTTAAAAGTCTTAGAGCGCTTGGAGGCATGAGCGGAGAAATTCAAGAAAGTATTAATAATTTTAAAGTAATCGTGGCATTTAATCGATTGGATTATTTTAGAAATAAATTTAAAGAAGCTAATGAGATTAATTATGCAGCCTCAATCTCGGCAGGAGTTGCAAGCAATATATTCAATCCTATTTATAGTCTTGCTTCCTCTCTGGCTCAACTCATGGTTTTGACGTATGGAATTTATCTAATATCGACAAATCACTTCACAGTGGGATTACTTATTGGATTTTTACTTTATGTTAATAACTTTTATGGTCCACTTAGGCAACTTGCATCAGTCTGGCCCTCACTTCAATTAGCGCTAGCTGGGCTAGACCGTATTTCAGAAGTGCTAAACCTTAAATCTGACGTAATGATCATGCCGGAAAAGGTTGAGAAAAAAGTTTTATCAAAAAATGCAGTTTTGGAATTTAAAAATGTATTTTTCGGTTATGAAGAAAGTAAAAATGTTCTAAAAAATATTAATTTTATACTTGAAAAGGGAAAAACGTACGCCTTAGTTGGGCCGACAGGTGGCGGAAAAACAACCACAGCATCTTTAATGGCTCGTCTTTATGATCCAACCAGTGGAGCTATTTTTTTGGAAGGCAAGGATATTCGATGCTGGAAAGCTGAAAAAAGAGTTGAGAAAATTGGTTTTATTCTGCAAGAGCCTTTTTTATTTAATGGTACGCTGCGCGAAAACATATTATATGGTAATAAGAATCATCAGGAATATTCAAATGATGAATTAGAGAAAATATTGGAAAAAGCCCAGCTCTCAACGCTGCTTTCAAGATTTTCTGAAGGTCTTGATACAAATGTCGTGTCAGGTGGAGATGCTATTAGTTTAGGACAAAAACAATTAATTGCTTTTATTAGAGCAGTTCTTCGCAGTCCTGATATTTTAATTTTAGATGAAGCAACAGCAAACATCGACACTGTCACGGAAAAATTACTTGAAGAAATTATTGATAAACTTCCTAAAGAAACGACAAAGGTTATTATTGCACATAGACTTAATACTATTGAAAATGCTGACGAAATATTTTTTGTGAATGCTGGGGAAGTCACACAAGCTGGATCTATGAAAAATGCAGTTGATATGCTTTTGCACGGAAAAAGACAAAGCTAGGCAACTCTCCTGCTTCCATAAAGACTGTGATATACTTAAAAAATAAATTAACAATAAAAATATGAACGATTCTTACAGTTGGTATTCAACTTTAATAAAACCATCTTGGTCTCCTCCGGGTTGGCTTTTCGGGCCCGTATGGACAGTTTTGTATGTTATTATTGCTTTTAGCTTTGGAACCGTTTTTTACAAAGCATTTACTGGAAAATTGTCGTGGATTATTGCTCTTCCATTTATTCTTAATCTTATTTTCAACTTTGCCTTTACTCCACTGCAATTTGGACTCAAAAATAATTTATTTGCAGCTGTAGACATCTTGCTGGTATTAGCAACCCTTATTTGGGCAATGATTTCCATTTGGCCTCATTTTCGCTGGATTGCGTATATCAACATTCCATACCTTGCCTGGGTTTTATTTGCTACGATTTTGCAATTAACAATCACTTATTTAAATAGATAAATATTATGCGAGTTTGGGATATTCATCCAAAATATTTATGTCGAAAACATTTGCTAGCAGAACATCGTGAGCTGCACGGCCTTTGGAACATTCTAACTAAACATGGAGGTAAAGGAGGATATTCCCATCATCCAGAAACTCTTCGTTGGGTTGGAAAAGAAAAAGCTTTATATGAAAGACACGAAGCACTTATAGCCGAATTTATTCGACGTGGATATAAGCACCATACACCTCTTGATGAGAATTTTGCCAAGGGAAAAAGTGAGCAGAATGTTTTTATAAATACAGTGGCAGAGCAAAAAATTATTTTACGCAATAAGCCGTGTGAGTGTTTTATGGAGTAAGTTTTTATAAATGATGTTATAATAACTTTGTGAGGATATTAATAATTACAAAAAATATGAAAGCTATAAAATGGGAAAATGAAATGAGCGTTGGTGTGAAAAAAATAGATGAGCAACATGCATATTTTATTGATCTTATTAATGACCTCTATGATGCCACGATGCAAGGAAAAATAGATATTGCATTTGATGAAATAATCAAGAAATTATCAGATTATGCTAAAATACATTTTCAAACAGAAGAAAAATATTTCGATGAATTTAAATATGAAAATAGTGTTGAACATAAAAAAATACACGCCGAATTGCTTAAGCAAATCGAAGCTTTTCACAGAGAGCACCAAGAATTCAGCAAAATAGATCTATCATTGAGGTTATTGGATTTCTTGGAAGATTGGTTAGTGGATCATTTAGAGAGTGAAGATAAGCAGTACATGGAGTGTTTTAAATCTCATGGACTGAAATAGTTTTTACCATTATTTGAGCAATAATTTTTTAGAATTTTCAATATTGACAAAACAGCGAAGATAGAATAAGATGTATAGATATTGTTTTTTTGAAAAATTCAATGATTGCAATCATAGATTGCAACATAAAACCACGCAGCACAAGGAGAAAACACCATGTTTGAGAAAAAAGAGAAGAAGGAAATGTTTGTGACAGCGGTAATTGAGAAGTTGGGTGCGGGTAACTCATATTTCTTGCTGGGAGATATGATGCCTAAAGAAGTTGTGGAGGCATTTGTTTTTAAAGATTGGAAAAATGTTTTTTCTTCCGCTCATTATGCGAAAGATGAAAATGCCAAAAAGCTTGCTTTTACTAAACTCAAGGAGAAAGCTGTCACTTTCACCGAACTTGCCTTTGTCTATGTTTGTGGGGAAGACGCAGAAATTGCAGCGCATGATTTATCTCGCATATTAGAAATGGCAACTCCTATGCGTTGGCTGGAGCTTTATGCGGAAATTCATTATGTTGGCTATGCTATTCTGGAGAGAGTAGATGTTATTGAAAAAATGGCAAAGCATGCCATCATAATGGAAGTTACTAAAAATCACAATTAAAAACCCACCAGCAGAAAACCTGCTTCGGTGGGTTTTCTTTTTTTTGTTTAAAATTTTAGAAAAATAGTTCAGTTGACAGCCTGCTGCTT
The DNA here is from genome assembly GCA_038318455.1 of Candidatus Moraniibacteriota bacterium. Taxonomy (GTDB): domain Bacteria; phylum Patescibacteriota; class Minisyncoccia; order Moranbacterales; family GWC2-37-73; genus UBA12068. The sequence continues at coordinate 11,674 of JBBQCF010000009.1, forward strand.
ATTATATAATATACCCTATGGGGGTATATTATATAATTTAAATAAAAAACAAATAGCTATGCTTAAATTTTATGCGATAAAATTATTAGACAGTATCGGGCAAAAACTTATTTGGTGGATTTTCTTTGCTGTGATTTTTGGATTGGTCAGTGTAAAAATGTTTGGTGGTTTCGCTTTTTCATCCATTATTTGTTTGTTCGCAGCCCTTGTGATGATTTATCCTTCTTTAGTCCCACTTCAATTTGATAAACTTAAATATGCCCACAAGAATGTTGGCATAATATCTTTTTCTCTATTTTTGAATTTTATTATAGCGCCACTGATAGCATTTATTGTGGGCTATATTTTTCTTGGAGACAATATTCCTATGTGGATTGGTTTGATGCTCATTTCTTTTTTGCCGGGAGGCGGGATGGCGACAACTTGGGCCTTGAAATCAAAAGCGGACATGCCTACCGTGGTTGGAATTATTTTTGCCAATCTCATGGCAGCAGTTTTTATCGTGCCGGCTGCACTTTCTTTCATGTTGCAAAAATTACCAAAAATTGAAAAAATTGTTGAAAATGGATCATGTGCTGTGGACAATGCTACCAAGGGAACATTGTCATGTCTGTCGGGAAGTGGGGATATCAGTCCTATGAAGATAATAGTGCCAATTATTTTTATTGTTGTTTTTCCTCTCGTCTTGGCTTATTTTACTCAACGTATCTTAATAAAAAATAAGGGTGTAATATATTTTGAGCGCATCAAGCCAATGTTTATAAAAATAAGCAATCTTGGGTTGGTAGCAGTGCTGGCAATTTTGATGGGACTTAAGAGTAATGAGGTTATCTTTATTCATCCGGAAATGATATTTTCTTCGCTATTACCATTAATAATATTTTATTTTGTACAATTAGCATTAGGATTATTTATTTATAAATTTTATCCCAATGAAAAAGGACGCGCTTTAGTATGGGGAACATATTTGCGCTATATCACCTTGGCATTGGGACTTGCTACCTCGCTAATATATCAAGATGGATCATTGAGCGTTATTATTATCATAATAATATTGGCATATTTCATCCAGATCCCGTCATCTTTCTGGTTGGCAAGATATTTTGCTAGACATTCTGATGCAAAGACATTTTAAAGTAATGGGTGTATAATTTATTTGGAAATTAATTATTTATTTAAACAAAATTATGAAAAATGAAAGTGGTTTGGATAGAATAGGTAGAGTTATTTTAGCTATAGTTTTTTTCTTTTTGGGAGGATATGTGCTTAACGGAGTTTTTAGTACTGTTGCGTATGCTTTATCATTGGTGATGCTTGTGACTGCTGCAACAGGTTTCTGTTTGCTGTATAAACTTTTCGGAATCGACACTACAAAGAACACAAAATAAATTTTAGACTGGACAAATGCATTTTTTTGTGCTATACTTATATTGTTGTAAAAGACGGGTGAAAGCCCGTCTTTTTTTATTAATTAATTTAAAAACAAAAAAATGATTCAAGCAAGTATTTTTCCTGGACGCTATGTTCAGGGCGCAGGGGCACTTTCAGGTCTTGGAAAAGAAGCCGCACGATTTGGAAAAAAAGCATTCGCCGTTTGTGATCCATTTGTAATTGAATCGATCATACCGTCTTATGCTGAAGAAATAAAAAAAGAAGTTGAAATTAATTTTGAAAAATTCAATGGAGAATGCTGTGACAAGGAAATAAAAAGAATCATCGAATTGGCTAAAAAGGAAAAAAGTCAGGTTATTATTGCGGTTGGTGGTGGAAAAACTATTGATACTGCCAAAGCAGTAGCTTTTGAGTTGAAATTGCCAGTGATTGTTGCTCCAACAATCGCATCTACGGATGCTCCTTGTAGCGCTCTTTCAGTTATTTATACTGATGAGGGTGTGGTTGATCGTTATTTATTTTTACCAACAAATCCGAATAGTGTTTTGGTTGATACTACTGTAATTGCCAATGCACCAGTAAGATTTTTGGTTTCAGGCATGGGAGATGCACTTTCAACTTGGCTTGAGGCTAAATCTTGCCAAACAAAATATGCCAACAACTTTGCAGGTGAAAAAGGATCAATGACAGCATACGCCCTAGCTAAACTTTGTTATGATACTCTTTTGGAATATGGAAAGATTGCAAAAATTTCCAATGAAGCCAATATTGTAACTCCAGCCTTTGAAAAAGTCGTGGAAGCTAACACATTGTTGAGTGGTCTTGGCTTTGAGAGTGGTGGGATTGCATCATGCCATGCTGTGCACAATGGCCTTACCATGCTTGAGCCTACGCATAAATATTTTCATGGGGAAAAAGTTGCAATTGGAGTTGTTACATCCTTGTTTCTTACAGATAAGCCAGCACAATTTATAAATGAAGTATACACTTTTTGTGAATCAATTGGCTTGCCAACAACTCTTGCTCAAGTTGGTCTTGAAAATCCAACCGATGATGATTTGATGAAAGTGGCGCAAAGAGCCTGCGCTGAAGGCGAAACTATTTATAATGAACTTGTGCCGATAACTCCAGAGGCTGTGTTTGCTGCAATTAAAGCGGCTGATGCTTATGGACGTTCTAGAAAATAAAAATAATAACAATTGAAAACAGTCAGTATTTATACTGGCTGTTTTTTTGTTGAGCTTGATGATAATTTTAATTTTTATAAACTTGAATTTATACATGATTTTTTATTAATAATAAGAAATAACATTTATTTGAAAATATTTCAGCTAAAAAGTGTACTAATAAATACGATTGATTAATTGTGGGCATATATTAATGATTTTAAAGAAATAAATAATTATGAAATTAAATAAATTAACTCGAGAAGAGCAACGAGTGATTATAGAAAAAGGAACAGAGGCTCCACATTCTGGAGAATATGATAGTTTTTTGCAAGAAGGTATGTATGTTTGCAGGCGATGTGGCGCATTTTTGTATCGTTCAGAGGATAAATTTGATGCACATTGCGGGTGGCCTAGTTTTGATGATACTGTCTTGGGCGCAGTAAAAAGCAGTGTTGACGCTGATGGAAGAAGGACTGAAATAACCTGCGAGCGTTGCGATGCGCACCTGGGACATGTTTTTATAGGTGAAAAAATGACACCAAAAAACACTAGACATTGTGTTAATTCTCTCTCTATGAGATTTGTTTCAAAAGTTGAAACAGCAAAAAAACATAGTTTCGCCTATTTTGGCAGTGGTTGTTTTTGGTGTTCGGAAGCTACCTTCAAGATGATCAGGGGCGTTATTTCTGTTGTGCCAGGTTATGCTGGAGGAACTGAAATGGGCGATGACAAAGTCGTGACTTATAAAAAAGTTTCAACTGGAAAAACAGGTCATGCAGAAGTAATAAGAATCGAATATGATTCATCCACTATCTCTTATGAAGGCTTGCTGAATGTATTTTTTGCTGCGCATGACCCAACCACCTTAAATAGGCAGGGAAATGATACGGGAACGCAATACCGCTCGATTATTTTGTACTCAACTGAATTGGAAAAAGAGATTAGTGAAAAAATGATTAACAGTCTTGATCAAGAAAAAGTTTTTGAAGATAAAATTGTGACAGAAATTAAGCAATTAGGGGAATTTTATGAGGCAGAAGCTTATCATCATGATTATTTTGACAAAAATCCCAATACTGCCTATTGTCAGGCTATTATTGCGCCAAAATTAGTAAAATTAAGAAATAATGTTAAAAAATATTTAAAATAAGGCATAAAATATAGTTGCTAATAGATTCGGCAGATTTACAAAAATAACTCCCATGGGGGGAGTTATTTTTTTGTATAAAAAGTCAGGAAGTCACTAATATTAGTTGGCATTGACAAGTTATTGAAAATGGAATATCATTAGATAGTCTAATAATTAAGATATCTAACAATGAATGAAAAAATAGATCAAATTATATCATTGATTTTCATGACTCGGCGTGTGATGCATGAGCAAATAAGGGATCATGAGCATAAGAATTTTTCTTCTCTTCACTTTGTGACTTTGCAATATGTGAAGGAGAATAAGCCACCAATGAAGGAATTGGCTGAATTTCTTTCTATTACACCACCTTCAGCCACTTCGCTTGTAAATTCCTTAGTTGAGTCAAAGATGATAGAGCGAACAGCGGACGAAAGTGATCGCAGGATAGTGAGAATTGATATCACCAAAAAGGGTGATGGCCAAATGAAAAAGTGCAAAGAAAGAATGACTGGGCATATGAAGCAAAAATTAATGAGGTTAAATGAGGGTGAGCAAAAAGAATTAATAAAAATTTTAACCAAAATAACAGAGGCTTAATATTTAAATTGATAAAACAATGAATAAAAAAATAATTATAATTTATACTTTTGTGTTGCTGTTAGTAGGAATTGGAGCTATCGCCTTTATTAATCTTAGCTTGACTAAACAAGTTCCAACTAATGAAATAAGTGAAAAAAATGATATCGCAAATGTTGATGTTATGTCATCAAAAAAAACAGACTTATCTTTTGAGGTAAGTGGAAAAGTAGTTAATATTTCCAAGCAAGTAGGGGATGCTGTTGAACAAGGAGAAATTATTGCAAAACTTGACGACAGTGTTGCGCTTACTCAATATAATCAAGCACAATCTGGTGTGACTATTGCCAAGACTGATCTTGTCGCCTTGGAAAAAACACTTAAACGTGAAGAATTGAAATTAAAGGATTTGCGCGACAATGAAAAAAAAGTTCAAAAGGCGCAGGTGTCATTGATCAAAGAAAATATTGCTTCTCAACAAGCTCGAATTTCGCAAGCAAATGATGCATTGAGTAATGCAAAAATACAGCTAAGTAAATACGTTCTTAAATCTCCAGTTGCTGGAATAATCACCAGGCAGAGTTTAAATTTGGGTGAAATTGCAAATCCAAATGTTTCAATTGCAACTTTGGAATTTAAATAATTTTTTATTTTAAAATAACTTTATTAATAAGGGAAAAATATGACAAAATTAGCATCAAATTCAAACAAGATTGCAAAGAAAACAGGAATTATTCTTATGATATTTATCACGGTTTTAATGCTTGGAGCTGTGGGTGTTTTTTATTGGCAAACAACTAAAGATCAGATATATGCTGATAAAGCTGAAATTTCAGCCCCGATTGTGGCGCTTTCATCATCGCGAGAAGGAGAGCTTAAAAAAATATTTGTGAAAGTTGGCGATGTTGTTTCGGGTGATACGGTGGTAGCTCAAGTTGGAGATGAAACGATAAAAACAACGACACCTGGCTTAGTTGTTCAAGTAAATAATAATATTGGAGAAAATTTTTCTGCCAATAAGTCAGTCATTGCTATTATAAATCCAGCTGAATTACGAGTGGTAGCTCAAATTGAAGAAAATAAGGGATTAAAAGATATTTTGATTGGTCAACAGGTGATGTTTAAGGTGGATGCATTTGGAAGTCAAAAATTCTTTGGAACCGTGGATGAAATAGCAGCTTCCTCCAGGCAATCAGGGGTGGTTTTTAATATTTCAGATAAACGCGAGATTAAAATTTTCGATGTTAAAATAAAATTTGATCAAAAGCAATATGTTGAGCTTAAAAATGGAATGTCAGCTAAGGCTTGGATTTATACTAAGTAATTCAAAATAAAATGGAAGAAAAGAAAGCAAATAATTTAAAGTGGATGATATTGCTGACGGTGATTGTCGGAACCTTTCTAGGGAGACTCGATCAAACTATTGTAAATCTTGCTTTGCCTAAAATTATTAATGATTATGGCATCACGGTTTCTTCGGCTGGCTGGATAGCGACTGCTTATATTTTGGCTAATGCTATTTTTGTGCCTATTTGGGGGAAGCTTGGAGATACAATTGGTCAGAAAAAAGTTTATCTGATTGGCTTTAGTCTTTTTATTGTTGGTAGCGTGCTAGCTGGCTTAGCATGGAATTTGAATTCCATGATTATTTTTCGTGTTATTCAAGCTATTGCTGGCTCTGCTGATTATCCAACCGCAATGGCAATTATCGCGCTTAATTTTAAGCCTGGAAAAGATCGCGCTCAAGCTTTGGGAATTTGGTCATCTTCTTTTGCTGCTGCTACAGTTTTTGGACCGCTTATTGGTGGACCATTGATTGATAACTTTGGTTGGCGTAGCGTTTTTTTGATAAATTTGCCAGTGGGAATAATTGGAATTTTAATGGCAATGAAGTTTATTCATGAAGCTGAAATTGTGAGAAGAAAAGATAGATTTGATTGGTGGGGAGCAATAACTTTAGGTATAGCTCTAACTTCAACAGTATTAGTTTTAGACAAAGGAATGGATTGGGGCTGGCTATCTCTTGGTAGCATGCTTTCATATATAACTGCTATTGTTTTTTTCTATGTGTTTATTATGATCGAGCAAGGTCATGATGATGCTATTATTGATTTAAAATTTTTCAAAAATAAAATTTTCGTTAATGTGCTTTTGAATAATTTTATTGTCTTTATGACCATGATGGGAAGCATGTTTTTGATTCCAGTTTTTGCGCAAACCTTCCTTGGATATGACGCCACACAAACAGGATTTTTGTTTATGCCAATGGCTTTTGCGATGATGATGGCTGCGCCAATCGGAGGAAGTTTAGTCGGAAAAATAGAGGCACGCTGGGTTATTATGGTCAGTACATTAATAGCTGGAATCGGCTTGTGGATGTTTTCATTTTTAGATCCACGTTCAACCGCTATTGATATTATGATTCCTCTTGGTGTTATGGCTTTTGGTATGGGTCTTGGAATGGCACAAAGAACTAATATTATCGCATCTGCCGTTCCTCAAAACGAAGTAGGAGCTGCTTCATCTGTTTTAGCTTTAGCACGAAACATTGCAGGAGCTTTTGGAATCGCTGTTTTTGGGACTATTTTGCAAAATACAATCAAAGGCAATGTAATGGAGATTGGAAAATATAGCACAATCAATTCACAAGATCCAAATATAATTCAAGAGGCAATTGCTCTGATAACGCTTAAAGCGCAAATATCCGCTTATGATACTGTTTTTATTACCGCTGCTGCCATTGCTGTGCTTGGAGCTATTACGGCTTATTGGATCAAAGTCAAACGGGAAGTGCATCAAGAAGTTTTTGTTGAATAATCGAAAAATACCATCAGGTGTATTTTTTTGTGAAAAATGTTAAACTATCATACGGATATAAATAATCACAAATAAACAAATATGAAAAAAATTGTATCAATAGGCTGTGGAGGTGCGGGAATGTTTAGTGGCATCGTGGCTGGTCAACTTAAAAAGGGAAAATTTTCAGCGATTGCTTTGGCAGACGAGAAGGATATTTATTGTCGCTGTACAACCCCATATATTTTAACTGGTGAAGCCTTAATGAAAGATGCGATACAGCCTGATAGTATGGCAGGTGATTATGGTGTGGAAGTTGTGCATCAAAAAGCAGTCAGTATTAATACTGCAAAAAAACAAGTTACAACTGAAAGTGGCAATGTTTTTGATTACGATTATTTGGTTATTGCTACAGGAGCTTCTCCAAAGAAACCAAAAATTAAAGGTATTGATGGAAAAAATATTTATACTATGCGCACCAGCAAAGATGCTGAAAGTGTGCAAGCATCAATGATTGGAGCCAAGAGCGCGGTTGTGATTGGTGCTGGTGTGATTGGGATTGAAATGGCTGGAGCACTTAAGCATGCTGGTTTAGAGGTGAGTTTGATTGAATATTCAGCTGGGATTTCAACAAATATCGCAAGTCATGAATATGGACAAAAAATAGTTAAACATCTTGAAAAAAATGGCGTGAAAGTGAAATTTAATTATGAAGCTGTTGAAATCAAGGATACTGTTGATGGTAAAAAAGAAGTTTCAATTAAAAATGGCGATGCAATAGAAAATATTTTGGCAGATGTTGTCGTTGTCGCTACGGGCGTGGTGCCAAATTTGGATGTGCTCAAAGGAAGTGATATCAAATATGATGAGCACGGTATTATTGTTGATGCGAAAATGCGTACTAATGTGAAAAACGTTTTTGCTTGTGGTGATTGTTGTGTACCTCTTTTTGCACCTACTGGAGAAAATCGACCAAGCCAATTGGCTAGCAGTGCAATTCAACAAGCTAAAATTGTAGGATTTCAAATTGCAGGATATCCAATTTCTTATAATGGTTCCACGGGAGCTTTTGCTTTTCAAACTATGGGCAAAGAATTTGCGTCGGCTGGTCTTAATGAAGATGAAGCACGCAAACAATTCAAATGGGTAACGGTTGGAAAAGCCCAGACAACAGATGTATATAAAGATCTTAATGTTGCTAAGCCGCTGGAAATAAAACTTATTTTTGCTGGACCAACTTTGCGCTTGGTTGGCTATGAAGCTTTCGGAAAAGGTGTGATAGCTTCTGCGGAAGTTGCTAGTTTTGCGATTGGTCTTAAACTCAATATTTTAAAAATGCTAAAATTTAACTATATTGCTCATCCAAGCATGACAGCTTGGCCATTTATGAATCCAATTATCATGGCTAGCGAGGATGCAATGGGAATTGTGATGACAAAAATCAGAAAGTTTTTGCCATTTGTTTAATAAATTGATTAATGTTATAAAACGGGTTGGTTTTTTGTGATAAAATACAAAAACAAATGTTAAAATAAAGTAATGAAAAAAAAATCTAACAAACATGTGAAAATGGAGATAATTCTTGGCACAATCTTGAGCTTAGTTTTAATTATCGGTGGTTCTATGTGGTTTAACTATAAAAAACCTCAAACTGTCTGGCAATATTTTTTATCGTATGTTGGATATAATGCACTAGATGTAAAAGCTGCAAGTAAGATTGTTTTTTTGGGAGACAGTATTACTTTCCAGGAAAATTGGAATGTACTTATGGGAGTTTCCAATATTGATAATGCGGGCGTTCCTGGCAATACGACCGATGATGTCTTGAATAGATTGGATGGTATTATTTCATCAAAACCGCAAAAATTATTCCTAATGATTGGGGCCAATGATTTGATCAGAGGAAGGGATGTTTCTTATATTTTTGCTAATTATGAAAAAATAATCAGTGAAATCAAAACAAAATCTCCCGATACGATAATATATTTGCAGAGCATGCTCCCGGTTAATAAAGATATTTTAGTGTATGGAAACCTGGATAGCCAAAAGATTAATCAAGAAATTGTTCAGCTTAATAGTTTGATTGCGTCATTGGCAAATCAAAATAAAATTTTATTCATTAATTTACATCAGTATTTTTGTGGTGAGGATAATGAACTTTATTTTAAATATGCTCCTGACGGCTTGCATCCTAATTCATATGGGTATGCAGTTTGGAAAAAAGTAATCATTGAATACATAAAACAAAATTAAGCCATCTTTTACCTTGCTATCTACTTATTAAAAAAATTCACCTTAGGTGAATTTTTTTAATTCTAATTTGATCTATTGTTTATTTTATTTCGCATTGGTACTTCCACGAAGCGATAAGTCAAAGTGGAAACGAGAATAACAATGAGCAGATAAATTGAGGCATAGAGCCAAGCAGCTGCCCAGCCAATGTCTGCCATTTTTATCGATGGAAATTTCTTTAGATAATTGAGAAGGAAATACATAATGGGCAAATGCATGAGATAAAGCGAATAAGAAATGTCACCTAAGTAAATTAAAGGTTTTAAATTAAGAAATCTCTGGCTGAAACCTCCTTCGGCATAAACACTTGTTAAAATGATAGCAGCAAAAGCAAGGATTGGAATAAAATCAGAAGTAGCAAGTGTCATAACTGTCACAGTAAAAAGCATAGCCAAAATCCAAGAACTATTTTTATTTAGATAATGTCGACCGAAATCAATGCGATAAAGATCATAAATAAGCATTCCAAAAAGAAAACCAAAAAAACAGCGGAAAAAACCAAAATCATATGTTACGTCTAATTTATATTTCAGACTCGGATCAAGCGCACCGTTTGTCAATGATGATATTGGGTAAAGATAATAAATTATAAATAAATATCCAGTTACAACACTAAAAAAAATAAAAATTCTTTTCCAATTGGTGATTTTTCGAAATGGAATAAGCAAAAAAGGAAAAACCACATACATCCACCATTCAACGCTAATCGACCAGGAAGGGGTATTCCAAGAAATAATTTTATATAAACCCATGGAGTGAACAAGCAGTAAATTGGCCCAAATTGTGTGCACATTAAACTTATAAAGATAATCATTTGGATAGAGAACATAATTGGCTCGATACCAAAAGAAAAAAGCCACCATGGAAAGAAAGGAAAATAAGTGAAGAGGGTAGATGCGGGCAAATCGAGCACGCATGAATTTTTTGAAATTTTTCCAGATACCATCATTGAATGATTCAGCATAAACATGCATCATGATAAAACCGGAAAGCAAAAAAAATAAATCTACCCATAGATATCCTCTTTGAATGAATTGATCAAGGTGGCCATCCCAGGGCGCTAATGCGAAACAAAAAATGTTGAAATGAAGAAGGATTACTAAAAGTGCGGCCAAACCACGAAGAGTGGTCAGTGATGAAAGATAGTGGACTTTTTTCATTTTAATTTAATAAACAAAATTATCAGCTCGCTAGTCATTATACAAACTAAAAATTAAAAAGTAAAATTCTGGGTAGTATAATTTTAGGGATAGATTTTTTTATGACAACAAGAGTGAAAATCTCAATCTTCATTTTATGATTAGAAATTTATTTTTTGTGTGGAGCGTATAACTGATGTATGCTTAAAGGGTAATTATTAATGAAAATAATATGTCAAAAACACAAGAAGACTTGAAAGCAGCTTTTGCTGGTGAATCACAGGCAAATCGCAAATATTTAGCGTTTGCTAAAGTGGCTGAAAAAGAAGGAAAAACAAATTTAGCTAAACTTTACAGGGCTGTGGCTGAAGGAGAAACTGTGCATGCATTAAAGCACCTTGCTAATCTGGGCGAAATCAAAGATTCGCTGGAAAATTTGAAAGCGGCCATTGCTGGGGAAACGTATGAAATTGAAACAATGTATCCCGGTTTCATCGCTGATGCTCAAGCTGAAGGTGAAAAAGCGGCAGAAATTGGCTTTATTGGTGCTAATGAGGTTGAAAAAATTCATCAAAAACAATTCACTGAAGCTCTTGGTCAAGTTGAAGCCGGAAATGATATAGCCGAGCAAAAATATTATGTTTGTCAGGTCTGTGGTCAATTGGAATTGGCAGATGCACCAGAGAATTGTCCTGTTTGCAAAGCTCCAAAATCAAGTTTTACTTTGATGGAATAAATTTTTTTGTCACAAAAAAACAAAAAAGAGCAGGCCACAGTGCCTGCTCTTTACTTTTTGTATGATATGGGTTAAAATATAAATTCAGTTCCGCCAGTGGGCGGACTATTTATTAAATTATTTTTAGAGGTATGGCAAATAATGACGTCGCAGTTAGATTTAATAAGGTTTCTTTTGAATTTAATCAAGATAAGCAAATCTTGGATGAAGCTTCTTTTTCGTTGAGACGAGGCACAAAAATGACTCTTATGGGCCAAAATGGTGCTGGAAAAAGCACAATCTTGAGCTTAATTACGAGTGCCATTAAGCCAGATGAGGGTTCAATTTTTGTTGATGACCGCCTTAAAATTGCCCATGCTAAGCAAGTTATTCCGAGAGAGGATTTGGAGCTTACAGTAAGAGAATTCTTTGAAAAATGTTTTGATGAAAAGATTTATAACATCGATCCAAAAATCGATACTGTCTTAGAAGTGGTGAATTTACATGCTCCACACGATAAGATTATCCGAGCCTTTTCCGGCGGACAACAAGCGCGTCTTCTTTTGGCTTCAGCTCTTATCCAGAATCCAGATTTATTAATTTTGGATGAACCAACTAATAATTTGGACAAGGCTGGAATTGCACATTTGACTGCTTTTTTGATGACATATCAAAAAACTTGTATTGTGATTTCTCATGATGCTGACTTTTTGAATTCTTTTACGGATGGAGTTTTATATTTGGATATCTTCACTAAAAAGGTGGAACAATATTTGGGGGACTATTATGTGGTGGTGGCAGAAATTGCAGATCAAATTGAAAAGGAAAAGATGAAAAACGCGCAATATGAGAAAGAAATTGTTGCTAATAAGGAAAAGGCAAACTTTTTTGCAAACAAGGGAGGTAAGATGCGTCTGGTAGCTCGAAAAATGCGCGACAAAGCCGAGGAAATGGAAGCAGCTAAGGTTGATGTACGCAGGGAAGATAAGGCCATCAGGGCGTTTTCAATTCCTTCTCAACCAGAACTGGTCGGAGATTTGTTGAAAATTTCTTCACTCACTGTTGTTATTAACCATCATCCATATCCAAAAGATGCCAATGTTTCACTTAAAAAGAATCAACACTTATTACTTTCTGGTCCGAATGGGATTGGAAAAAGTACGCTTTTGGAATCTTTGGCTATCGGAAAAGCTCTAGGTGCAAAAATTTCAGAAGGAGTTAGAGTGGGATATTATCGTCAAGATTTTTCAACATTGAACTTTGAAGACACTGTTTATGAATCGTTAGCTCAAGTTATGGGCGGCACGGATGAACACAAATTGCGCAGTGTGGCTAGTGGATTCTTGATAGACAAAAAAATGCTTAATGCAAAGGTAGGAACTCTTTCTGAAGGACAAAAAGGATTGGTGGCCTTTGCTCGCTTGGTGCTTCAAGAACCGGGATTGCTTATCTTGGACGAACCAACAAACCATATTAACTTCCGTCATTTGCCTGTTATTGCAGAGGCTTTGGATAGATATGAAGGAGCTATGGTGCTTGTCAGTCATGTTCCAGAATTTGTTCAGCAAATCAGAATTGATGAGATTCTTGACCTTGAAAAATAGATTTGCCGATTGCTATTGACTTTTTAGCTATGGCATGCTACAATTAATTTGCAATAGTAGGTACTTCGCAATAGCAGAGTCGAGCTTCAAAAAGGCGCAGCCCAAACGTGCATTTAACTAAAACAATCAAACAACACCATGAACCAAGGAACAATCAAACGTTTGACAGACCGTGGATTCGGATTCATTTCTCAAGAAGGAAGTGATAAGGATCTTTTTTTCCATGCAAAAGAACTTCAAAACATTGAGTTCAATGAATTGCAAGAAGGAGACAAGGTTGAGTTCGAAGTAAGCGAAAGCCCAAAAGGACCAAACGCAGTTAACGTTTCAAAAATGAACTAATACTTCGTATTTAGATATTTTTGCAAAAACCCTCTTCGGAGGGTTTTTGTTTTGCTAAAATGGCTAATGTGCTATGCTTTATCTATAAGAAAGAGAGTTAAGTATTGCAACTCTCAACTATTTTCCTTTTCGGCACGCTTCTTGGCCGAATCTATGGCTAATCGCTAAGAGTTTGCTTTCGCAAACTGTTGCCTTAAAAGAAAATAGTCTCAAGTTGTTGAATATATTATGAACTTACAAACTTTAGGCTGGGATTTGTATAAAAATTCTTTGCCAGAAAATATTAACGAGAAAAATATTGCGCGCGTGGCTGTGGAAAACAGGGGTGGTTATTTGCTATATTCCGAAGAGGGAGAATTGGAAGGAATTGTGCAAGGAAAATTTATGCGCAGTGCAAAGTCCGATGCTGATTATCCAAAAGTGGGTGATTGGGTTTTAATTGAAAAATTACAAGGAGAAAATAAAGCTATTATTAAAAGTGTGTTACCTAGAAAAACAAAAATTAGTAGAAAACGTGCAGGTGAAGACGTGGCTGAGCAAATTATTGCTGCTAATGTCGACATCGCTTTTATCGTGCAAGGTCTAGATGGAGATTTTAATATCAGTAGAATGGAACGTTATGTGGCAATGGCCAAGGAAGGAAATTGCCAGCCAATAATATTATTGAATAAATCTGATTTGATTAATAATGCCGAGGAGAAACTTAAGGAAGTTGAGAAATTATTACCAGGTATAAGAATATTTTTAATAAGTGCAAAAGACAATATCGGAATCACTGAAGTTCGCAATTTGATTACTGATGGAAAAAGTGTGGTTTTTGTTGGTTCTTCCGGAGTTGGAAAATCAACACTGGTTAATACTTTGCTTGGTAGTGAGAGACAAAAAATTGATGAGCTTCGCTATGACGACAGCAAAGGAAGACACACAACCACCAAGCGCGAGCTTATTGTTTTGCCAAGTGGTGGAGTATTGATTGACACACCTGGAATGCGCGAACTTGGTTTGTGGGCGAGTGAAGATGGTCTTATTGAAGCTTTTAGTGATATTGAAATTTTTGCCAAACTTTGTAAATTTAATAATTGCGATCATCAATTCGATAAGGGTTGTAAAGTTGTTGAAGCAGCGAAAAACGGTGAAATCACAAAGCAACGCTATGAAAGTTATCTTAAATTGAAAAATAGTCTTGACCCAATGAAGGCAAAAAAAGACGCCAATTCTTCACAAGCTCAAAGGCGTGGACGGCGTACTCTTATTAAAAGAGCTGAATACAGTAAGGATAAATGAAATTAGTTTTCATATGGTGCGTATTATTATGATCACATGCAAAAATGGGATAAATATTGTATAATGCCTTTATGACGGATGAGCAATTGGTGGCAGATTTTTTGTCTGGAAATGAGAAGGCGTTGGAGTCTCTCATTGGGAAATATCTGAAACCTATCTACAACTTCACGTATCAATTGACGCGCGACACTGGCGCAAGCGAGGACATCACACAAGATGTCTTTGTTAAGGTATGGAAAAATATTGGCACTTTTGATGAAAGTAAAAAATTTAAAACTTGGATTTACGCTATTGCTAAAAACACTACATTAGACTGGCTTAGAAAAAAGAAAGCTATCCCGTTTACACTTTTTGAAAAAATTGATGGCAGTAATTTCTTAGATTACGTGCCAGATGAACTTAGTTTGAATTCTGATGAAATTTTAAAATTAATAGATGCGCGTAGCGATGCAAGTAAACTCTTATCATTGCTGTCATTGCATACTCAAACAATTTCAATTCTGCATCACATGCAAGGATTTTCTTTGGTTGAAATAGCTGAAACTTTTGGTCAATCTATAAATACTGTGAAAAGCCAATATCGTCGTGGAATTATGCAACTTCGAAGTGCTACACTTTCAGATAGTGAAAAACAAAAAATAGCAGCTGCACCCAAGAACACATTGCTTTCGTAGTATAAGTACATACTATGGAAAAACAAGCTAAGCACATCTTTAATAATAAGCATGAAATTGAGCCGCCAAAATATTTAATGGTGGCTATTTTAAAGCGTATTTCAAAGGAAA
>JBBQCF010000010.1:0-25452 GCA_038318455.1 Candidatus Moraniibacteriota bacterium
CACGAGTATAGTGACTTTTTAAGATTTTGTGTGGACTATGCCGATCGTGTTCCTCGCATGATTGGAACGAGAATTGATGAAGTTGAGGAAAAAATAAAAAAAGAAATTCCCGAAGTCAGACATATTGATATTGAGGTAAACTAAAAAATCAGAAAGGAGAAATGTGAAATGGAATTTATAAATTGTTCTTTAAAGTTAAAACAATTCTTTGAAACGGAAGAAGCTGTTGGAAATGCTCGCAGAATTCTGGAAGACAGTACTAGAGAAAATTTTAGATTATTAAAAATAGCAAAGATGAATTCTTGGCTGGCAGCAAGTGAAATTGTGCTTGATTAATGTGGAACTATAATAGCGCCCAAATTTGGTCGCTATTTTTTTTGTTATTATTGTCAATAGTTGCAAAAGTTATGATTTTGTGCTAAAATGTTTAAAGAGGTTGACACTTTTTAAAATAATTTTCAAAAATATGTTGGAAAAAGAACTTTTAGGCCTTGGATTAAATGAAAAAGAGGTGAAAGTGTATCTTTCTTCTCTTGAACTTGGTCAATCAACGGTACAACAAGTCGCTCAAAAGGCAGCCGTCAACCGCGCTACTGCCTATTTCATCATTGATGCGCTCATGCAAAGAGGATTGATGAGTAGTTTTTATAAAGGAAAAAAACAATACTTTATTGCTGCTGACCCAGAGCGCTTGCTTGAAATATTGGAACAGGAGAAAGAAAATATTGAAAAGAAAAAAGAAACCTTGCAGAAATTGTTGCCACAATTGCAGTCTCTTAATAATAAGCAAAAAGACAAGCCAGTTGTTAAATATTATGAAGGTAAGGAAGGCGTTAAAACAATGGTCGGGGAAGTTCTTAAGGACAGTCATGATTTGGTATATATGGCTTATTCAGTTGACAATATAATGAATTTTTTTACAGATGAAGATCGTGGAAAGTGGGCAAAAACAAGAGATGTGAAGCAAATAAAATCAAAAGTCATTTATACATATGAGGATGGCGAGTTGCCAGCATTGGACTATGCTGATCGGATAAAAGTTCCATTAAAGGAATATGATATTACATGTGACGTGGCTGTTTATGGAGATAAAGTTCGCATTGCCTCACTGGATAATCGATTAGTTGGAATAATTATTGAGGACAAGGAAATCGCTAAAACAATGGGAGCAATATTAAAGCTTGCCTTTGAAGGTGCTATAAAATATCGTAAAAAATAAATTATAAAAAATAAAACCCTGAAACTTTTTAGTTTCAGGGTTTTTTGTTTTGCAAACTTGGAAATTTTTCTTAAAATCTTTTAATAGCTGCATCTCCCATGATAGTTCTCCTTCGTGTTTTATTTCTTGTTATCTGCTAATGAAATTAGATGACTTCTGCCATATTGATATGGCTAGCAGAGTTAGAAGTCACCCATGTTCTCACCCCCTTTCAATAGGGCCCGTACTGGCAGTTAGAGGTTAACTTCAAAACCTGAATTATCTTTTTTTAAATAACTAACGTTACAAAACAGTCTAGCAGATTATAAGAGTTTTGTCAATAGCTCCCAACTAAATTTATTGTGCATATAAGGATAGTGCCTTTTATGCTTGATTATATTTGAATTATAACTGTTTTTTAGGGTAAACACTATTTTTTAGTCAAAAATGACTGTTTTTCTCTTGAAATATGTTGGTAAAACATATCAAAAATAAACAAAGAAATGGCTCTAAATAAAGCAAAAATAAAATAATTTACTTTATTTTGTCAAAGACACTTGACAAAACCCATTTCATACTATATACTACGTAGTCATGCTAAGAAAGCAGGCAGCGAGTTCCTCAAAAAGATAGGTAGTTAAAAGCACTGAAATGTGCGCAACTTTGTAGGAGATATTCATGGAATAGGGCAAACAAGGGAACGTCGGCATTTTGGAGAGCTTCTAAGTCTCATTATCATATTGGCACATAATATTTTTGGCCACATATCTGCATAAAATGACTTAATTAAAGCAAATTTTTCTTTTAACTATTTTCCATGCTATATTTTATGATTAGCCATGGTTTTTGATTCGCTGTCGGCCCACGACTGGACTTTAACAATTTTTCCCTCATATATGCTCGTTTTAAGCCAAAGTTGGCATGTATGAGGGACAATAAAAAAGAAAGGAGGTGAGATAATGAACTATTTTATCGCAACACTGCTCGTAGTGGCTGGAGCGCTTTGCATAGTATGTGGGTACAAGATGCCCACTGCATATGCACTAGCCCTCTATATCGGCGGGGTAGCTCATGGAATCGTGGCGGGATATATCCTTCGTCGCAGACCATGAGTGATCCGTACACTCAAGCTTTACAAAGGTCGTAGGGGAGACAAAGTTCTCTTTCTGCGTCTCTCTCAAAATTAATTTTTTTTAAAGTTGATTTTGAGAGGGACAATAAAAAACCGAAAAGGAGTCAGTTATGAGAAATCGAGAAGGTGTTCATTGCTCTGGTTGTGTCGTATGCGCAGTTGATTTTAATGCAAAATCAAAAGCGTGTCAGCAACATGGAATATCAAGGCAATGTGCTGGTGCAATTTTGGAAAAAGTCGCTGAAGCTGGTGGCTCTGGCAATTTTCCTGCTGACATTTCTCCATTTATGGTTGGTCTGGCATTAGGTAGAATTTTACCTAATTGCACAGTCAATCGTGAAGAGGAACACGGTGGAGAAGTATATTTGCAGGAATTTCTGAAAGGTTTCTCGCGCCGTTGATTCTGCGCTTTTAATCTCAACAAAAGTCCTGGTGAGTGTGCATCAGGCTGGTATGTCAGCGCCGAGCGTTGATTACCAATAAAGGGCCAAGTTCTGATGAAGCCCAGAAGAAGGAGTTGATCACTCCAATTCAGATTGAGCGGATGACAAACCGCTTAGAGACTTTCGAAATTATTTCCAGTATGATGCCGCTCGTAACAGGTATTTTTACTGGGTAGTTTTGAAACTTAAAGAGAGGCGCACACTCTCATTTGTCTGCAAAAATTACAGTTCAATTGAACTGTTAACATAGGGCAAAAGAAAAATTTCTTTTGCCTCTCTCATGAAAATTATTATTTTTCAATTGTAATTTTCTAGGAGAATTTTTTGATCAATCACAATGTTATTTGCGTTGTTCTCGAGGCAACGAAAATCACTGACGTAAGTCCTTATCTTGCTTTGCAAGAAAGGCAGCAATGGAGGTTGGTATGAAAATCATGGTTGATGCAAATTTGTCAGAGGTCAAAAACCTGGATCAATACAGGGCAATGATTTCTTTGGCGGCCCCTGTTCATGGGTCTCGACATCTGTACACGGGCGATGAATTGGTCAGAATTTTTGATCAAATTATTGCCGGCAAACGCCCACTGTCATACATGACTAGGGCGCATGGTCTTCGGGATAAGTTGGCAAAACTTATCTGAAAATCATTTCGGTTTTGTGTGCTTAACCTTAATAGAGCACTCCTTACTAATCATCGTGGAGGTCAACGAAGATTAAATTTGGAGTATTGCAAATCATTGTAATACTCCAAGCTTTTTCCAAGTCCATATTTTTTTTAATGTGGATTTAGAGGAAGAAGATGTTTTTTTAAAAATGAGGGAAAATAAAAACAAAAAAAAAGGAGATGTGGTTATGCGAATTGGAACAATTGTTAAGACCAAGCTTGGCTTGGTGGTAATTATGCAAACATCGACGTATGGAACAGCTGGAATGCGTTGCTTGCTTGTTCACAGGAACAGTGCAATGCATCGCACAGCAGATGAAGTGGAAGTTCTACCTAAACACTATGCTGCTTCATGGGGAGCACTCATAGTTACTCCTAAATTCGTGGAAGAAGTTCATGGCACGGTTAGTGAGAATGATCTCATAGTGCTGACATGGCTTCTGCAAGCTAGGGATGATGGCTATCATTATGAAGTCTGGGGACCACATCCACTGCCAAAGTTTCGTTCAGAGCAGGCACTTAGCTGGAATCCCATCAACATTCCATCAGTGTTTAATTCATTGAATGAAATGGAAGCATAAATCAACATCAAAAAAGAGAGGAGAAAAAAATGATAAAAAAGAAAGCTACAAAGGTTTTAACGAGAGCATACTTCATTGGATGTACACTCAAGAATGGTACAAAAATGTTGATTGTCGCCAAAGATGATGATGGCAGGGTTGCAACAATTGAGACAAGTCTACTGCTTAAGGATAGAGATGGCGAAGTCATTATGACTTCTGCCAATGAAGAAGGTGGATGGCTGTTTCAAGCTGGAACGTGCTGTACTCGAGTTGCGAATGAGATCTCCAAGAGTGATTGCATCATTGTTGATCATGATCGCAAAGACACATATGTGCGTATTAGTGCAAGACTGACGCAGTCATTAGGAAGAGGGCTGTGTGGCGGTCGACGCGAATTTAATTTTAATGCATCATATAAAATCAACAATCAAGATTTCCAAAGATTCTTCATTGAGGAATTGGAGGAATTTGATTATTGAAGATTGAACAAAGTAAAAGCGGAGGCATATTATTGCTATTCGCTTTTTTTCTATTTTTTATTTTTAACGTAATAAGGTAGAATTGTAAGGTGTTGAATTATAAAAAATAAACTAGGAGTTGATAATCATATGGAAGGAAATTTTTTAAAAATGCCAGATGGACAAGAGGGTAATAGAATTGTCAGAAAGACTAATGATTTATCTCAAAAGAAATTTGAAAATCTCAAAAAAGACTTGGAAGATCGTGAAATACGCGATGGTCAAGAAAGATATAAAGATTTCTTGTCTAAATATGAATTGAAAAAAACACCGCAGCAACAAGAGATTTTGAATTTTGTTATTGAAGAGACAAATAAATTTTTAGAAAATTTTTCAAAAAGAAATGCTAGAACATCAATTGACTTGATTAGACTTGTTAATGAAAAATTTTTCAAAAATATTTTTCCAAATATGTCGCCACTAGGCGTTTCTCTTGAAAGAAATCAATGTGTGGTTGTTTTGGCAGATAATAATATCTCAAAAACAGCCTTAGCTGAAACAACATTTCATGAATTAATGCATCTTTTTGGTTTCGGAAGAATGAGTATAAAATCAGGAGATCGTGATGGATACGCTAACATTGCCTTAGAGAGAATTGGATTGTCAGTAGTATCAAAAGAAGATGAGAATAAATTATTTTTTAATGCTATAAACGAAGCTGTTACGGTGGAGCTTACAAATCGTTTTCATGGTGCCATGAAGAAAAGCCCTTTGTTTCAGGATGAAATTTGGATATTAAAAAATATCTATCAAGGTGGTGAAAATTTTCCACCAGTTTTATATGAATATGTGGATGAAAACAATGAGACAAAAACTAGTGCTAGAGTTGCATATCCAGGAGAACACGAAAAGACTATGAAAATGTTTTATCATATCTATGAAAAAAATAGGGAAACGTTTTCTTCAAGTGAGGATGTTTTTCAAATGTTTGCAGAAGCCTATTTTTCTGGAAAATTATTACCAATCGCACGTATCATGGAAAAAACCTATGGAAAAGGTGGATTTAGAGGTATTGGTGAAGAATCTTCATTTTCCTTTTGATGACAAGATAAGTTTTCTTTCTTTTTCATTTATCCATTCAAAGTTAATCCATAGTGCGTTGGTAGGAATTAACTTTTTAATTTTTTCTGGCCATTCTACAATAGTGATGGAATTTTTTTGCTTGGTAAAATCAGTAAATCCAAGCTCTAGTAAATCTTTAGCGTTAATCCGGTATGCGTCTATATGATAAATTTCAAAAGATTTGAGATTTGAGATTTTGGATTTGAGATTTTTCTCATACTTTTTAATTATTGAAAAAGTGGGGGAAGTATAGGGTCCTTTGATTTTCAATCCCTTCAATAATCCTTGCGTGAAGGTTGTCTTTCCTGCACCAAGATCGCCAGCAAGGCAAATAATTTCTCCACCACGAAGTTCACTAGCAAGAACTTCGCCGAGTTTTTTTGTTTGAATAGCTGATGTTGTTGTAAATTCTTGTATCATATAACAAAGCTTAAGGCTTAATTTGAAAAGTGTAAAGAATGATTGAAGAAATGAAAAAGGACATTCAATGTTTTGAATGTCCTCAAATAAAAACTTTTATTGGCGCTTTCTTTTATATTTATGAGTTTTCTGGAAACCTTGTCTTTGCATTTGATGGCGATGATTTCGACCATCGTTACCGAAGAAAAAAACAAATCCTGGCTGTGATTGATCGGTGTACCAATATCTCCAAGGATAGTTGGGATAAAAAGGTGGGTTATTGTAAAAAACCCGCGATGATTGCTGACAATATTCTCTTCCCCATTGATCACGATAACAATTTTGAGTGGGAGGGTAGTAAGGTCTTCTTTGTTGAGCTGAAATCATTGGAGCATCAATAAGGGCCATACCAGCAACCGCACCAATTGCGGCCCCTCTTGGTCCGCCTGCTAGTCCACCAATTGCTGCACCTGTTATAGTTCCACAACCATAAAGCGACATCAACAACAGCAATGCAATCATTAAAATAAATATTTTTTTCATGATAACCCTCCAGCGGACTATTATTTTTGAAATGTACTAGTGCCAATATGACTTCATATTATGCTCCCAAAGTGGCTCGTTGTCAAGCTTTTATTGACATTGCTATAAATTATTGCTACTTTATATTACTTAGTCGATGTGATAAAAATTGCACAAATATTAATTTGAGAATTGAAAAATAACTAGACATGAGTTTGGACCCAGCACAACAATTTGAAAATGTTTTAAAAACCGCAAAGCACGCGCTTATTTTTATGGCGCAAGATTTTTCTGGCGATGCAATTGGAAGTGCTTGGGCAACGTATGCGTTTCTTAAAAAAAACAACATTCAAGCAACGGTTGTTGTTCCAAGCGATGAACGCTATGTTGAAAGATTTGCTTTTCTTGCAAAGCCTGAAGATATTATTGATTCTTTGGCGGGAGCACGCGATTTTGTTTTGGCTTTCAATACTAAATTTAATAAAATTACTAATGTCCGCACGGAACGAGTTGAAGATGAACTTAGGATTTTTATTACACCAGAAAAAGGATCAATTGATCCACGCGATTTCTCATTTATTCCTGCAAAATTCAAATATGATCTTGTGATTGTGCTTGGAAGTCCTGATAAAGAAGCATTGGGTAAAGTATATGAAGAAAATCCTGACATTTTCTATGAAGTACCAGTTGTTAATATTGATCATCATACGGAAAACGATAATTTTGGACAAATAAATATTGTTGACATTACAGCATCCTCAACCTCGGAAATAATTGCTGATATGATTGCAAAAATTAATGAAAAACAGCTTGATGAAACAATGGCAGAAAGCTTGCTGACTGGAATTATTGACGCAACAAATAGTTTTCAGAAAAAAAATACTACGCCAAAGTCACTTCATATTGGGGCAATGCTGATGGGAAAAGGCGGAGATCAACAAAAGATTATTCGTTATTTGTATAAGACTCAACCACTGCACTTGCTTAAACTTTGGGGTAGAGTGATGGCTCGTCTTTATTGGGAGGATGATATTGCACTTGCTTGGGCGCCAGTATTCTTGGAAGATTTCGTGCAGAGCAGAAGCAAGCCAGCTGACGTGCCATTTATCCTGGATAAAGTTAAAGAAAATTATTCAGCTGGCAAGATTTTTATGGTGCTCTATAACGAAGCGATTGGAGAGGTACGGGGAATTATTAAGTGTATTAGTAATGATCAAGCAAAAAAAATTGCTGAAATTCTCGAAGTTAAAGTTATTGGCGATGTCTGCGAGTTTAGTGAGCAATCAGATGATACTACCCAAGCCGGAAAAAACATTGTAGAAAAATTGCGAGCAGGGCTACAGGCATAATAAAAAATTTTTTATTTAAATAGTTTTTAAAACTAGTTTGAACTAGTTTTTTTCTTTGCTCAATGAGGAAAAATAGAGTAAAATAAAAGTATCAAAGTTTCAATAAAACAAATATAAAAGATTAACACATGCTTCATTTTATGTGCTGCATGTCCCACGAAGAATATGGTAAAAATATCACACAAACAAATAGCACATTCTACTGAAAAAGATGAGCAAGCTGGCAAGATCATGAAGCATATGCGAAGTGAATCAGAAGAGGAGCGCGCTTCTCAATTGGCCAATGAATATGATTTGCCATATGTTGATCTGAACGTTTTTCCTGTGGGCATTGATGATATGCGCACTATTAATGAACAGGAATCACGTGAATTTAGGGTGTGTGTTTTTCAGAAAAATGGTAAAGAATTGCGCATGGGAATTGCTGACCCTGCAAATAAAGAAACACTTGAATTTATAGAAAATATTAAAAAAATAAATGGTTGGATTGCCCATTTATATGTAATTTCAAATACGTCGTTGTTGAAAATATGGAAAAAATATTCTGATGTTCCATTGATTGAAAATTTAGATGCACTTCAAATAACACTATCTGGAGAGGCTTTGGAAAAATTTGAAAAAGAATTCGGTAGCTTATTAGACCTCAAAAAACGTATTAGAGAAATTCCTACCTCTCAAATAATCTCAATTATCATGGCAGGGGCTGTAAAAATGAAAGCTAGTGATATTCATTTTGAACCACAAGAAGAGGATGTTAGAATGCGTTTTCGCATCGACGGAGTTCTTCAGGATGTTGGAAGATTTCCAACGGACACCTATCATTTTATTTTGTCTCGTATTAAGATGATGAGCAAAATGAAAATTAACATTCGAGATATCGCTCAAGACGGTCATTTTTCTGTGATGATGGAAGATGGCAAGATCAACATCAGAACTAATATTATTCCTGGAAATCATGGAGAATCTGTCGTGATGAGAGTTTTAAGTCAGGCAGATGTCATGCTTTCAGTTGAAGACTTGGGTCTTAGAGGGCTGGCTTACGATCGTGTTCAAAAAGAGATCGAAAAACCTCATGGAATGATTTTGACAACTGGCCCAACTGGTAGTGGAAAAACAACGACACTATATGCCTTGGTTAATAAGCTCAATACTGAAGGAACAAAGATTATCACAATTGAGGATCCGATTGAATATGAAGTGAAAAACGTTTCTCAAACACAAGTTTCTAAGGACGGCAGTTATACTTTTTCAGAAGGACTTCGCGCTGTGGTGCGTCAGGATCCAGATGTTATTTTGGTAGGTGAAATTCGCGATGACGAAACAGCTGATATTTCAGTTAATGCTGCGTTAACTGGCCATCTTGTGCTTTCAACATTGCATACTAATAATGCTCCTGCTTCGATTCCACGCTTTATTGAACTTGGAGTCAAGCCTAATCTGATTGCACCTTCAGTAAATGCTTTTATTGCCCAACGTCTTGTGCGAAAACTTTGTCAGCATTGCAAGGAAGAATATGTGCCGGCACGAGAAACTAGTGATAGTGTTAAAAAAATACTTTCCATTATTTCTCCAAAATCAAAAATAGAAATTCCAAAAACAATTGAAAAATTATATCGTCCTGTTGGCTGTGATAAATGTCACGGGCTTGGTTTTAAAGGACGAATTGGAATTTTTGAGGTGCTGACAATTAGTGAAAATATTGAAAAATTGATCTTGGAAATGGGCGGAGAAAGAGAAATTACTCAAGTAGCACTGGAAGATGGAATGATAACGATGGCACAAGATGGAATTCTCAAGGCTATAGACGGACTCACTTCAATGGAAGAGGTGTGGCGCGCAACTGGGCAAACTGAATTTTTGGAAGAAATCTATGAAAAATTGATGGCGCAATCAATGTCACGCGCAATAAACATCACCGAGGAAGACATGGAATTAGTTTCAACCAACATGTCTTCAATGGAAACGCTTAGAGATTTAATTGTAAAATCAAATCAAAAAGACAGTGCTAAATATATTTTTGCTAGCAGCTTACTCTTGAGTGTTGGTGATATTCATATTGAGCCTGAAGAAAAAAGCGTGAAAATTCGTTATCGTATGGATGGTATCTTGCAAACGATTGCAGAAATTCCACTTAATGAATACCCGAGCCTTTTGGGAAGTATTAAATTTTTGAGTGGATTTTCAACAGAAGTTCAAGGTGGCGTGATGGATTCTCGTTTTTCTATTGCACTTGATAAGCCATATAAAAATATTACTGAAATAAAAACTGATGTTCGCGTGTCTATAATTTTGGGTGGATATGGGGAAACGGTTGTAATGCGACTTTTAAATAAATCATCAGTAGCACTGGATCTTGAAAAATTAGGAATCAGAAAACAAAACTTGGAAAAGATTTTGGTTGAAACAAAAAGACCAAATGGTGTTTTTCTCACAACTGGTCCAACAGGTTCTGGAAAAACAACCACGCTTTATAGTGCTCTGAAGGTTTTGAATAATCCAGAGGTGAAAATAATCACCGTAGAAGATCCTATTGAATATCAATTGGATGGAATTTTGCAGACATCGGTCAATGAAAATGCTGGCTATACTTTTGCGACAGCTTTGCGCGCCCTGCTTCGTCAAAATCCTGATATTATGATGATTGGTGAAATTCGCGATGAAGAAACTGCCAACATTGCTGTGCAAGCAGCGCTTACTGGACACTCAATTCTTTCAACACTTCATACTAACGATGCCGCAGGATCAATTCAAAGACTTATAAATATGGGAGTGCGTAGCGATGATTTGGCAACAGCAGTAAACGCTTTGATGGCACAGCGCCTAGTACGAAAACTTTGTGATTGCAAAAAAGAAAGACAAATGACTCAAGAAGAAATTGCCAACATGCAAAAAGTTCTCGGAAACATCTCTGAAAAATCAGGAATTGTGTTGCCGTCTTTCGAAAAAGTTTTTGAGCCTAATGGTTGTGACAAATGTAAAAATATTGGATATAAAGGAAGAACGACGATTAGTGAAGTTTTGGTTGTTGATCGTAATATTGAAGAATTGATCACGCAAGGAGCTTCTGCTGGACAAATTCGCGACAAAGCCATGGAAGATGGAATGATTTCCATGGAACAAGATGGCTTATTAAAAGTGCTCGAAGGGGAAACATCATTGGAGGAGGTTGATAGAGTTGTGTAATTTCAAATAGAAAAATATAGCCAAAAAAACAAAAAAACCTTTCCACGCTAAGCGGAAAGGTTTTTTTTCGGTAACAAGTGCAACTTGTGTTCATTAATCTGTAGACAAGTCCCAGGAGATTGATCCCCCGGGGAAGTTGCAGTGTCGAGGTGTTACGCAGCCGAAACCGCCTAACCCATGTCTGGACAAAAAAGCAACCGATATTGATGACAAAAGATAGGAGCCACCAACTGTCTACAGGTTAATGAAAACAAATATTTTTTAGGAGCTTGGTCACTCGATTACCGAGTTTAGCACAGCTTTGTTTTTTTGTCAAGCGACTAAAATTAAGGCAATATATGACCTATGATATCAAGCAAAAATATAGCGTGACTAAATGCGTAGACATGCTACAATTATAATACGTTTAAGTGATGTATTTGTTTCAAAAAGAGCTCGTTTGCCTAATATAAAGCATTCTATTCTCTATTAATGTTTATGATTACTACTTCCGAAGAACAAGAAGAAGATGTTAGTTTGGATAATACGCTTAGACCACAGCGTCTTAGTGAATATGTGGGACAACAAAAAATTCGCAAAAATTTGCAGATGTTTATTGATGCTGCCAAAAAAAGAGGAGAATCAATCGAGCACGTGCTTTTATATGGTCCTGCGGGACTTGGCAAAACAACTTTGGCACATATTATTGCCAAAGAGATGGGCGTGAACATTAAAGTAACTTCTGGTCCAGCTATTGAGAGAGTGGGAGATCTCGGCTCTATTTTGACCAACTTGCAAGATGGCGACGTGCTTTTTATTGATGAAATTCATAGGCTTAATAAGCTGATTGAAGAGGTGCTTTATCCTGCTATGGAGGATTACAAATTGGATGTGATCATTGGCAAAGGTCCATCAGCTCGAACCTTGCAACTGGATTTGCCGAAGTTCACCCTAATTGGAGCCACAACCAGACTTGGCGCTCTTTCTAATCCACTTCGAAATCGTTTTGGAGCAATTCATCGTTTGGAATTTTATAATGAAGATGAAATGAAAAGCATCATTCATCGCTCTGGAAAAATTCTTGGAATTTCTTTGGAGGATAGTGGAGCACGTGAAATAGCTGTTTCTAGTCGCAAAACTCCTCGCGTAGGAAATAGAATTATTAAGCGTGTACGCGATTTTGCTCAAATTAATGACCATCAAACTATTGATAGTGCAATTGCACGTAAAGCGTTGGATATGATGGATGTTGATGCACTTGGCCTTGAACCAACAGATCGATTTATTTTGGAAACTATTATTAAAAAATTCAATGGTGGACCAGTGGGAATTTCAACTATTGCAGCAGCCACTTCTGAAGAAATTGAGACCATCGAGGATGTGTATGAGCCATTTTTGATTCAGCTTGGATTTCTTACTCGCACTCCACGTGGGCGCATGGTGACAGAGCATGGTTATTTGCACATGGGAATCGATATGCCTGAAAATCATCAAAGCAAATTAATCTAAGCTATTGCTTGGAACTATTTTTAGGAGGATAATGAAGATAAAGGAGAACTTGAAACAAAAATAAAAAAGCAAAAAAATTTATATGTTGACATTGATTTTTCAAATCTTATATTACTTGGTCTTTTTTGCGATGTCTTTGATGAGTCTTTTTATTGTTTTTCATATTGTCTCTTATTCCTATTCGACTTTTTCAAAAATGATGATGCTTATTATTTTTGTGCCAGTGGCGAGTGTTCTTCTGTTTACTAATTTTGTGCTTTTTGGCTTAATTGATTTTAATCAGCTTTTTGCTGGGATATTAAAATAATGGATAATTTTTCAAAATTTCATTTCAAGGATCTTCACGAAACAGAAAATATCGTAAGAGTTATTCATCGTAATTGGTTTTATCTTTTGCAACAGTTTTTTGCAGTTTTTGTTATAGCTATATTTTTTGTTGCAGGTATTTTTTATTTGCCAATTCTTTTTCCTGAAATTTTCAATAATCAATATAGGCAACTTGTTGCATTTTTGGAAAACTTTTTTATGTTAGCAATTTGGGTGTATAGTTTTTTAATATGGGTTGATTATTACTTCGATATATGGATAATCACCACGGAGAGAATTATTAATATTGAACAAAAAGGCATGTTTACACGAACTGTGAGCGAACTTAGATTTTCAAAGATTCAAGATATTACCACGGAAGTGGCAGGATTTTTGCCAACAATAATAAATTATGGTGATGTTAAAGTTCAAACCGCAGGAGAAGATGAAGAATTTTTGTTTCGCACCGTATCTGATCCATATGAGGTAAAAAATATCATCATGAGTCTTCAAAGAAAGATAGAAGAGGACAAAGAAGAAAACTTTGGAGAAATGCTTAAAGAAAAAATAGAAGAATAGGTAGATATTATTTAAAATACAAGCAGGAGAAAAATTTCGGGTGAAAACAAAAAAGCGATACAATACCTGTAGCTTTTTAGTGCTACGGGTAAAAAAATATTATAAATATCAAGAAATATTATTACTTTCAATAATGATACTGTTTTGTCTTTGTGGGATTATTATCAAAAAAACTAATGCCTCAAATAATGGAGAGGTAATTATTAATGAGTTATTATGGTCTGGATCTTCGCTATCTTCTGCTGATGAGTTTATTGAATTATTTAATAATACTGACAGGGAAATAGACTTAAGTGGTTGGAATATTAGTAGAATTTCAAATGGAGAAGAGATTTTGATGCTTGAAATTCCAGCAGGAAAAAGCATTTCAGCTGGAGGATATTTTCTTATAGCAAATTATTCAAATGATTATGCGAATTCAATCCTAGGTATTAATCCAGATGTTGTGAATACTGCAGTTTCCTTGTCTAATGATAAGTTGCAAATATCCTTGTATGATGGAGCGTTTATTGATAAGAAAAATTTGATTGATGTTGCAGGCTCTGTTGGTATTCCATTGGCAGGCGAAAATTTGGCAGTGAAAAAATCCATGGAGCGCGAGGATGTTTTTGGGGATGGGACAAAAAAAGCCAATTGGCACACTTGCTATGAAGCAAAAAATTTAGATGATGATGTTATTGATTGTGGAACGCCAGGTGCAAAAAATTCCATTAAGCCAGCCGATGAACCAAAAATTGAATATCCAGTCGGAATTTTGTTTAATGAGATTTATCCAAAGCCAAATACAAATAGTGGAGAAAAAGAATATGTGGAATTACTTAATTCTTCAACGGAAAAAATAACACTTGATGGTTGGAAAATTGTTGACTATGGAAAGCATGAATGTTTGCTTAATGGTAAAAACATTGATGCTGAAAAATTGTTATTCATAGAAGCTGATCCTGAAAATAAATGCGTGCTAGAGCTTAATGATACTGGAACTGAAACAGTTTGGCTGCGCAATCCCAGTGGAGACGATGTTATCACTCTTAAATATTCAAGTGCAAAAGAAGGTCAATCATATAATTATGATGGCTCTCATTGGCGTTGGAGCAAGTTTTTGACACCTGGCAGTGAAAATATTTTCAATAATGAGCCATATGGAACAATAAAGAAGGACAAAGAGGTTTTTGCAAAAACCTATGCTTATTTTTCAATTTCAACAAGCGATAAGGATGGCGATAAAGTGAAAGTCGTTTGGGATTTTGGCGATGGACACAAGAGTTATCTTGCCAAAACAAAACATAAATATGAAAAAACAGGTAAATTTGAAGCAAGCGTGAAATTGTCAGACGGCAGTGAGGATGTTGTCAAAAATTTTACGGTTGAAGTTGAAAATTTTCCACATCCAAAAGTTTCAATTATTTCAATTAAGGCAAATCCTGTTGGCAATGATTCCATTGGTGAATCTATTATAATTGAAAATAAATCAAAAAAGAAAATAAACCTAAAAGGCTGGAGCGTGGCCACTGGGATAAAAAATCTTGTTAATCATCCGATAAATGCAGATCTTGTTATTGAAAAAAATAAATTCAAAGAACTCACGAGGAAATTTTCAAGTTTCGCTTTGAACAACAAGGCTTCCAAAATAGAACTTAGATATCCTGATGGCAAAGTTGCTAGCAAGGCAGAATATGATCACGGAAAAAGTTCAATTGGAGAAGATGAAATCTATCGAAAAATTAAAGGTGGCTGGGAATGGGTATTAAGTCAAAAGTCTATCAAGTTTGTAAAGTCCATCAAGCAGAATTCAGAAAATGCAATTAATGCAAAAGTTGAAAATAATATTCTGCACGATATTATTAAGAAAGAGCAAGCAACAAAAGAAAATGTTCTTGGAGTAGAAAGTAAATATATACTGCCCGAGTGGGTTTTGAAAAATAATATACAAATAGAATTATTGAAAAATATTTTACAGATTACAGATATAAGAATGTTACACGAATTTGATGGGCAATATTTTTTTACCAAACAGAATTATGAACATAAACATTATGCGGTTGTATTTTTGAGAAATACGTTGTTATCCTTAAACGTGCAAGCAAATCTTCTACTGAATTATTTCTTCAAATAAAAAAGCCATCGTAATTTTACGATGGCTAAGGTTTTATAGGGGGAGATCATATTGAATGCTTGTGGACCTGGTTCCTCGCCAGTCAATCATGGCACCTTTGCCGGCTTCAAAGTTTTCATCAATGGCAATGGTTATGGAAATATTTTTCCCCCAGGCCCCATTTTCATATTTTGATATTATAATTGGATAATAATCATCCCATATCCAACCGATGTGTTCGACTACCATATAAATTCCAGGCTCCAAAACAGGATAAGAATCATTCTCATAGTCGGGCCATTCGAGCTGATCTGTAATTTCAAATATATCGCGCGGAATTGGAGCATATAGTTGATAATCCATTGACAAGCACAGACCGCGACTAACTTTGTATTCCTTGATTACATATTCAGCCACGTCGCTGTTTCCATTTTTTACACACTTGATCATTTTAAAATCCTCCCTTTTCGTTTTAAGTCCGTCGACTATTGGCTTGGAAAGAACTTGTTGCAATGTATTGTTTGCTAATTCATCGTAACAACGTATAATACTCGCAAAATAGTAAAATGTCAATAATTAGCGTCAAGTTATAAAGTAAAGGAAATTTACCAAAAGGTATATTTTGCCTAAATTAAGCAAAATATTGACAAAAATGGTAGTTATGCTATACTAATAATGTTGACGGAAGTTATCGACATGTTATCCACAATGGGGATAACTATGTGTATAAGTAATTTTGTCATTCCGGACTTGATCTGGAATCCAGGCCTGAATTTAAAGAACATAACCTGGACTCCCGCTTTCGCGGGAATGACACATGCGTATATGGAAATTAAGCAGGTTTTGGAACAATTTGGTTTGCATGGCAAAAAAGCGGATGTATATCTGGCTGCTTTGGAGTTGGGATCAAGCTCTGTGATTGAAATTTCAAAAAAAGCTGGCATCAAAAGAACGACTTGCTATGATGTTTTGATGGACCTGCAAAGAGATGGCCTTATTGGTGAAACCTCAAAAGGAAAAAAGCGCTTATTTGTAGGCGAAGAGCCAGAAAAGATTCAAAGAAATTTGAAAAATAAGGAGAGATTGTTTTCAGAAATTCTTCCACAGCTTCAATCGATTCATAATGTTCGCGGTTCCAAGCCAAAAATTAGATTTTATGAAGGCAAAGAGGGATTAAAGGAAGTTTATGAAGACACATTGAAATATAAAAATGAAATCTTAGGATTTGCGTCAGATGACATCATGAAAGTTCTTGGCATGGACTGGGCGATGGGATATTTAAAAAAAAGAAAAGAAAAAGGTATATGGGCAAAGGGGATCGTTCCTGGCACAGCTTTGCTCAAAGAAAAATTTATCTCTAAGGATATTGAGCAACTACGTTTTACAAAAGTGATTGATGCTAAAAAATATCCGTTTTCAATAGAGATAAATATGTATGGTCACAATCGAGTTGCGCTCATGTCTGCCAAAGAAGAAATCGGGCTTATTATTGAAGGGCAAGAAATTCATAATACTTTGAAATTAATTTTTGAGCTTATTTGGGATTTGCTTCCTGAAATTAAAGTGAAATGAAAAAAGACTATAGAGATTCCTATAGTCTTTTGGTTTGCTTGATATTATCAAACAGTTATTTTTTCTTAGTGTGATTAGAAGGAGCCAATGAGAGTAAGGCAATTTTATTTTCCTTTGCTTTGCATTTAGGGCAAAAAATTGGTTTAGTGTCGGCGTGGATTGTTTCATGACATTCGCAGCAATAGTAACGACGGGCGCCTTCTTTCTTGAACAAGTCAAAAATAAATTCAAACATATGGAAACCTCCTCTTGATGGGATTTATTTTAATTGGGAACTAAGACAATCCTAGGCGCAAAAGTCTTCGGTGTCAAAGTTTTTGGCTTGAAATCTAAAGTTTAGAGTGCTAGTATTAAAATAAGCGCAAAACGTGAAACGCGAAAAAATTAGTATTAATGAAAACGTAGATTGCGGAACGAAGGTTAAACGCTTTACGTTCTACGCTCCACGTTCTACGAATATGTCAGGACATTCACATTGGGCGGGGATAAAACAAAGAAAAGGTGTTAATGATGCCAAAAGAGCGGGTGTTTTCACAAAGTATGGCCGTCTTATTACAATTGCAGCCAAGGAGGGTGGTGGCGATCCTGAAATGAATTTCAAATTGAAAATGGCTATTGATCGTGCGCGCTATGAAAACATGCCTAAGGATACCATTGAAAAGGCTGTAAAAAAGGGAACAGGTGAACTTAAGGATGGTGCAGAAATCGAAGAAATAATTTATGAAGGGTATGGTCCTGGCAATGTGGCCATGCTTATTAAGACTGCCACTGACAATCGTAATCGTACTAATAGTGAGATCAGAAGCATTTTGACAAAAGCAGGCGGAAAGCCCGCTTCTGAAGGTGGTGTGAAATTTATGTTTAAATTGGTTGGTAATGTGGCGGTTGCTATCGGCGACAAAGATCCAGAAGAAATTGAAATGAGCATAATTGAATCTGGCGCGGAAGATATGCTTTTTGAGGGAGATATTGTTGTTGTATATACCAAGGTTGAGGATTTGCAAAAAGTGAAGGAAAATCTTGATAAGTCTGGACTTGATGTGAAAGGCGCTGAATTGGTGTATGCTCCAGTGCAAAAAACAGAGCTTGATATTGAATCTAAAATAGACTACGAAAAGCTTTTGGAAAAACTTGATGAGAATGACGACGTGCAAGAAATTTATGATAATTTATAGTTTAAAACCTATAAATTATCATAAATTTCGGTATTTTGTATTTAGTATCTTGTATTTTGTATAAATACGTAAAAATACAAAAATAAGAATTGCAAAATTAAAATCTAAAGCTGAATTATTTTCGATGCCAATACAAAATACAAGATACAAAATACAAGATACATCAAAACCCTTGAGGGTTTTGGGTATCGATCCTGGAACTGCCATTGTGGGCTGGGCTGTTTTAGATGAAACAAAGGGCTGTGTCACGCCTGTGGCTTATGGCCATATTGCAACTTCGCCAAAAAACACTACAGCAGAGAGACTTTTTGAGGTTGTGAAAGATTTGGAACAAATAATTGAAAAGTATAAACCCCAAGAGGCTGCAGTTGAAGATTTGTTCTTTTTCAAGAACGTGAAAACTGTCATGAAAGTTTCTCAAGCTCGTGGTTCAATTCTCTTGACATTAGAGAGATTTTGTGTTAACATATTTGAATACACACCGCTTCAAGTCAAACAAGCTTTGACTGGTTACGGCAGGGCGGAAAAGAAGCAAATACAGTTAATGGTGAAAAATATCCTGAAACTTAAAGAGATTCCAAAACCGGACGATACGGCCGATGCGATTGCAATTGCGCTGTGTCATTTAAATAGCAGGAAAATGAGAGAAATTAAAAATGGTTGCTAATTTTGCTTATTGGTTTAATCAATCCTTGTATATCTATTTATATTTTGGGCACATTTTTGACCGAAAATCTTGATCAAAAACTCTTGATTGCTGCCGCAATCAACGGCCAAAAATATAAATAGATATACAATCAAAGTAAAAAAGAATAATTTTATTGAATCAAGTTCATGTTACATGCTGTATGTTACATGTTCTATGAAATATTATGGAAAATGTTAGCCCGCTAATAAGTTATTTTATCGCCCAAGGAGTGCCGCTTGAAACAGTGGTGCTACTTTTAATGTTGCCACTTGTAGTTACCCTGATTGCCTTTTTTCGTCAGGTAATTGGTATTAAGGCTTTTGGTATTTATACTCCAGCTATTGTAACTTTTGCTTTTTTGGCTGTTCCGCAACTTCGCTATGGAGTGCTTATATTTGTCGTAGTTATCCTGGTTGGTATGCTTATGCGCTATGTGCTTAAGGGTTTACGTATTTTATATTTGCCACGTGTAGCTATAACTTTAAGCATTATTGCTTTTGCTATCTTATTTTTACTAAGCACTGGAGGATCATTTCGTCGTACAGGATTAGCTTCTGTTTCAATTTTTCCAATCTTGATTATGATCACAATTGTGGAAAAATTTGTGGCAGCGCAAATTGAAAAAGGAAATAAGGAAGCTATCATTTTAGCTATAGAAACGTTGGTTATTTCATTGGTGGGATACTATTTGGCTAGTTGGCCATTACTCATTAAAGGTGTGGTAGCTGTTCCTTGGATGATTTTAATTACTATTCCAATCAATATCTTCTTGGGAAAATGGGATGGTTTGCGTTTGAATGAGTATATGCGTTTTAAGGAAGTTTTAAAAAATCTGAAATAAATTTTATTGAAAATTAGATATTTATATTATGTTTGAAATTTTCAAAAATGGAAGCAAGATTTTGGGTATGAATGCTCGTAATCTTGATTACATTCGTCCATACAATCGAAAAAAAGCAAAGAAATTGGCTGATGACAAAATTTTAAGCAAGAGAATGCTTAAAAAGGCAGGAATTCCTGTGCCAAGATTGCTTGCAAAAATAAGAACAGTGGAAGAATTGGAAAATTTCGACTGGTCTTTGTTGCCGGCCGGTTTTGCATTGAAGCCAAATCGCGGTTATGGCGGTGGTGGAATAATGGTTGTATATGGTAGAAAAAAATTATCAAAAAAAGAGTTGAAAAACCAAGATGATGAAAAACCAGAACCTGTATGGGTAAAGTCTGATGGTTCAAAAGTTACAGTTCAAGATATCAAAAGTCACATCCTAAATATCCTAGATGGTGCTTTTTCTCTTGCAAATATGCCAGACATTGCTTTTTTTGAAGAGCGACTAACATTGCTTAAATTATTTAAGTCTTATGCGTATAAAGGAATTCCTGATATTCGTGTGATTGTTTTTAATCGAGTTCCCGTGATGGCCATGCTTCGTCTTCCAACGAAAGAGTCTGGAGGAAAAGCTAATTTGCAACAAGGTGGAATCGGAGTGGGAATCGATTTGGCTACAGGTGTAACAACCACAGCTGTACTTGGTAAGGGAAAGGTGATTGATTATATTCCAGGCACAAGGATGCTACTTTCTGGAATTAGAATTCCATATTGGAAAGACATGTTGCTCCTTGCTGTGAAGGCTCAAGAAGTTTCTGGCATGGGTTTTCTTGGCGCTGATGTTGCGATTGACCGTGAGCGTGGCCCTGTTTTTTTGGAAATTAATGCGCGTCCCGGGCTTGCTATTCAAGTGGCAAATCTTTCAGGATTAAAAGAACGTTTGGAAAGAATACGAGGCCTACGAATAAAATCCGCCGCTCAAGGCGTGCGCATGGGGCGAGATTTGTTTGGAGGAGAAGTGGAAGAAGAACTTGAGGAAATTTCCGGACGAAAAGTTATTGGTACGGTGGAAAAAGTAAAAATAATTGGAAAAAATGAACAGAATGTTGAAATTGAAGTTAAGATAGACACAGGAGCTTCTTCAACTTCTATTGATGTTGAGTTAGCACGCAGTCTTGGATTTGGTGAAGCAATAGATTATTTTAATACAATAGAATTGCCAAAAGAATTTTCTCGCGAGCAATCATCACAAATTGAAGAAGGCTTAAGAAAAGAGCACTTGAAAAAAAATGTTGATATTGTTGATTTTGTTGCAGTGTATTCTTCGCATGGAGTTTCAATTCGTCCAAAAGTAAAAATTCAATTTCTGCTAGATGGCGTCATGGTTAATGCTAGTGCTAATATTGTTACTCGAGAAGAATTGAAATATGCTGCCATTATTGGCAAAAGAAATCTCGGAAAGTTTTTAATTGATGTGAATAAATAGGGTTTTAGGTATTATGCAAAAAGATTTTAAAAATATCGTGGTTATTTATACTGGAGATGATTGGAATGTTAAAACTCCGATATCATATGAGCAAACGAGAAAGGCTTTTGAGCGTTGGCATGTGTTGGCTTTAGAAAAAAATATTCAAATGTATCGTGCAAGCGTGGAATGGTATGACAGAGAGAAAAATGTTTTTACCAAGGCGTGGGCTTTTCGAGATGGGCAGTGGAAAAAAATCGAGCAAGATATTAAAGCGGATCTTATCTATGATAAAACTCCTGGTGCTCGCGAACATGATCTTTTTGATTTGAAAATAGCCATGAGCA
This sequence comes from Candidatus Moraniibacteriota bacterium, assembly GCA_038318455.1. GTDB lineage: Bacteria > Patescibacteriota > Minisyncoccia > Moranbacterales > GWC2-37-73 > UBA12068. Next base: position 21,572 of record JBBQCF010000010.1, read on the forward strand.
AAGAAGCTGTAATGTTCAATAGTCCACTTTTTCGTGTGATGGTGGATAGCAAACTTTCGCAATATGCACTTTTTTCAGAGCATATGCCTCAAACACTAGTTGTCTTAAATGAGAATGAATTGAAAAATTCAATAGATAAAATTGTTTCCAATAAAATTGTAGCCAAGCCCTTGCAAGGTTCTGGTGGATTTGGAATTGTGATTGGAGATAAGGAAACTATCTTAAAAAATGATTTTATTTATCCAATGCTACTTCAAGAATTTATTAAAAATGAAAACGGCATCCCAGGATTTTCAAAGGAAGGTGAATTGGCTGATCTTCGTATTACCTATATAAATCATAAACCTCTTTATGCGCTATCGCGTATTGCACAAAATGGTTCATTGTTTACAAATATGCATCAAGGTGCAACTTCAAAGCGTGTGCCACTGGAAAAAATTCCAGAAGATGTTTGGACTATGGCGGAAAAAATTGTGACAAAATTAGCACTTTTCGCAAAGGCACAATATTCTTTGGATTTTTTCTTTGCCGAAGGAGGAAAGACATTTTTCATTGAAATGAATTCTGTTCCAGGGCTTTGTTTGATTGAGGATTTGAAAGATCCAGAACTGCAAGAAAAAGATTTCAATGCTTTTATAAGCATGCTACCAACTGAATAATAAAACAATATGAACAATAAATTGAAATTTGCTATTATTGGTTCCTTGACGAGGAACACGAAAGATTTGTTAGATGTTGCAATTAAAAATGGGCACGAAGCCTTGGTTTTTAAGTTATCTGAAATTACCTTTGAAACTATTGAAGGCAAAATGAAAGCAATGCATGGGGAATATGATATTTGTGATTTTGATATTGTTATTTTCAGAGGATATAACGATCATATTTATGAAGCAAAATTATTGGCAGAAATGCTGGTCACCAAAAATAAAATCATAATAGAACGAACGTTGGCTGAAAATTATGTGAGAGGTAAGATGAAGCAAGCAATGCGTTTATTCGAAAGAGACATTAATCATCCTGAAACTTTTCAAGCTAGCAAATTAGAAGGCTGGAAAAAAATATTTGAGAGGATGACTTTTCCGATAATTGCAAAGCCAGTTATGGGAAGAAAAGGAAGAGGAATAAAGAAGTTAGATAATGAAAAAGAAGCAATATCCTTTTTTACTAAAAATAGTGACAATTATTTGGTGCAACAATACTTTCCAATAAAAAGTGATTATCGTGTTTTTGTGGTGGGAGGAAAAGTTGTGGGTGTTTTTCAGCGCCTTATTAATGAAGGTGAATATAAATCAAATATTGCAGGAACAAAAGGAGAAAAAATAGTCATCACTAGGGAAATGGAGAAAATATCTATTGATGCTGCTGATGCAATGGGATATGAAATTGCAGGTGTTGATCTTTTTGAGCATGATGAAAAACTTTATATTATAGAAGTTAACGTAGCTCCACAATGGGAGAAGTTCAAATTAGTGACTGGCATAAACCCAGCCGAGCATATAATTGAATATGCAATAAAAAAATATTTGCAAAAAATGACAAAATAAGTAAATTTAAAAGACCTTGTTTCTAAAAATCAATAAGGATGATAATTGGTTGGAAACTCTTGATAGATAATCTAATTCATGTATAATAGAGCGGCTTTGAAAAAAGTCGCTTTAAGCGTATAATATATTTATAAAAGGGTTTTTTCGTAACCATTTTTCAATTAATATTTTCCAATATGAATCCAATTTTTATTTCAAGAACTTTCAAAGGAATGTCACGCAAAGACAAATGGAAATTTGCTGGCAAAATTGCGGCGGGGCTTTTTGTTTTCGGACTATTGTTAACAATAGGTACTTTTCTCTATTTCGCTAAAGATCTTCCTAGCGCAAACTCTGTGTCGGCACAACTACTTATAGAATCGACTAAAATTTATGATCGCAGCGGTGAACATCTTTTGTATGATGTTCATGGAGAAGAAAAAAGAACAGTAATACCATTTGAACAAATTCCAGACAATATTAAATATGCGACTATTGCACTTGAGGATCAAGCCTTTTACACTCACCATGGAATTGATCCAAAGTCTATTTTTCGTAGCGCGTTGAAAGACGTCATCAAGGGAGGAGCAGCTCAAGGTGGAAGCACAATCACTCAACAATTCATCAAACAAACCTTGCTTAGCAGTGAAAAAACACTCACTAGAAAAATAAAAGAAGTTATTCTGGCTATTGAGCTGGAACAAAAATATTCCAAAGATGAAATTTTGGCGCTGTATCTTAATCAAATCCCATATGGTTCAAGTGCATATGGAATTGAGGCTGGGGCACAAACTTTTTTTGGAAAATCTGCTAAAGACCTGACTCTTGCTGAAGCGGCAGTGCTTGCTTCTCTTCCAAATGCACCAACATATTATTCTCCATTCGGCTCACATCTTGGAGCGTTGGTTGGCAGAAAAAATTCGGCTCTTCAAAAAATGGCTGATCAGGGATATATAACTCAAGCTCAAGCAGATGAAGCCAAAGATGTTGATGTGCTGGCAGAAATTAGTCCCAAAAATGACAATATTTCAGCTCCTCATTTCGTGATGTATGTAAAGGATTATCTTGAACAAAAATATGGAGAACAGTCTGTGGAACAAGGCGGACTCAAAGTGTATACAACTTTAGATTGGGACAAACAACAAGCTGCAGAAAAAGCTGTTACAGAAGGTGCTGAAAATAACAAAGCAAGAAATGCCAGCAATGCTGCTTTGGTTGCAATGGATCCAAAAACTGGACAAATTTTGGCCATGGTTGGATCAAAAAATTATTTTGACAAATCAATTGATGGACAAGTAAATGTGGCACTAGCTGACCGTCAGCCAGGTTCATCTTTTAAGCCATATGTATATTTGACCGCCTTTACCAAAGGATACACGCCAGAAACAATGATATATGACGTGGCAACAAATTTCAGCACTGACGGTGAAAAAGATTACACTCCACAAAATTATGATGGAAAATTTAATGGTCCACTTCAAATGAAAAATACTTTAGCGATGTCTTTGAATATCCCAGCGGTGAAAACGCTGTATCTTGCAGGTGTTAAAGATTCAATTCAACTGGCAAAAGGACTTGGAATTAAGGGACTTAATCAACCAGATCGCTATGGCTTATCGTTGGTTTTGGGTGGAGGTGAGGTGACATTGCTTGATCATGTTGATGCATATAGTGCGCTTGCAGCAGGTGGCGTGCATCGCGATGAAACAGCGATTATGAAAATTCAAGATAAAAACGGAACTGTTTTGGAGGAATATAAACCAAATGCTGGTCAAAGAATTGTGGAGGAAAAATATGTTGCTATGCTTGATTATATTATGTCAACAAATTCTTTTCGCGCACCAGTTTTTGGAGAAAATAATCCTTTCAAATTTACAGATCGCCCAGTGGCAGCTAAAACAGGAACAACCAATGAATTTCGTGATGGTTGGGCCATGGGCTTCACTCCTTCAATTGCAGTTGGAGTTTGGGCGGGAAATAATGATAATTCTTCAATGAAAGTTGGAGCTGATGGAATATTTGTGGCAGCTCCAATCTGGAGATCTTTCATGAACTATGCACTTGGAAATAGTGCTGTTGAAGAATTTCCAAAATATGAAAAAGAAGATGCCGACAAGCCAGTGCTTAATGGTAAAGAAAATATTCAAAAGGATGTGAAGGTTTGCAAAATGACAGATGGTGACAATAAGGGCGACTATTGCTTGGAGAATGATTCATGTCCAAGTGGCACTTCAGACAAAAAAACGTTTGGAGATATTCACAATATTTTGTATTATGTGAAAAAAGATGATCCAACGGGAGATTATCCAAGCAATCCTAAAAGTGATCCTCAATATTCAAATTGGGAAAAAGGTGTTC
>JBBQCF010000011.1:0-23187 GCA_038318455.1 Candidatus Moraniibacteriota bacterium
TATTACTATTGCTACTTCACATTGTGAATATGAATCTGATTCTCGTCATTACGCTCACGTTGACTGTCCTGGACATGCTGACTACATCAAGAACATGATTACTGGTGCAGCTCAAATGGATGGAGCAATCTTGGTTGTTTCAGCTACTGATGGTCCTATGCCTCAAACACGTGAACACATCTTGCTTGCAAAACAAATTGGTGTTCCTGCAATCGTTGTTTTCATTAACAAGGTTGATATGGTTGACGACGAAGAATTGATTGAATTGGTTGAGGCTGAAGTTCGTGAACTTCTTTCAAAATATGAATTCGATGGAGATAATGCTGCTGTAATCAAAGGATCAGCAACCAAGGCTCTTGCAGCTACAACTGTTGATGATGCAGATGTGAAACCTATTTATGACCTTATGGCTGCTTTGGATGCTCAAATCCCTGAACCTGTTCGTGAAACAGAAAAACCTTTCCTTATGCCTATTGAAGATATTTTCTCAATTGAAGGTCGCGGAACAGTGGTAACTGGAAGAATCGAATCTGGTACAATCAAAATCAATGAAGAAGTTGAAATCGTTGGTCTTCGTCCAACAGCAAAAACTGTTGTAACTGGAATTGAAATGTTCAACAAATCACTTGATTCTGGACAAGCTGGAGACAATGCAGGACTTCTGATTCGTGGAATTAAGAAAGAAGATGTAGAGCGCGGACAAGTACTAGCTAAAACTGGCTCAATTACACCTCATACTGAATTTGAAGGAGAAATTTACATTTTGACAAAAGAAGAAGGTGGACGTCACACTCCATTCTTCAAAGGATACAAACCACAATTTTACATTCGAACAACTGACGTGACTGGAGAAGTTATTCTTCCAGAAGGAACTGAAATGGTTATGCCTGGAGATACAATCAACTTGGTTGTAAAATTGATCGCTCCTGTAGCTATGGCAGAAGGAATGCGCTTTGCTATTCGCGAAGGTGGCAAGACTGTTGGTGCTGGAGTTGCAACAAAGATCCTCAAGTAGTTCAAGTTTACTACGCAGACATATTGATTTTGTTAATATGTCTGCCTGTGTTCACTAGAACAACGCAAGTAATTGTAATTTAAATCGTTATTATAAAGATCAAGATGGCTTCTAAAAAAACAGACAACGAACAAGAAGGAACAAGAATTAGAATTAAGATCAAAGCGTACGATAGTAAGGTCATTGACCAAAGCGCGCGCAAAATTGTAGAAACCGTTGAAAGAAGCGGCTCTAAATTTACTGGTCCAGTTCCACTTCCTACAGAAATTCATAAAGTTACTGTGAATAAATCAACTTTCGTATACAAGGATGCTCGAGACCAATACGAAATGAGAATTCACAAACGCTTGATTGATATTTGGAATCCTACCCCGAAGACAATTGAGAACCTTACGAGCCTTGATTTGCCAGCTGGAGTTGATCTAGAGATAAAGATGTAAGAATGCTTGCATTATTTTAGAAAATAGTTTACAATAGATAAGTTAGAAAAAAGGAGAAAATACTAGTTAAAGTCTGGCACTTGTCAGATACTCAACTAGCAAATTCAAGAGAAATCTTGAGTTATGCTGGCTGAAAGGCCAGTTTTTTGTTTCTTAAAGTGAAATAACGATAACAACGAATATTATGTATATAAAATATATCTTGGGAAGAAAATTAGGAATGACAACACTGTACAACAAAGAACAGGGTGCTTTGAATGTGACTTTGATTGAATGTCCATCAAATACGGTTTCTGTAGTTCGAACTCAAGAAAAAAATGGTTACTCTGCTGTTCAATTGGAAATTGCTAAGACTAAGAATATTACTCATCGCAAAGAATTCCGTCTAGATGTTGACCCAACGGTTGTTGTGGGAGATCAAATTACTATCGAAGGTTTTGCAATTGGAGATGAAATTCAAGTTAGTGGAATTGCTAAGGGAAAAGGATTTCAAGGAGTTGTGAAGCGACATGGATTTGCTGGTTCTCCTGCAACTCATGGACACAAGCATGACAACAGAGCACCTGGTTCAATTGGAGCTCAACAACCACAGCATGTTATTAAAGGAAAGAGGATGGCTGGACGCATGGGTGGAAAAAGATCAACAACTAAGGGTATTAAAATTGTATATATGGACGCTGAAAAGAACATTATGGGAGTTCTTGGAGCAGTGCCGGGAGTTGTTGGAAGAATCGTTGAGGTAAGAGCATAATTTATCCTCAAAGGGTAAACTTGAAGTAAAAAATTTAGAAATTTGATAAATACTATGGCTACAATTGCTATTCACAATCAAGAAGGAAAAAAAATCGAAGACTTATCTGTAAATGATAGCGTTTTTGGAGCTGCTGCAAACAATGAACTGCTTCATCAAGTTTTCATGGTCATTGCGGGAAATCAAAGAAATCCAATTGCTCACACTAAAGACAAGAGTGAAGTTGCTGGATCTGGAAAAAAACCATTCAAGCAAAAGGGAACTGGTTCAGCTCGTCAAGGACAAAAGAGAAATCCTGTGATGAGAGGTGGAGGTGTTGCTTTTGGTCCAACTAATGAAAGAAATTTCAAGAGAGATTTAAATAAGAAAATGAAACAAAAGGCAGTTGTGATTGCAATTTCGGAAAAACTTCGAGCAGGAACATTGATTGCGCTTGATTCATTGGTGGTTGCAAACGCTAAAACTAAAAGCTTTGATCAGATTTTGAAAAATCTTAAGATTAAAGGAAAAGTATTGGTTTCTTTTTCTGATGAAGAAAAGAAAACAGCCATGATTAGTCGCAATATTGAAAATGTTAATAATATTGAAACGAAGGATTTGAATGTAATGGATTTATTGAATAACAAGTTTGTGCTTTTGAGCAAAGCTTCAATCGCATTTTTGGAAGAAAAGTTTGTAAAGTAAATATATATTGAGATTTAAATTTTGATTTAAGCGAAAAGCATATGGCAGTAATAGAAGAGAAAAAAGAATCAGTTTCTGAAGTGAAGACAACTGTGAAAAAAGCAGTTAAGAAAACTACAAGCAAAAAAGAAGTAGCTATCGTGGCTGCAAAAAATTCTGACATTGCTTATAGAGTTCTAACTGAACCTTGGATCACAGAAAAAACTCACCGAGCAATTGCTGATGATAAATATACTTTCAAAGTTATCAAGAGCGCAACTAAGAAACAAGTGAAGTTGGCGATTGAAGGTCTGTACAGTGTGAAAGTTGAAAGAGTTAGTGTTGTCAATGTTAAAGATAAGAAAAAAGCTTACGGACGACATGAAGGAGTAAAATCTGGTTTCAAAAAAGCAACTGTGACACTTAAAAAAGGAGATAAGATTGAATTGTTTCAAGGAGTATAGAAAATAATATAATTTCAAATTAGCGACCCGAAAGATATGGCAATTAAAGTATACAAGAAAAATACAGCCGGCAGACGAAATATGTCGATTGTAAAACCTGATAATTTGACGGATAAAAAACCTGAGAAATCTTTGCTTGCACCGATGACTCAGAAAGCCGGAAGATCTCATGGTAAAATCTCAACTCGTCACCAAGGTGGTGGTCACAAGAGACGATATCGTTTGGTTGATTTCAAACAACAGAAGTTTGGTGTGCTTGGACGAATTGTTTCAATTGAAAAGGATCCTAATCGTAGCGCTCTTATTGCTCTTGTTTCATATATCGATGGAGACAAAAGATATATCTTGGCTAGTGAAGGGATGAAAGCTGAAATGGAGGTTATGACTGGAGTTGATGCTCCTATTAAAAAAGGAAATCGTACAGTTCTTCGAAATATCCCATCTGGAACAATTATCTCAAATATCGAATTGATTGCTGGAAAAGGTGGACAAATCACAAGAAGCGCTGGAAGTGGAGCAACATTGATGGCTATTGATGATAAGATGGCTCAACTCAAAATGTCATCTGGGGAAATTAGAATCGTAAGTAAAGAGTGTTATGCTACAATTGGACGAGTAAGTAATTTCGAACACAGTAGTGAAACTCTCGGAAAGGCTGGAAGAAACAGATGGAAAGGAAAGAGACCAGAAGTTCGTGGATCTGCGATGAATCCTGTTGATCATCCACACGGAGGAGGAGAGGGTAAGCAAGGAATCGGACTTAAACATCCTAAAACTCCTTGGGGAAAGCCTGCTCTCGGAAGAAAAACAAGAAAGAAGAATAGATATAGTGATAAATTTATTGTAAAACGAAGAGTTAAGAAATAGTTAATATAGTTAAAATGGTCACCTTAAGTGGCGACTAATGAACTAGATAAAGAAATTTATGTCAAGAAGTTTAAAAAAAGGACCATACGTTGATCCCCGAGTAATGAAGAAAGTTGAAAATGCAAAGCCAACTGATGGCACAATCAAGACTTGGTCTAGAGCTTGTACAATTGCACCAGAAATGATCGGTTTCACTTTTGGAGTTCACAATGGACGCGAACATACAGCTGTATATGTGACTGAAGAAATGGTGGGACATCGTTTGGGAGAATTTGCACCTACTCGTAAGTTTACTCGTCATGGAGGAAAGATGCAGAAAGAAATGGAACAAGCAGCTAAGCAAAAACAACAGGATGCAATGAAAGCAGCTAAGAGTGATACTCCTGCAAAAAAGAAGAAATAAAGTAAGATAATTAGAGATTAGATTATATATTATTATGAAGGTAATAGCATCACTCAACAATTTAAGAACATCTCCACGTAAAGTTCGTTTGGTGACAAACAGCGTTGTCGGGATGAATGCAAGCGCCGCTCTTGTTCAGCTTAAGCATCTTGTAAAAAAGACTAGCGAACCTGTCGAGAAGTTGCTTAATAGTGCCTTAGCTAATGCTGAAAACAATTTCGGTTTAGATAAGGACAATATGTATGTTAGCAGTATTCTCGTTGGAGAAGGAGCTAAATTAAAAAGATGGCTTCCAAGAGCTCAAGGAAGAGCAACATTACTTCTTAAACGTACTTCTCATATTAAAATGGAATTAGAGGAAAGGGTTGAGGGAAAAAATAAGAAGTCAAAACAAGAATTGGAAAAGGAAAAAACAGCAAGAGAAGCTGCAAGAGAGAAAATGATGAAAGAAGAAATGGCAGCCATGGAAAAAGCAGAAAAAGAAGAAGAGGCTGTAATTGAAAAATCTGCTCCAAAGAAAACAACTAACCAAAAAGAAACTTTGAAAAAAGGACAGGACAATGGATTTCTTAAGAAAGTTTTTCAAAGAAAATCTGGAGCATAAATTAGGAATTAGAATTTTAAAGATAATAAGTGATAAAAAATACAGTTAATTAGAGATTTATAAAATTATGGGACATAAAGTCAATCCAACAGGGCTGCGCCTAGGAATCACAACAACTTGGAAATCAAGGTGGTTTGCTGGTAAAGATTATACTAAGAAACTCAAAGAGGATGTTCAGATTCGTGAGTTTGTTATGAAAAAATGGAAATCTGCTGCTATTGCTGATGTTGAAATTGAGCGAAGCGCAAATATCCTAAAATTGATTATCAAAACATCTCGTCCTGGAGTATTGATCGGAAGAGGTGGCACAGGGATTAGCGATATGGTCAACATTATCAAGAAGCAATTTTTTGCAGGTGTGAAAATTGATCTTAAGATTGAGGCTCAAGAGGTGAGACAGTTTGAGGAAAATGCTTCATTGGTTGCTCAAAATGTTGCAGAACAACTTGAGAAGCGTGTACCATTTCGAAGAATTCTCAAATCAATGCTTGATCAATGTGAAAAGAATAAGAATATTAAGGGAGTAAAGATTGAAGTTTCTGGACGATTGGGTGGAGCAGAAATGTCACGTCGTGAATGGCTTTCAAGAGGAACAGTGCCACTTCACACACTTCGCGCTGATATTGATTTTGCAAAAGCTACCGCTTTTACAACCTATGGAGCAATCGGAGTGAAGACATGGTTATATAAAGGAGAAGTTTTTAGTAAGGAATAATCTGAAACACAATTTTTACATTTTGATTAAAAGATACGCATATGTTGATGCCGAAAAAAGTTAAACACAGAAAGATTCACCGAGGCGGAGAAATCCGCGGAGTTGCCACTAAAGGTAACACGGTTAGTTTTGGTAGTTTTGGTCTTAAGGCCATGACTTCAGGATTAATTTCTGCTCGTCAGATCGAGGCTGCTCGTCGCGCAATGACAAGATATGTCAAGCGAGGAGGAAAAATTTGGATCAGAATTTTCCCTGATAAACCAATGACCAAAAAGGGAGATGAAACTCCGATGGGTAAGGGAAAAGGAAGCGTGGATCATTTTGTAGCAAGAACTAAGCAAGGAAGAGTTTTGTTTGAGATGGATGGTATTAGTGAGGAAATTGCTAAAGAAGCAATGAGACTCGCTTCACATAAGCTCAATGTTAAGACAAAATTTGTAGTTAAAGAATAATCCATAGAACATAAAACATAGAATATGGTATAGAGTCGGTAGCATTTTTGCTCCATGCTCCATGCTCCATGATTCATGATTAGTATGAAAATTCAGGAAATTAGAGATATGAATATCGAGCAAATTAAGAAAATGCTCGCAGAAAAAAGAACTCAAGCAGTTAAGCTTAGATTTGATATTGCTGCACGTCAGCTTAAGAATCATAGACAGTATCGCACGCTTAAAACTGATATTGCTCGAGCGCTAACTATTTTAAAAGAACTTAGCCAAAAGAAGTAATTATTTTTTAAGAAAGAGTATTTAATAAGACATATGACAAACATTACTAAAAAAATAGCCAAGAAAAAGGGAGTCGTGGTTAGTGATAAAATGGACAAGACAATTGTTGTGGCCGTTGAATCATTAAAAACTCATCCTAAGTATCACAAAAAATATCGTTCTACTGTGAAGTATAAAGTTCATGACGAAGAGAATAAATTCAAGAAAGGCGATAAGGTTGAATTCTCACAATGTAAACCTTTAAGTAAGGACAAAAGTCACATTGTAGTTGCATAATAAATTTGAAATTAGAATTTTAAGATAAGAAATATTTAGAGATTTAATAATATGATTCAAGCAGAGACAAAATTAAGAGCAGCTGATAATTCAGGAGCAAAGATCATTGAATGCTTCAAGGTTCTTGGTGGTACACGTAGACGTTATGCTTCTGTTGGAGATATTATTGTTTGCTCTGTAAAATCATCAGAACCACGAGGATTAGTAAAGAAAGGTGATAAAGTTAGAGCAGTGGTTGTGAGGACTAAAAAAGCTGTTCGCAGAAAAGACGGTTCATATATCAGATTCGATGAAAATGCTGCTGTGATTGTTAATGAAAAAGAACCAAAGGGAACTCGTATTTTTGGGCCAATTGCTCGAGAACTTCGAGAAAAAGGATTTTCAAAGATTGTTTCATTGGCACCAGAAGTATTATAATAAATTTGGATTTACATTTTGAATTAAGAAATATAGATATATGAGAATTAAAAAAGGAGACCTCGTAAAAAAAATAGCTGGTAAGGATAAGGGAAAACAAGGAAAAGTTGTTCGAACTGTGCCAAGCGAGGGGAAGATAGTGGTTGAAAAAATGAATATTGTGAAGAAACATCAGAAAGCTCGTCGCGAAGGAGAGCGCGGACAACGCGTAGAAATCGCAGCTCCATTTGATGCTTCAAATGCGATGATCATCTGCCCAGCTTGTGGGAAAGCTACTCGAGTTTCATATTCAACAGTTGGTGATAAGAAAGTCAGGGTTTGTAAGAAATGTGGAAAGGAAATGTAAATTTGAATTTTAGAAAAAGGTTTTTAATATTATTTTAAGTGAATTGTATGAACATAACTCCAGCAAAAGAAAAATATACCAAAATAGCTGTAGCTGAAATGCGCAAAAAATTTGGTTATAAGAGTGTCATGGCGGTTCCTCGTATTCAAAAGGTAGTTGTTAATGTCGGAATAGGAAAACTTTTGAAAGAGAACGATAAGATTGAGGAAATAGTGACAGCTTTAAACGCAATTACTGGTCAAAAACCAGTAAAAACCAAGGCCAAGAAAGCTATTTCTGGATTTAAAATTCGTGAAGGAATGGAGATTGGTGTGAAAGTTACTTTGCGTGGAGCTAGAATGTGGCAATTTATCGATAGAGTCGTAAGCGCAACCCTTCCAAGAACGAGAGATTTCCAAGGAATTAATAGAAAAGCAGTTGATCAAGGTGGAAACATTAATATTGGAATTAAGGAGCACATGATTTTTCCTGAAATTTCACCAGAAAAAGTAAAGCACGCGTTTGGAATGCAGATTACGATTTCAACCAACGCGCATTCTCAAGCAGAGGGATTAGAATTATTTAAATTGTTAGGATTTCCACTAAAAAGCGAATAAGTAATATTGATATAAGAATTTTATGGCAAAAACATCTACAGAAGCTCGAGCAGAGAAGAAACCAAAGTTTTCAACCAGAAGTGTGCGCCGTTGTTGGCGATGTGGTCGTAAGCATGGCTATCTTCGTGCATACGATATCTGCAGAATCTGCTTTCGAGAATTAGCAAGCAGAGGTGAGCTACCGGGAGTAGTTAAAAGTAGTTGGTAAATATAAGTTAGAATATATAATATAATTAGGATAAAGAATTAGAATATGTTAGATCCAATAGCAGACATGCTTACAAGAATTCGAAATGCGCAGATGGTAAAGCACAAGGAAGTGTTAGTACCTTTTTCGAAACTGAAACTGTCTATTGCTAAAATTTTAGAGCAAAGAAATTTCATCGAATCTGTGAAAAAAGAAATGGGTGAAAAATTCCCAATTTTGAAAATTGTTTTAAAGTATGACGTAGTTTCAAATACGGAAAAAAACCCAGCAATTCGTGAGATTAAGCGTGTTAGTCGTCAAGGACAAAGAATTTATGTGAAAAAAACTGACATCAAGCGAGTGAAAAATGGCTATGGAATTTCAATAATTTCAACATCACAAGGTGTGATGACTGGAGACAAGGCAAAGAAATTAGGCCTTGGTGGAGAAATAATTTGTGAACTTTGGTAAATAATATAAATTCAGTTATATATATGAGTAGAATTGGAAAAAAACCCGTAGCTATCCCAGAAGGAGTGACTGTTGCAGTGGATAAAAACATTGTTACTGTTGCTGGCCCAAAAGGAACTCTTACATTTGAACATCACCATGATGTTTCGATTAAATTTGGAGAAAAGGAATTTACAGTTGAGAAAGAAGCTAAGGGGAAAAATGTTCCAGCTCTTTGGGGCACAACAGCTCGTAGAATTGAAAATATGATTGAAGGAGTGGTAACGGGGTTCAAAAAACAACTTGAACTTAATGGAGTTGGTTTCCGTATGAATATTTCCGGAAAAACTATTACTCTTGCACTCGGATTTTCTCATCCTGTAATCGTTGAAGTTCCTGCTGGACTTGATGTTGTGATTGAAGCGAATGTAATGAGTGTTTCAGGAATCGACAAGCATGCAGTTGGACAATTTAGCGCAAATATTAGAGCACTAAAACCAGTTGAGCCATATAAGGGAAAAGGATTTAAATATGTTGGAGAACACGTTCGAAGAAAAGAAGGTAAAAAATCAGCCAAATAGTCAATTCAGCAAGTAATAAAATTGTATAAAGAGTATGAAAAAAATAAGTAGCAATAGTGGAAGATTACAACGAAAACGTAGAGTTCGTGCTAAGATCTCTGGATCAGCTGCGCGTCCTCGTTTGGCTGTGTTTAAAAGCTTGAAAGGGATTTATGTTCAAGTTATTGACGATACAGTTGGTAAGACTCTTGCCAGCGCAAATCTTACAGAAATTAAGAAAGCTGCAAACACAATTGAAGGAGCAAAGGAAGTTGGAAAACTTATTGCAAAAAAATGTGTGGCTCTTAAGATTGAAACTGTAACATTTGACCGAGCAGGATATCAATATCATGGAAAGATTAAAGCGCTAGCAGACGGCGCAAGAGAAGGCGGATTATTGTTTTAATGTTTTGAATTATAAATACTATATTAACCTATGAATAATAAGAGACCAGGCAAAAAAAATACGCGAAGAGAGAAACCAGAGTTTGAACAAAAACTTTTAGATTTAGCTCGAGTTACTCGTGTAGTAAAAGGAGGACGAAGATTTCGTTTTCGTGCAACTTTGGTGATCGGTGATCGCAAGGGAAAGGTTGGAGTTGGTGTTTCTAAGGGTTCAGATGTTTCTGATGCTATTGGAAAAGCTTACAATGATGCTAAGAAATGCATGATTACTGTGAACTTGTCTGACAATACTATCCCTCATGATATTAAAATGAAATTGGGTAGCGCAAGAGTTATGCTAAAACCTGCTTCAGAAGGACGAGGTGTTATTGCTGGAGGTGCAGTTCGCGCGGTGGTTGATTTGGCTGGTATTCGTGATATTGTTTCAAAATCTTTGGGAACAGCAAATAAACTTAATGTAGCAAGAGCAACTATTGAAGCTTTGAAAGCGCTTAAGGCTCCACGCATTAAGATGAACAAAGACAAGGAGGTTAAAGAAGTTAAGGAAATTAAAGCAGTAAAATAATATGCAAATTCATCAACTTACAGTAAAAAAACGCAAGGATAAGAAAACTGTTGGACGCGGAGGAAAACGCGGAACTTATTCCGGTAAAGGAAATAAAGGTCAGAAAGCTCGCTCTGGAGCGTCTATCGATCCTTTGTTTGAAGGTGGACGATCTTCTTTAGTTGAACGTCTTAAAAAAGTTCGTGGATTCAAATCTCTTAATGCTAAGAAAGCGGTGGTGAAATTGGAAGCCTTGGAAAAAAATTACAAAGACGGGGATGTTGTTTCAGTTGAAACTTTGCTAAAAGCTAAACTTGTTGATAAAGCAGATGTGAAAAATGGAATTAAAGTTCTTGCTAGTGGAACAATTACAAAAAAACTTACAATTTCTGCTGAACTTCTTCTTTCCCAAACTGCGAAAGATGCTATAATCAAAGCAGGTGGAGAAATCCTCATCTAAACATGCAAACATACAAACATATAATCATAAAAACAGTATAATTTTGTTTATATGTTTAAATGGAAGGGAAATGTTTAGATGCTTAAATGTTTAAATGTTTACATGCAAAAGATGTTTGAAAAAATAACACAAATCTTCAAAATAACTGAACTTAGAAATAAGATCCTCTTCATTTTAGGGGTTCTTATTGTTTTTCGTATTGCTGCTAATGTTCCACTTCCAGGGGTGAATATTGAACAACTCCGAAGACTTTTTGAGGGAAGTCAATTGCTAGGAATGTTAAACGTTTTTTCTGGAGGAGGTCTAACCAATATCTCTATTGTGATGCTTGGAGTTGGGCCATATATCACCGCATCAATCATTATGCAGCTTCTTACCATGATTGTGCCAAGAGTGGAACAACTATATAAAGAAGAGGGCGAAGCTGGTCGTCAAAAATTCAACATGTGGACTCGTTGGCTTACTGTCCCTTTGGCAATCTTGCAAACCTTTTCCATGGTGACACTGCTTCGTTCTCAAGGTGTTATTGCGGCAACTTCAGTTTTTGATATTTCTGTTATTGTTGTTATTGCAACAGCTGGAACAATTTTTTTGATGTGGCTCGGAGAACTTATTACTGAAAAAGGTATTGGAAATGGTGTTTCTTTGATAATTTTTGCTGGAATTGTCAGCAGTTTACCTTCAGCAGTTTCTAAGTTATTTTTAACATTCGATGCTTCCCAAATTTTTACCTATATTGGTTTGCTGCTTATGACACTGATTACTATTGGCGGCGTGGTACTTGTAACTGAAGGTCAAAGGAATATTCCAGTTTCCTATGCTAAGCGTGTCAGAGGAAATAATACTTCAGGTGGATCAACATCACATCTTCCACTTCGTGTCAATCAAGCCGGAGTGATTCCAATTATTTTTGCGATGTCTATTATGTTATTTCCTGGAATGATTGCAACATTTCTCATGAAAGCTTCCAATCCAATGGTTGCACATTTTGCTTCGCTCGTGAATAATCTTTTTCAGAATCAAGTTTTCTATAGTAGTTTATACTTCATTTTAATTGTGGCGTTTACGTATTTTTATACGGCAGTAGTTTTTGATCCAGTTAAAATAGCTGAAAATTTGCAAAAACAAGGTGGATATATTCCTGGCGTTCGTCCTGGAAAAACAACTGCAGATTATCTTTATAAGATTATGAATCGTATTACGCTGACAGGATCAGTCTTTCTTGGCACCGTGGCCGTGCTTCCGTTTATTATTCAAGGACTTACACATATTCAATCATTGAAAGTTGGTGGAACTAGTATTCTTATTGTTGTTTCAGTTGTAATTGAAACGATCAAGCAAATTGAAGGACAACTTGTCATGCGCGATTATGAAGGATTCTAGTCATAGAACATACAGCATAAAACATATAACATAAATTCAGAAATGGATTTGCGGATGATTGGAGTTTTGCTCCATGCTCCATGCTCCATGCTCTATGAAATAATGAACTTGATTATCTTTGGTCCTCAAGGATCTGGAAAAGGAACACAAGCAGATCTTCTTGCTGAAAAATATAATTTGGCACACATTGAAACGGGTCAAATTTTCAGAGAAATAGGGCGTGAAGATTCGGAGCTTGGAAAAAGAATCAAAGACCTTAATGACAGGAAGGAAATGATTCCAGATGATGTTACGGTGGAGGTTTTGAGAGAAAAATTAAAAGTAGTTCCTATCGATATGGGAACTATTCTTGATAGTGCTCCACGAACTGCGCCACAGGTTGAGTCTGTCGAGCAAATGCTAGCAGAGCTTCAAAGACCTATAGATAAGGCGATATATATCTCTCTTCCGTATGAGCAATCGATAGAGCGCATAACCAAACGCTACGCCTGTACTGTTTGCTACAGACATTTTGTTATTGGAAAACATATTCAAGGCACTGAAGATCCTTGTCCTACTTGTGGTGGACCAATCATGCAAAGACCCGATGACACTCCAGATGGCGTGGCCAAGCGGCTTAAAACTTTTTATGATGTTACTATTCCCGTGGTTAATGAATATCGCGAACGAGGAATGCTTATTGAAGTGGATGGACAGCAGACAGTTGAGGAGGTTTTTAATGATATCGTTTCAAGATTATAGTATTTTTTATACTATTAAATTAAAAAAATAAAGTCCTTAGTAATTGGTAATTAGTCATCACGGCAGCAATCGAAGTATGAAAGATGACCAATGAATGATTGCTGATGACAAAAACTTTAAAGAATAAGGTAAATTATTATTGCGAAAATATTTTATGTCAATTTCAATTAAAACTGAAAAAGAAATTGAAATCATGCGCCACGCAGGAAAAGCTTTGGCGTCTGTTATGCGCGCGCTTGAAAAAGAGGTTGCGATTGGAGTTAGCACGATGCAAATAGATGAATTGGCTGAAAAACTTATTTTACAAGCTGGAGGAAGACCAGCATTTAAGGGGTATGGAGAAGGAAAAAATGTTTTTCCAGCAACAATATGTGCATCAATAAATGATGAAGTTGTGCATGGAATTCCAAGTGTTGATAATATTTTGAAATCAGGTGATATTTTCAAAATTGACATAGGAATTGAAATTGATGGATTTTTTTCTGATATGGCTCGTACATTTGCAGTAGGGGAGATTTCAGACGAAGCGAAAAAACTTATTGAAACAACAGAAAAATCTTTTTGGAAGGGGATTAAGAATTTGAAAGCGGGAGCAAGTCTTTCTGAATACTCTAAAACATCTCAAAAAGTTGTTGAGGATGTGGGATTTTCGGTGGTGAAAAATTTGGTTGGTCATGGAATTGGAAGAGCTTTGCACGAAGATCCGCAAGTTCCAAATTATTTTGAAAAAGGTTTTCGCGACCTTGAACTTGTTGCTGGCATGACATTAGCAATTGAGCCAATGGTGAATGTTGGCACGCACAAAACCGAGCTTGGCTCTGATGGTTGGGTTTTTGTGACGGCCGACAAAAAACTTTCTGCCCATTATGAAAATACGATTTTGATCACGGAAAATGGTGTGGAAGTCTTGACAGCATAAAAAAGGGTGTCATCCTAAGAGAAACGAAGTGAAGTCGAAGGATCTACCCAAAATAAAATAAAAACCTTGCTCTGCACATCAAATTCGCTCGCATACATTTTTCTTTTTAGCCCAGAGAAAGCTCTCAACTTTTTTTAAACTCAACATCAAGGAGTCACTTTCTAGCGCAAAAAGAAAAAGCATGTTCGCTCCTCGTGTCATCCTGGATTCCCAATCAAGTTGGGAATGACAGTGGGGAAGTATTTTGAAATAAAAAAAGAACCCCTGGCTTCCAATGATAGGAAGTGGGGTTCTGAAAGGTATTGCTTGGAGATTTTTCAATCTCCTAAGCCTACGCGTAGATGTTCATATGTGGGCAGGTCATTAGTGAGGATTACAAACATCTTTTTTCCATCACCTAGATATGTGCTTATAGCGATGTCGGAAGGGTTGTTCATTATATGATATTCTGCTCTGAACTTTCTATCTACAAATGTAGCCTTATATTTGTAGACGGTATTCTTTTTTGTCTCAGAAATTTTGCTGAGACTATTCACGATCTCATCGCACTGGAGAGGGGTTTTGTTGAACTCTATCAAATCGACCCACCTCGGAACTGTGTTTTGGTCTGCTTTTCCTGATGAGCAGGCGGTAAGAGAGAAAAGAACAAGGCCAATGATTATAGTTGTTAATGTGCGCATAAAACTCTCCTTGTGTAGGTTGTTTTGGGATATATGGTACAATTAAGATACCAATATATAATAATAGCATAAAATGATGGAAAAGTCAATATATAGTGACAATAGCGCTCAAGTAAGCCACTTTTTGGGGGTAGATTTTGGCAGGAGTAAAATCGGGTTAGCGCTGGCTGACAGCGAGACCAGAATGGCTTTTGCGTATGATACAATCAAAAATGACGGTATATTTTTAAGTAAACTTAAGGAAATTATTGAAAAAGAAAACATTAAAACCATTGTGATGGGAGTGACACGCTATGGAGGCGATGAAAAAAATGCTGATGAAAAAATTGAGTTTGGTGATAAAATAGAAAGAGAGCTTGGCATTGCAGTGATGTTTCAAGATGAAATGTTCACGACCAAGATGGCACAAGAAAACATCAAGCTTCGTGGTGGAAGCAATATCGCAAAGGATGACGACAAAGAAGCAGCGCGAATAATCTTGCAAAGTTGGCTAGATAGAAATGTCCAGGCATCTCGAGCTAAAATATCTAGTCATGAATCTTAAAGGTGGCTTGTTCTTGATTTTGAAATTTTGTGCTACTATGTATGTATAGCGGAATTTAACATTTAGTCTAAATTCTTGATTTAATTTTAATTATTATTAACTGATAAGTTATTTCTCGAAAAAGAGAAATAGGTCTTATTTGAAACCGTAGATGGATCAGCAACCATATTTGTCAGTAGTGATTCCTGCTTATAAAGAAAAAGAGAGAATAGGTAGTAATCTGCTAGAGATTGAAAAATTTTTAGGAGCAAAGAATTTTGAATATGAAATAATTATAGTTGTTGATGGTTCGCCTGACAACACTGCAGAAGTTGCAAAAAATTACGCTACTAAAGTTAAAAATCTCCGCGTGATAAATAATGAAGTTAATCACGGCAAAGGATATGTTGTTCGCCAAGGCTTACTTGAAACCAAGGGAAAATATGTGGTTTTTCTTGATGCCGATGGTTCAACTTCAATCACTCATGTGGAAAAATTCCTGCCAGAATTGGAAGCTGGAAACGAAGTTATTATTGGTTCACGAAAAATAAAGGGAGCTTTTGTGCAAATACATCAACCAAAGTATCGAGAGTTTATGGGTGAGGGTGGAAATTGGCTCATTAGGATCGTGCTTGGACTCTGGAGTTATCCTGACACGCAATGTGGCTTTAAAATGATGACAGGAGAAGCTGCTCACTCCATTGCTAAGAGAATGGTGGTGGACAGATTTGGATTTGATTTTGAATTAATCATCCTGGCAAAAAAGCTTGGATTTAAATTGAAACAAATGCCTGTAAGATGGCTCAATGAAGAAGGTTCTACTGTAAGCTTGACTGGACCAAACGGATTTATTCAAGTTTTGATTGATTTGTTTAAAACAAAATTACGCTTGGTTGGTGGGAAATATAACATTGTTAAGAGAAAATAATAAAAAAGCACATTGTTATAAAAAAATACAAAATTAAAAAATAAAAATTGTGAATATTTCTATTGAAAATTCAAAAGTAAAGAAATCTATTGAAAAGGAAAAGGCAGTTCAAGCTTCGGAGCTTAGGCAGGATATTGTTTCTGGCGATTGGGTTGTGATTGCAACTGGTCGCGCCAAACGTCCTGATGACTTTGCTAATTTTGAGAGAATCAAGGATGACAAGGGAATTGGTGAATGTTTTTTTGAAGATCCTGAAGCTTCTGGACAAGAAAAGGATGTTTTGATTTATCACAAGTCTGATGGGGATTGGTCACTACGTGTTTTTCCTAATAAATACCCAGCTTTTACTTATGGAAAAATGTCACATTTGGCTTCAGTTGGACCATATTCCGTTATGCCAGGAATTGGATATCATGAACTCGTGGTGACGCGTGATCACTATCGTCAAATGGCAACAATGAATGAAATGGAGGTGGCAGAAGTTTTCGATGCCTATCAGGACAGGTTCCTTGAGCATATGAATAAAAAAAGTGTGAATTATGTGGCAATTTTTCACAATCATGGCAGAGAGGCTGGAGCTTCAATTCCGCATCCACACTCTCAAATTATGGCTATTCCTGTGGTCGCACCTTATATTAAACTTGAGTTAGATGGAGCAGAGAAATATCACAAAAGTAACAAACATTGCGTTTTTTGTGTGATGGCTGAATATGAAAGTGAAGAAAAAAGTCGCATCGTTTTTGAAAATGAAGATTTTATTGCGTTTTGTCCATTTGCTTCGCGCGTGGCTTTTGAGGTTCACGTGATGCCAAAAAAACATTCACCATATTTTGAAAGAATAACAGATGATCAGAAAATAAAATTAGCCGAGGTTTTCAGTAAATCACTGGGTGCTATCTACAAGGCACTTAACGATCCTCCGTATAATTTCTACATCCACAGTGCACCATGTGATGGAAAGGATTATCCGCATTTCCATTGGCATATTGAAATTTTGCCACACACCTCAACTTGGGCAGGGTTTGAGCTGGACACGGGAATTGAAATCTCTACTCTCGAACCTGAAGATGCAGCGGAATTTTTGCGCAAGCAAATAAACTAAGTTCATCAAGTTTTTCAGGTTATAAAGTTCATAAAGCGAATTTATTTCTTGATAAACTTGATAAGCTTTTTACTTTATAAACTTTATTTTTTATGCATGATATTATTGTGAACATGTTTGCTGGTTTCCCAAAAGAATTAGCAACATTTTTGATTGCTTTTATTCCAGTTACTGAACTTAGGGCTTCTATCCCAGTCGCTATTAATATTTATGGATTATCTGCTTTTTCAGCTTGGTTTTATTCTGTGATGGGAACATATTTTGTGATGGTTTTGATAGTTTTTTTGCTAGATCCAGTTGCCAAATTTCTTTCAAAATATTTCATGTTTTTTGAAAAATTTTTCAACTGGCTCTTTGAACATACTAGAAAAAAGGCTAATAAAAAAATGGAAAAATATGGAAGTTGGGCAATTTTTATTTTAGCCGCAACTCCGATACCATTTATTGGTGGGCTCACTGGAGCTTTAGCTGCTTTCGTTTTCAATGTTCCGCTCAAAAAATCTTTGCCTTTATTGCTTGTTGGAACTATGGTGTCTGGAATAATTGTTGTTGCTATAACGTTATATTTCTAAATGAAAAAATATGAATAAATTGATTGTTGGGAATTTGAAAATGAATTTATTGACTATCGCTGAACGTGATCGTTATTTGGAATCATTGAAAAAAGAATTGAAGGGAAAGGAAATAACAGAGACCGATATTGTCATTTGTCCTCCATCGGTTCATCTGGAATCTTTTGTTAGTAAAATCGAAAATAAGGAATTTTCCGTGGGCGCTCAAAATATTTTTTGGGAGGAGAGAGGTTCTTTTACTGGAGAAATTTCTGCTTTGATGGTAAAAAATATTGGCGCAGAATATGTGATTGTTGGACACAGTGAACGAAGAAAATATTTTAATGAAACAGATGAGGTAGTTAAGAATAAAATCAATAGCATTTTAACCAACGGACTTCATCCAATATGTTGCGTAGGTGAAACGTTGGAAGATAGGCAAAGTGGAAAAACTGCGGATGTTATAATTTCACAATTGCATGAAGGTTTGGCGGATGTGCCAATTTCAAAAATAACTTCCGTGGTTATTGCGTATGAGCCAGTTTGGGCTGTTGGCAGTGATGCTGTTCCTACTAGTGATGAGATTATGGAAGTTAGAATTTTGATTAAAAAAGTTTTTGCAGATACTTTCGGTCAACCTGTTGCTGAAAGAATGAAAATATTATACGGAGGAAGCGTGAAAGCGGCTACTGCAAAACAATTATGTCTTGATCCTGGTATGGATGGCGTGCTGGTTGGCAGAGAGAGCTTAATACCTTTGGAATTTGTCAAAATAGTCGAAACAATAAGCCAGGGCGCAATGGACAACATTCAAGACATAGCAGACGAAAAAAACATTTAAACATTTAAACAAAAAACATTTAAACAAAAAATGCATTTAAATATACAAAGAAAATATTTTCTTAAAAGTATGGTTATGCGTTTATATGTTTAAATGCTTACATGAATCATGATTACAAGCGTCAAGGAGATCCTCACCAATGCACAAAAGGATGGATATGCAGTGGGAGCATTTAACACTACTAATTTGGAAACCACTAAAGCTATTGTGATGGCAGCTAAGGAAATGAAAAGCCCAGTGATTATTCAGGTTACTGAAAAAACTATGGAATATGCTGGTGGACGTATGATTTTCAATATTATCAAGGACATGGTAGAATTTTATGCACCAGAAATTCCTGTGGGAATTCATCTTGATCATGGCAAAAGCATGGATATTGTTGAGCGATGTGTTGAGATTGGTTTTCCTTCTGTGATGTATGATGGTTCACGCAAAACATTTGAAGATAATGTTTCCAATACAAGAAAAATAACAGAGCTTTGCCATCAGATGGGAGTTTCAGTGCAAGGAGAGCTTGGAAGTGTGCCATATATTGGTGAGACTGACATGAGTGATATTGATTGGGATAAATATATGACCAATCCGCAGCAAGCCAGCGATTTTGTTTGTCAAACAGGTGTGGATGCTTTGGCGGTGGCAATTGGAAATGCGCATGGATTTTTCAAGGAAAGAAGTGTTCCTGATTATGCACGTCTTGAAGAAATAAAAAACCTTGTTAGTATTCCACTTATTTTGCATGGCGCTTCTGATTGGGAAAATGATAGAGTTAAAGAAGTTGTGGGGAGAGGAATTTGTTGTTTTAATGTTGATACGGCGACACGGGTAGCTTTTGTGAATAGTCTGATTAAATCAGTAAATGAAAAAAGTGCTTTGTCTTTTGATATTCGCGAATTGCTTGGTCATGCTCGCGATGCAATCTCTGGAGTCGTTAAGGAGAAAATGATTTCCTTTGGTAGTGCTGGAAAAGTTGAAGTTGCAAGCTCTGATACTTGTGTTTATGATGTCGCAGGAGAAGAATAAATTAAATCATACAGCATAAAACATAGATCATAGAACAAGAATTCAAAAAATGCTTCATGTTCCATGCTTCATGCTCCATGAATAAATGTGTTTAACTATACCTAAAAAAGTTATTGAAATTAATGGAAATCTGGTGATTGTCCAAACGCATACTGGCGATAGACAAACACTCAAAACCCTGATAGAATTGTCTATCGGGGATTTCGTTATTTCACAACAGAATATTATTTTAGAAAAACTTGAAACAAATGAAGCCTTGGAAATTCTTGCCTTATTTGATAAAAAACCATTGAAAGGAGCTTAGATATGAAAAATAAAAAAGAAGTGATAACCTCAAAAGGTTTGGAGATTTTGTATCTTGTGATGTGTAGTTGTCCAGATGCTCCTACAAATGGAGGAAGGGAAGCTAAGGAAATATTGAAGAAATTTTCCGAGATGAAAGTTGACGTTGATTTTGAATATTTTTTGCAAACTGTTAATGCTTGGAAGAAAAAATATGGCAAAAAAGAAGATGCTTGCTTGATTGAGGCTTTGTATGATGTCTATGCTCATATTAAAGAAGTTTCAACAGAGATTATTGATGAGTATTCAATTCTGGATTTTTTCTCTGGCGATCATCATGCGAAAAAAATATGGCAAGAAATTAGGGAAGAATACGGGAAAGATTGGGGACAAATTTATATGAGTAAAGTACTTTTTGCTCACGTGCTTGTACCTATGAGAATTAAAAAAATTCAAGACGGATTAATTTTTGGTGTTTATGAAAATGGTGAGCAAGTTATTAATATCGGAAGTGTTTTGCCGCTAGTAAATGATTTGAAACCTTATGATATTGTGCTTTTGCATTATGGATTTGCTCTAAGAAAAGCAACTGATGAAGAAGCTAAAAATGCGCTTAGCGAAAATATACTCTCGGATGTTTTTTCGCAAGCATGCAAGATGATTCATGAGGAGGGCATTGATTTTCAGCAAATGCATTATTTTATTCGTTCATTGAAAATAGCGGCCAAGGAAAATATATAAACAGGGGTTTGATTAAACCCCTGTTTTTTTTATGAAAAAATATGCTATAATTGATTTATTATGAATAAAAGATAAATATAAAAAAATGACCCAAGAAAAAAAACCAAAAATAGCTATAGTATCATTGACTTCTTGTGAAGGTTGTCAGTTTGCCTTGCTTGATTTGGGTGAGCGATTTTTGGAAGCCATGAAATTGGTTGAAATGGTGGATTTTCGCTTGCTTGAAGATATGGAAGACACTGGAGAACCAATTGATATTGGATTCGTGGAAGGGAATCCAATGACAGCTGCGAACAAGAAAACATTAATGGAATTGCGAAAACGTAGTAAATTGTTGGTGGTGATTGGAAATTGCGCAGCTATGGGTGGAATTCCTGAAATCAGAAACTATCACGAACAAAAACAAACAGTGAAACACGTGTATAAATATATTCAAGGAATTGAAACTGAAGAAGTTCAAGAAGTGGATAATTTCGTGAAAGTAGATTTCACATTGCCGGGTTGCCCAATTACGGGTGAAGAATTCTTGAAGTATTTTCCAATTATTCTTGAAAATGCAAAAATTGGCAGCGAAATTCCAAAAATTCCAGATAGTCCCGTTTGTGTCGAATGCAAAAAGAAAGGTAATCGTTGCTTATTGCTGGACAAAAAACCATGCTTTGGTCCAATGATTCTGGGGGGATGTGACGCAGTTTGCCCAAGTTCTCGCATGGGATGTCAGGGCTGCAGAGGCCTTCGTCCAACGGGAAATGTGAAAGCGATGAAGATGACACTCAAACAGATGATGACAGATGAAGAATTTGAAAACGCGACTGAAATTTATGGTCTTCGCGATGATATTGAGGAATGGGAGCGCAAAGCGCAAGTCAAGAGTCCATCAAGTTCATAAAGTTCATCAAGTATTTTGCTTGATAAACTTGATAAACTTTTTACTTTATAAACTTATTATATGAACATAAAAATAAATCACATTGCAAAAATAGAGGGACATACTGGATTTATGGCTAGCGTTATTAAGGGTGATGTGAAATCTGCTAAGTTTGAAGTGCAAGAGGGTGTTCGTTTGATTGAGGGAATTTTGATTGGAAGGCATTACAAAGATATGCCTGTTATTGCGCAGCGTATTTGTGGTATTTGTCCCGTGGTGCATAATCTTACTGCAATCAAAGCTATCGAAAATGCGATGAAAATTGAAGTTTCTAATGAAACTAAGCAACTTCGAAAAATAATGGAGCATGCACAATTCATTCATTCGCATGCATTGCATCTTTTTTTCTTGTCGCTGGCTGATTTTTTGGATATTGAAAATGATTTGGATTTAATCAAAGAATATCCGGAAGAAACCAAAAAAGCTGTAAAAATTCGTGAATATGGCATGGCGATTGTGAAAACAATTGGTGGTCGCGTTGTTCATCCACTTACCAATGAGGTTGGAGGTTTCAAGAAAGTTCCAACTCCTGAAGAAATAAAAGAACTTATTATTGCCGGTGAAGAAATTTTGCCAGTTGCTTTAGAATTAGCTGCTTTTTTTAAGACCATCAAGGTGCCTAATTTTTCTCGTCCAACAGAATATATCTCACTTAAAACTAAAGGTGAATATGCAATTTATGACGGAGATATGACTTCCAATAAGGGTCTTCACGTTGATGTGCAAAAATTTGAAGAAAACTTCCACGAATTTCAAAGACCAAAGGAAATCATCAAACGTGTTATGCGCGATGGAAAAACAAGCTATATGGTTGGTTCAATTGCACGAGTCAATAATAATCATGAAAAATTAAGTGTTAGCGCAAAAAAATATTTAGATTCTCTCGAATTTAATTTGCCAGATTATAATCCATTTCACAATGTCCTGTATCAAATGACAGAAGTTATTCATTGTGTTGAGGATTCCACTAAATTACTCAAGGAGCTTGCTCATATGGATGTTAATAATGCTGTGACGAAAGAATATGTGGTTCGCGAAGGATCTGCTGCCGCTGCTATTGAAGCGCCACGCGGAACGTTGTATTATTGGGTTGATATTGATGCGAAGGGTTATATTAAGAATGTGAACATCATCACCCCAACTGCTCAATTTCTCACGCATCTCGAAGATGACATTGCAGCTTTCATTCCTGGAATTCTTTCTAGCGATGAAAAGGATATGGAGAAAAAAATGCGCGCCTTTATTCGAGCGTATGATCCTTGTATTAGTTGCGCAGTACACTAATAAGTTTATAAAGTAAAAAGTTTATAAAGTTTGTAAAGTAAATTCAGGAATTTTAACTTGATGAACTTTAAAACTTGATGAACTTTGAAACTAATTTTATGCATGATTTTATGTTGGCCAAAGAAATCGTTGATGATCTTATGAAGATTGTTAAAAGCGAAAAGCTTTCGCAAATTGAATATGTGAATTTGGAAATTGGACAAATTGCACTAGCTCATGATGGTCACGAAAAACACACGGAAGATATTAGTATTGATAATTTGAAATTTGGTATCAAGAATATTGCCAAAGGCACAATTTTAGAAAGAACAAAATTTAATATCAAAAAAGTTAAAGGAGATCATTGGCATTTGACTGAAATTGAGGGACA
>JBBQCF010000012.1:0-21902 GCA_038318455.1 Candidatus Moraniibacteriota bacterium
ATTGGCAAGGCCAAGAACACACCATTGCTATGCGCCAAAGCTCCGAGGAATGCAAAAAGTCCAGCCAAATAAAAATTCTTTTTAAATGCATAATAAAAAGTTGCAATTGTCAGGAAAAGAAAGATTGATTCAGTGTAAACAACATTAAAAAAGAATGCTGTCGGAAAAATAAGCATCAATAAAATTGGAAGTTCTGGGTCAATTTCTGGGTGAAATTCTTTCATGAACTTATAAAAATATGCGCATGAGAGTAGCAAAAAGGACATGCTCAAAATCCAGCCAGCCAACACGAAATTTCCCATCCCGTCTGGCGCCGAGGCAGGTAGTATTGTACCCAAAATTTTGATCAGCGCTGGATACAGCGGAAAGAAAACTACGTTTGCCAAAGTATTATCAGTCTTAAGATAATATCCATTATTAACAATGTCCAAATACCAATATGAATCCCAGCGATTATGCATGTCCACAAGATTTGAATTTTGCGTTACTGGAAAACTTGCCGGCGTGATCCAGGTATACGCCGTGTCTGGCGTCAAATTAAAACGATTCATCGCGACAAATGCAAAAACATTCACAATCACCAACCAAATCGCAACTTTTATTAAGAGATTTTTCATTTTTGGATAATTATTTCTTAAATCAATGTTCAAAAAAAATAGTTGGAAATTGCTTTTTGCGGCTTCCGTATGAGCAAAGCGAATGTAAGGCAAGCAAAAAAGCTATTTTCAATGATTTCAAATTTCTCGCAACTAAAATTTATTCCTTACTTTTCATGCTTGGAAAAACAACGCATTCGCGAACTGATTTGTTCATAAGAAAAGCAAAGAAACGTTCGCTCATTCCAAAGCCAAAAGCGTTCGGCATTCCATATTCGAGAGCCTCAACAAAATCATCATCAATCATTTGCGCTTCGGCGTCTCCAGCTTCGCGAAGTTTCATTTGATCTTCAAAGCGTGCCCTTTGGTCAATTGGATCATTAAGTTCAGCAAAAGCATTGCAAAGTTCAGCTTTTCCAGCCACCACTTGAAAACGCAAAACCTTGTTTGGATTTGTTGGATCTTTTTTGGCCAGGGGAGAAACTTCAATTGGATGACCCACCAAAAAGCATGGCTGGATCATTTTCTGCCTAACTGTCTTTTTATACACAGTGTCGATCATGCGTCCTTTGCCATATGATTTTTCATATTTGATTCCAAGTTCATCAGCTTTTTTCATCAAATCACTAGCTGTGACATTTCCAGACAAATCAATTCCCGTTTCTTCTTCAAAGGCTTCAAAATAATCCACGATCGGAAATTTTTGTGACCAATCAATTGTTGCGCCTTCATATTCAGTCATCATTCCACCTGTCACATTTTTCACGATTTCCTTATACAAATTTTCAGAAAATTCAATTCCCTTTTGCAAATCCCAATAAGCTGCATAAAATTCCATATGATCAAATTCTTGCAGATGAGTTCTGTCAATTCCTTCATTACGAAAAACACGTCCAATTTCAAAAACTTTTTCATATCCACCAACCAAAAGTCTTTTAAGCGCGAGTTCAAGTGAAATTCGCATATAGAAATCTTGGTCAAGCGCATTATGATGAGTGACAAACGGCTCGGCGTCAGCTCCTCCAGGAGTATGCTCGAAAACTGGGTTTTGCACTTCCAAGAATCCGTCACTTGAAAGAAAAGTTCGCACGGTTTGCCAAAAAATATTTTTCTTTCGAAAAAGATCGCGTGTTTCAGAATTGGTCATGAAATCCAAATATCTTTTTCGCAAAAGTTCCTCTTCATCCTTGATTCCAAAATGTTCAGTTGGAATTGGACGAATGTTTTTTGAAATCATTTTCCAATCGACAACCTTCAAAGATTTCTCTTCCGTCTTGGTCAAAAACAATTCACCCGTAACTTGCACAAAATCTCCCAGCTCCACATTTTTCACAAAAAGCCTAAACAGTTCTTCGGCCATGTTTCCCTTGTTGAAAAAAAGTTGCATTTTGCCAGACTCATCTTCGATGTTGGCAAACGCACTTCCGCCCATTGGACGCATTGAACGCACTCGCCCGACCAAGGTGATTTTCTTGTCTCCGATTTCAGAAAATTTCTCCAAAGCTTCAGCATTTTTGAAATCACGCTCAACCTTTTCAGGATATGGATCCATGCCTGCCTCTCTAATTCTGGCTAACTTTTCTAATTTAACTTGTTGAATATCTTCGCGCATAAGAATATATTCCAGCTTTTTACAACTAGATTTTAATTTTTTATTATATATAGATAATCCAATATTAACCTTTTTAAGGCTTTTTGGCAATTCTGACAGCGCCTTGTCGCAAAACATCAATATTGCCATTCATATCAACGGAGATGAGTGTGGAAGGTTTGGATTTCAATTTTCCGCCATCCACATAAAAATCCAACCTTTTGGCAAAATATTTCTTAGCTTCCAAATATGTAGTAGCTGGTTCTTTCCCTGCCAAATTGGCACTTGGAGCGACCAATGGTCCTGTTTTTTTCAAAAGCGCACAAAGATTTAAATCGGCTGGCAAACGAAAAGCTATAGCATATTTGCCACGATGCAGATATTCCATTTTTCTATTTTCACATTCAAGCACCACACTAACTTTACCTGGCCATATTCTGCTCAAAACTTTTTTCTGTTTAGTATTCAAAATGATGCCAAACTTTTTCAAATCATTTAGCGATGAAATCAACACAATAAAAGGCTTACCAGGCTCACGTTTTCTGACGTGATAAATTTCTTCCACAGTTTTCTTATTGAGCGCCATGCCAACCACGCCATACAATGTATCTGTTGGAAACACACCAAAACCACCAGATTTTAAAATTGGTACGACTATTTTTAAAATTTCTTGCCAATCTTCATTTTTCATCCAGCAGTAGAAATTCAAACGAGCTTTGCTCGAAAGATTTCGTCTAATAAAAAATATACAAACCAAACCTACGAAAATTTATTACCACAGCCATGAAAGATTTGGATTTCACAATTTGGATAAATCAGACAATTGTTGTTCGGATTCTTTCAGTGTTAGCAGTTGAAGAAAATTTCTCCAAACGAGGCTGGCGAACACGTTGAATAGTTTCCTCCTCATCAGTTGATTTTTCTTTTTTAGCTATTCCCCATTTACTGAAAACAAAAAGATATAAAAGTTCCAGAATACCCAATGTATTCACAAGTATAAGCGCAATGAACCAGCCAACATGACCACGACGTGCGCTGCGCCAAAGAGCCGCAGCCTTAAAAGGCAAAGTCAGCAAAATCACAACAATGATAAGCCAAAGATGTTCCAATAATAATTTTTCCATATTCAATAATGAGAAACCAAATAGCAACAGGCCAAAAATAATCTCTTTTTAAAATTAAATAATTTACTTTTTCCCTATACATAATATACCACAAAATATTGTCAACAAAAACATTGCAGATATTCCAAATATGATATATAATTTTAATGTAAAACAAAAATCAAAAATACGGGTGATGCTTGAGGAATTTTCCTTGGGCTTGTCTCGTCAAAAACAAAAATGACAAACAATCAACAAACAAGTGAAGAAATGAGTGAGCATGAAAAAGCTCACAAAATAGAAATGCTTCGTCAAATGATGATACAAGCAGAAAAGACGATGGCTAGTGCCAAGGCTATGCTTTTGCAATTAGAAGGCAAGAAAAAAACCGGGCGAAAAAGAAAAGTTGACGAGGATGCAGAGGGCAATGTTGTTGAAGGAACATTCGATGGTCAGATTATGATTGGAACAGATGGCAAACAATATCCCGTGCCTGCAAATTATGCTTCAAAATCAAAACTCGTTGAAGGAGACTTGTTAAAATTGACAATCACTTTCGACGGATCTTTCGTATATAAACAAATCGGACCCGCTGACAGAAAGAGCGTGATTGGAATTGTCAGTCAGGACGAAAAAGGAAATTATTTTATCTTTTCAGAAGGAAAACCATATAAGGTGCTCCTCGCCTCTGTGACATATTTCAAAGCCGAGCCAGGAGATGAAGTTGTGATCATGATTCCACGCGAAATCGATGCAACTTGGGCAGCAATTGAAAATGTTTTGCAAAAAGGACATGAAACCGCAATGTCCATGTCAAAATATGCAGTTGAACCTGAACCCAAGCCAAAACCAAAACCACTTCCGCCAGTTGAGAAAAAATTTCCAGTTGACACCGAATTAAACTCTTGGAAACAAGAGCTCACTGAAGATTTGCCAGCGCCGCCAAAAAATAATTATGACGCACCAACTTTTTCAGCCAAAGATGACTTTTCGGATGAATGGACATCTGACATTGAAGAATTGGAAAAGGAAATCAAAGCTCAACAAATTTAATATCCAAAGAATAAAAAAATGAACAATACAACTGGAATAAGAATAACAAAAAGAGATTACGAATTTGCGATTGTAGCCGGACTGCTTATCGGCTTTCTATTGTTACCGGTTTTAAGCACTGCAAAACCAGAACTTTATGCTAAATATGCAATCGCAATCGTTCCATTCTTTTTTCTTGCCACGCCACTGGGACTACGCATCGCCTTCATGATTGGAAAGAAAGTTGCAATTATATATCAAATTGCAAAGTTCGGATTAATTGGTGTGCTCAATACACTTGTTGATCTTGGAGTTCTAGCGCTTGTCACACTACTATTCAGTGCATATTTCCAAATAAGCTCAACTTCTATACTGATTGGCAGTATAACTTTTTATTCCCTCTATAAATCAATATCATTCATTGTTGCAAACATTAGTAGCTATTTCTGGAATAAATATTGGACATTTGAACAAGGAGCAAAAAAACAAACCAAAAGTGAATTCGTGCAATTTTTTGCAGTCAGTATTATTGGATTTTTGATTAATGTTTTTGTCGCTTCCTTTGTTTTCAAAATAATACTTGGATCGATGAGCACTCTCACTGCTGGACAACTTGGACTTATTGGTGCAGCAGCTGGAAGTGTTGCAGGACTGGCTTGGAATTTTATCGGATATAAACTTTGGGTGTTTAAGAAATAGTATCTTGTATGCCGTATTTTGTATAATGTATAAAAAATTTATAAAATATAACTCAAATATAAGAACACAGGCTCCCCAACTCGGGGAGTTTTATTTTTATCAACTAAATGCTACAATATATTTAAAGATAAGCTCACTTGGCTTATTTTGACTTTATAAACTTGATAAACTTTACAAACTTTTAACTTTTACATCTATGTCATTAGCACTATATCGAAAATATCGCCCCCTTACCTTCTCTGATGTCATTGGACAAGGTCACATTGTGCAGACTCTTTCCAACGCAATTCTTCATAACAGAATTGGGCATGCCTATCTTTTCACTGGCCCACGCGGAACTGGAAAAACCACCATGGCTCGCATCTTCGCCAGAGCCGTGAATTGTCAAAACCCCAAAGGAGCAGATCCATGTCTTGAGTGCGATATCTGCAAAAACATCACTGAAGGAAGATCTCTCGACATTTTCGAAGTTGATGCTGCTTCTAATACTGGCGTGGACAACATCCGAGAACTACGCGAGAATGTGAAGTTTCCACCATCGCATGCCAAATTCAAAGTATACATCATCGATGAAGTGCACATGCTTTCAACTGGAGCATTCAATGCCCTGCTCAAAACCCTCGAAGAACCACCCGCACACGTGATTTTCATTCTCGCTACGACGGAAATTCACAAAGTTCCAGAAACAATCATTTCGCGTTGCCAGCGCTACGACTTCACGCGTCTTTCTTTGGAACACATTATTGGAAAACTTTCCACTATTGCCAAAAAAGAAAATATCACCATCGAGCAAAATGCCTTAGAAATGATTGCGATTGCTGCCGAGGGAGGAATGCGCGATGCTGAATCACTTCTTTCGCAAGTGATGAGCATGGAAGACAAAAACATCACCGCCAAGGAGGTTGAAGATCTTTTGGGCACAACGCAAAGACAATCACTAGAGGCAATGGTCTCCTATCTTTTGAGCAAAAATGCAGCCAGTGCCATCACTCTCGTCAACGAACTTTCTCGCGATGGCTATGATTTGGATGTATTTAACAAATCTTTTCTGAATTATCTTCGCCAAGTGATGCTGGTTGCAGTAGACGAAAAATTAGCTAGCATTTTTTCTTATGAGTTGACCAAGGAACAATCTCTGGATCTTGTGACGCAAGCCAAAAATCATTCCGCCAAAGAAGTGCTTTCAATCATCCAATGCTTCAGCGAAATTTCTGGGAAAATAAAATCAGCTTTTATTCCACAGCTCCCCTTGGAAATGGCCATTATTAAAGCTGTTTCGCCTGTTCAAAACCCAATTCAGACGCCCATCCAACAAGCCCAACCTCAACAAAACACAGCTTCAATAAACAAGCCCCTAACGACTCCTAGTGGCCTACAGACGAGCCAACCCTTACAAACTAGGGTAATTTCAGCTCCCGTACCAATCCAGACACCTCCAATAGTCCTTGAGCCATTTGAAGCCCCTAAAAGTGCTAAAGTGGCTCCCTCTATAGCAAAAAAAGTTGAATCAACAGCTGAAATTTCCGAAAACAGCAAGGAGCCACAATTGATCAAAAACGAAGCTCAAATTGCCGATTCCGATTTCACCTTGAATGATGTGAAGCAAAACTGGAAGCAATTCATCATTGATACCAAAAAAATAAACCACAGTCTTTCGGCGGTTTTGCAAAGTTGCCAACCAATCAGTGTTGACGCTGGAATTGTCACCATTGCAACCAAATTCACTTTTCATAAAGACAAACTGAACGAATATGGCAACAAATTGACATTAGAAGAAACTTTTGCTAAAATTTTAGGGTTGCGTTTATTGATAAAAGTAATCACTGCTGACGAAGCTGGCATCACAATCGCGTCCAGTTTAAATCAGCATCCAAGCTCTGAACCCGTCGAACAAACACCGTCAGAGACCAGCTCCCTTTTGGCAGATGCGATGGGAATCATGGGCGGGAGTCTCGTGGAATAGAAACAAAAGTTTCAAGTTAATCGAGTTTTAAAGCTTATAAAGTAACTCTGCTTACCTTATAACTTGCAACTTTATACTTTTAACTTCATTGGGGATTAGCCAAGCGGTAAGGCACATGGTTTTGATCCATGCATGCGGGGGTTCGAATCCCTCATCCCCAACATATACAAAAAAAACTAGAGCACCCAAAAGGTGATCTAGTTTTTTTGTATATATCGAGAAAGGGATTCGAACGGGCAGAAGTGAGCGTGAAGCGAAGGCGGAACAAGCGAACGTCGATGAATGCGAGCGTGCGAGCATTCAGCGCTGCCCCGGGCAAGGAGTTTTCAGCAGAAAACGAGGAGGAAATCCCTCATCCCCAACTGATAAAATAAAACAGACGTCACATTAAAGTGATGTCTGTTTTATTTTGGATTATTGAGCGAGGGATTCGAACCAGTGGCAGTGAGCTAGAAATTTTTCAGCAGAGAAATTTTGAAGCGAACGCCGATAAATGCGACCATAGGAGCATTTAGCGCCACCGAGGGCAAGGAGTAAATTTTTGACGAAAAATTTGCGACACGTAAATCCCTCATCCCCAACAAAGCAAAGAACACCATACCTTCAGTTATGGTGTTCTTTTTATTTGTTCAAAATATCTTTACATGCTAACTTTAAAAAATATATAATCGCACTATTTCATTCAAATTATCATGATATATAAAGATAAAATATTTAATGAAAATGAACTGCAGGGAGAAAGTTTTTCAGACTGCAAATTCGTGCATTGTCAGTTTCCAGATACAGATTTGAAATTCACGCTTTTTGCAAGCTGTGAATTTGTTGAGTGTGATCTTTCATCAGTAAATTGCAAAGGTACCTCTTTTTCCAAATGCAAATTTCCAGAAAGCAAATTGAGTGGGCTTAATTTCTCTCTTGCAATGCTGGTTGATTGTGATTTCAATGCTGCCATCATGGAAAATTGTCTCTTTGAAAAAATCAACAAGAAATTAAATCTTTCCAGTTGTAAATTCGAAAAGGTTAATCTAAAAGGATCGCAATTCAATTTTTGCGATTTGAGTTTGGTCGACTTTCGCGATAGCAATTTGGAAGATGTGACTTTTGAAAAATGCCTTCTTCGTAAAACAAATTTCAGCGGAGCTGGTCTGGCACGAAATCGTTTCACTGATTGCAACATCGAAAAATCCATTCTCGATCTTCAGGGCTTTATTTCATTTGGAAATTCCAATGGTTTTATTATGGAAGGGTAAGTGTGAGTTTGAGACATGGATTGAAAATGGCATATTTGCAAGGTTTTTATGCAAAAAAAGATAATAAAGCCTTGACTAAAAAGGATATATGTATTAATATTGTTCAGGCTCATTAAAAAAGGAGGTGAATCAGCGGAAACATGATCTCGTAGCATTGTCTCTCATTCTTGCAACATAAAATTACTCATAGCAAAACACAAGGAGTCAAAAATGTCCCAGAGTAAAGTAGGTGTCTATATTGATTTGGCAAACATAAATGCAGGCCTAGACGTTATCAAGAAGAATCGCAATGTTATTGGAGCTCGGATTGATTTTGAAAAAATCATCTCCATAACAACCATTGGGTCTGAAGTTGTATTGAAAAAAATATACACAGAACAGAGAGTTGATCCACTTGAAGCACAAAAAAAACAGAAGTTTATCGACTATCTTAGCATTATTGGCTTTGATGTTGTAACTAAAGAATGCAAAGTTATTTATTCTTCAGAAGGAAATATCAACAAGGCCAATTTCGATGTTGAAATAGCAGTTGATGTTTGTAGGTCTATCTGGAGAAGAGATTGCAATGAAATTATTTTAATTTCAGGAGATTCCGATTTTGCTTATCTGGTAGCGGAAGCAAAAAAATATGACATCAAAATAACCGTAGTTTCAACCAAGGGAACGATATCAAGAGAGCTCACCTCTTCAGCTGATCGAATAATACTCTTAGACGATCTTGATCTTGCTCAAATTACCACCACTAAAAAGAAAAACTAAGACCCTGTCCCCCATTAAAAAAATGAGCCCTAAGACCACCAAGTTAACATGCTTGGTGGTTTTTCTTTTTTTATATTTTAAAAGACCCGTGCGATGCGCGGGTCTTTTTTGTTGCGGCTTGTTTTTTCAGATTCCATCTCCCCTGCAATGAACTGGATGAGGATTGTCTTTCAAAAAACTATAATCAACATAATCAGGATCAAGACTTTTTTTGATTTTTGGATGAACTCCAAATCGTTGTTCTGGGTTAATAATACGCGCCTCTTTTTTCAATGTTGCATTTTCAATATTATCCAAAGTACTCACCTCCTTTTTTTGAATTTTTGATACATGATTTTCGTGTATCAAAAGATATTATCATGAGCTTTAAGAAAAATCAAGCTTTTCTCCCTTGACAAATCTACAAAATATTATACAATATACAGTCATACAAATGACTACTTTAAGTTACTTTACAACTAAGCATACAAAGGAGATCACTCATGGAAACATTAGGAACGATGACAGGGCTAAATGGGACACGTAGAATGCATGACACCTCACAATTTGATCGTCATGAACTTAGCAACGGACTTGTAGTGTGGCTGCAAAAACCCACAATCCTAACTAACCACAAAGGTTACCTTGCTGTAACATTCAATGGAGTTGGTTCAAATGCTGATCCTTGTGGACTGGAAGGCTTGGCTCATTTTGTTGAACATATGTTGTTTTGTGGCAGTAAATCACGAAAAACAAGGAAAGAACTGACTGGCCCAATTGCAGACAAGGGTGGTGGATATAATGCTTTCACTGATGAATATCACACTCAATATCACATCACGTTATGCCAAAATGAATTTGCTTTTGCAGCCGAAACTTTGTTTGAAATTCTCGACAAACCATTGTTTGATTTGAAGCATTTTCAATCAGAGAAAAATGTTATAATCCAAGAATTTCAACGAGATACGAGAGCAGGAGAAGGACTTTTTTTCAGACATGCTCTGGAATTCTTATTTGGCAAAAAACATCCCAGCTCTCGCTGTACCGTTGGCTTTCCTGCTTCCATCAAAAGAATCACACTAAGTGATATACGAAGCTTTTTCACAAAGTATTATCACACCGGCAATGCGCAAATAATTTGTGGTGGAAGTTTCTCTTTTCGTGAGGATGCCTTAGGAATACTCGAAAATGTTTTTAGCAAAATGCGATGTGCTCCTCCAAATCCTATGCCAATAAAAAAAATCATCAGGACTGGTGGAGAAAATTTCTACAGAAAAGATGCACGCTACAAAAAAGATGCTCTTGATATTGCTTACATCTTACCAAAAATTTCAGTCAAGGATTTTATTACAATAGATTTTATTCTTGTCTGCATTGGCTCTGGCGATAGTTCACCTCTGTTTACTGAACTGCGAACAAAAAGAGGGCTAATCTATAGTTTTTCAATTAAAATAAAGGAAATGGTAGATGAAACGATGATTGATTTTTATGCTGTCATCAAATCCGAGCACTTCATGGAAGCTGAAGGAATATTTTTTGAAACCCTGAAGAATTTACAGCCTGAAGAAATGATTGAAAATATGCGCAAGCTACAATTAAGCAGATTGAATAAATTTTATCCTCCCATTGAAGCCTGCGAAGATCTGTGGCATGAGTTGATGGTTCGCAATAGAACTTATTCAGCCGATGAAGAGGCCACGATTCGTGACGATCTCACAGTGGAAGATGTTTTATCTTGGCGAAATCAATTACTCGAAATGAAGCCAATTGTAATGCACTTCACTGCATGATTGATGAAAATTAAAAGACTAACGATAAAAAATTATCGTTAGTCTTTTTTCTTTGCCAAAATTCATTCTCACTATTTTTCTGTCATCATGTTAAGTTTTTCTATTACTTTTTCCAAATCATCCATTAATGGATTTTCATCCCAACAAGAAATAATTGCCCGAATAGCATCGAGATAATGTTTGGTGGTTTTTTCTTTAGAAACACTGAAATGTTCAAAAGTCTCGTTGCCATAACGAGAATAATCATCAAACATTTCTGTGATGTTGCTAATCAAATCTGCAGATTTTAGCAAAATTGAATCATTAGAAAAATGTGCAATATGCTCAACAGCTTCTTTTTTTCTTTGGTCCCATGAAAGACTTCTATCTTTTTCAGTAACGCTCTCAACTAGCTTGGTGACCTCTTCCCCAAAACGCTCTACTAGCATTTCTCGACTAACTTTCTTATGGCTTGGGCTATCCTCAATGGTGTCATGCAAAATTCCAGCAACAACAACATCTTCATTTGCTCCTACAAGGGACAAAATTAGCCCTACAGTCATTGGATGAGTGATATATGGGATGTCCTTGCCCTTACGTTTTTGATCTTGATAGACCTGATGAGTCTTGGCTGCAAACTTGATTGCACGTTGAATATTTTCACTATATTTCATAATATTTTTTAATTGAATATCGCACAATGTAAATTAAATTAAATGGCATTGACCAAATTATCTATTTATATTATCATAATATTTTGGTCTTTAACAATCTACCCAATAGACATCGGAAAGTGTTTTTCAAAAATAGCTAGTCCCTATTAATAAATTCCAAGCTTCAATAAAGGAGGAAGCAATGAGAAAATATTACCTTTCAATCAGTTCTTTATTGTTTTTTGTGGGCTTATTTTGCATTTGGTTTAGTTCCAGATCATCATTCGCCATAAACGCAAACCTGCCTTATTCTTCAACATTTTTAACAATTTGTAGTGCCATCGCAATACTTTTTAATTGCGTGCCGAGCAAGAATAAATTGACGATTGATTACTTGTATCAAGATCTCTTACGGCAAGGAAGAATAAAGGCCCATACACATAACACAAACGTGTCTAGCAAAAATTGCGAGGAATGCAAATTGGCGGAAATAAATATTCCCACTATTTTTCGACCTCAAAAAAGAAGGCTTCTCGCAAAAAATGTTACTCATCTATCAATTGGCAAACATTAAAACATGGAGGTTATCAAAAAATGAAATGTCCAAATTGTGCTAGCAGAGAAATATCCATTTATGAATGCAGAGGTTTTACTTCAAGAAACAGTCCCGTCAAAGAATGTAACTGTGGTCATGTTTGGAGGCTCATTCCAAATGAGAACAAAAAAAACAAGATAGACATAATAAACCAAGGGAGAAGAATCTTTGCCTGAATCAATGTCAAAGAGCCTGTGGAAAAAAATTCCATAGGCTCTTTTCATATATTTCTCCAAATATCTCGCTACTATAGCCAAATTCATAAATCACTGTTATCATGAATTGAAACAAAAGTGCTCAAAAATATGGCGGTGTAGTATAATCGGTTAAAACGCAGTCGTTCATTTGGCTGAATTGAAGGTTCGAATCCTCTCCACCGCTACAAAAAATTATACACCACATTATGAATTCAAAAACATATCATCAAACAGTAAAGGAAACATCAAAGAAGCTCAATAATTTTTTTGGTGAATTTTGTGACCAATATCCGCAATATTGTCTTATTAAAGATGATTATACAAAAAAATCCGTCCATCTCAATGGAATTCAGTTTCATGCTGGATTTGCAAGTGGCCCAAACGACAATTGGGAAGATTATCTTGAGATTGCTGTCATAATTGAATTAGTTATGATTTGGGCATATAAAACAAAATGGATTCTAGATAAAAAACAAGATGTCTGGCAAGATGAAGATTCCATAATGGATACAGTTCTTGAACATGATTTAGTCTTGTCATGCATAAATGATTTATTTGAACAATATTCAAAAAAAGACTTAGACCACATTGATAAGATACGCTCATTGGTTGATGAACTCATGGGAAAGCTTTCCTATGGATTTTGGCTCGAGAAAGAAAAGCTTAATATAAAAAATTCATCTTTAGAGGAAATCAGTGATGATTGGGAGAAAAAATACATCGAGAGAAATACTAGTTTGAATTTAGTATATGACTATACTCCCCTTATTGGATTTTCACTTTCTGTTGGAAATTTTGATATCATCCCCAATTATCTACAAGAAATTCCTAGCCACCTGCGTTTTTCTCATGCCAGCCAAATGATTAGCGACCTTGGCGATTTTGGACAAAATATAGATAAAAATGCTAAGTCTCATCAGGATGAATTTTCCGATATAAGAAATGGGATTATCACTTTCCCTGTGTTTAAATTAATTGATGAAAATTTAATCAAAGAAGCTCTTGCTGATTCAAGAGAAGCAAAAAGCTCTTCTTGGCAAGAAAAAGCTCGTGAACTTATCAGTGAAAAAAATATCAACAAAGAAGCCATAGAACTTTCTGCAAAAAGCTATGATGCTCATAGAAATTTCTTTGAATCATTCATGGAAAAACCCAGTCCTATATTATTAAAAGTATTTGGAATGCTTATTAATAATAAATATTTTAATCAAAAAGTTGTCTTTGAGCAAAGTCCGGTTCTGCGAAACAGAGTTATCCTTTGTGATAAAAATGGCAAAGAGCTTGGCACGGAAGATAAATTGCGCGCGCATCAAGAAGGCAAATTGCACAAAGCTTTTTCAATCTTTATTTACAACAGTCTTGGAGAACATTTATTACAGAAAAGAGCTGACGGGAAATATCACTCTGCTGGACTATGGTCCAATACTTGTTGTTCACACAATATTTCAGGTGAAAAACTAATGGTTACTGCCGAGCGAAGACTCCAAGAGGAAATGGGATTTACATGCAAGCTGCAAAAAAAATTCAGTTTTGTGTATCAAGTTGATGCAGGAAATATTCTAATAGAACACGAATATGATACCGTCCTCGTAGGCAAATACGATGGTGAAGTTTCACCAAATGAAAATGAAGTGCAAGATATAAGATGGGTCAATATTGATGAATTGATAAATAACATCGTTGAAAATCCTCACGAATACACTCCTTGGCTAAAAATAATCTTGCAAAGAATGGGCTATAAATTAAAAAAACCAGTAAATAAAACCCTCAAGATTGAATCCGAGGACTAAAAATATCTATACAAATAAAAAAGATTTCCCGAAATGGGAAATCTTTTTTTGTATACTTTTTTATAACTACTAAAGACGATCACATTTTCCGTCGCCATTAGCATCGACAAAATTTCCCCCCTTATTTTGACCACGCTCTTGGTTCATTCTAGCTCCACAACTTTCCCCACCAGCACATTTTCCTTGTCCACGCTGACCTTGTCCAGCGAAACCTTGTCCAGAATTTGAAACATTTTTTTGAATATTAGCTCTTCCTGTTCCAGGATTACCTTGAAAAGCGAAGGCTCCATATGAATATCCAACCACACCCACGGCTACTGCCACAATTAATGACAAAAGAAGCGTTTTATTGTTCATGTTTTTTATTATTACTAATTATTACTAACAATACATATAACGTAATGTTGAGCAAAAAGTTTTCATTTTATTTTTTTTAGCATCATTGAGCAAGTGTTACTTGTTCCACCACAAGACTGCCCACCCTCACCCATTCTACCACCCGCCCAAGGACGAATTTCGCTCGCAGAAAAATTATCCCCAATACCAACAGTCCCTATGATTTTAATCATTTTACCAGGGGCAATATCCGCCATTGGCCTTATAAATGTTTGTTCATTTATCTGTACACTCCAACTTTTTTTATTTAAGTCATCAACCTTTATTTCCTCATTTGAAACAGCTACTACGGTGCCAGACAAGAAGCCACGGTTTGGTTGCATCCATTGTGATTCCTTTGTTACCATCATATGTTGACTATAAACTGGAAAATTTCTTGTCATCTTTAGATTTAATCTCTCACCTAATCCAACAAAAGACATCGCAAATCCTAGCACAATAATACTTCCGATAGTAAGTATTGCAATTTTAAGTCTACTGAAACGATAACCAGTTTCAGTTCTCCTGATATCAAAAAATGCTATCCCAAGAAATATTGCAATTACAATTGCCCAAAAATACGGGAAAATAGAAAGAGAATAACTGAACGCATTTTGATGCATAAATCGATATAAATCCCAGTCCAAACTTGCAAGCACGAAATAAGTCACCGAAAAAGACATCGCTCCAAGCAAAATAATTATTCCAAAAACAACCCAAATTCCATATTTGCGAATCAAATATTTCCATTTTGGATCAGGCTTAATATGCTGATTTTTTATTTTGCCAATCGTGTCTTTTATTAAATCTTTCATATCATTAAAAACAATTAATATTTTGCTCCCTCATGTTTCTTATTAACATTTCTTTTCCTCTGGCAATTAAAGTAGCAACCGAACCCTTGGGCTTTTTTAATATATCCATTATCTCTTCGTATTCCATTTCTTCAACAAATCTCAATATCAACACTTCCCTATATTTTATTGGCAATTGTTGCATGCATGTTTTCAATTTCTCAACACAATCCTTATTTATAATGTCTTTTTCAATATGAATGCTTGCACTTATTATCTTTTCCCATTCATAATCTTCCAAAGAATTTGACTGTGGACGAGCATTAGCTTTGCGAAAATAATCAATAATATGATTGTGTGCAATGCGATATGCCCAACTGGAAAATTTCAATTCTTCATTATACTCATTTAATTTCTGATAAATTTTAATGAAAACATCCTGCAATAAATCTTCCACATCATCTTTTGGAAGCTGGGTCATGCGACGAATATAGTGAAAGAGTGGACCTTGATAACGCTCCATCAAAAGACCAAAGCTTTCAGGGTCTTTTTTCGATAATTCAATCAATTCAGCGTCTAATTTTGGTTCTTTTTCAATCATATTTCCATAATAACACGTAAAGACTGTTTTGTTTTACTTTTCTTCATCTACAACAGCACGGAAATCCTCCATCTCAATCAATGTTCCATCTGTTTTCTTGATATCATACTTTGGACCAATATCTTTCAATTTCATTGTCTTATCGATATCAGTAGGCAAATTAAGTTTTTCAGCAAAAACCGAAAATGGGATCTTTGTTATATCAAGCAAATATTGCAGAGTATTACTTCCTCTTAAATTTGAAGCATCTAGCTCTCCCGTGGTGGTGACAATATTAGAAGGCGCTTTAACTTGCCACTGCGGAGTAAGCATGGAAATCCCAAGTGGCACAAAGAATGCTAAAAACACAATTAGACTAAACGTTTTTTTAGAAAATTCCTTGCCAAATGTTGTTGCTTTTAAACTACTTTTAGGACAATCCTTAACACAATTAAGACAACTGATGCAATCAGCAGAATTAACCTCTTTAACATTGCTGATATCAAGTCCAGCGGGGCAAGCCCTATCACAAGCACCACAGCTAATACAGCTATCTGCATTTCTCTTAATCTTAAATGGACTAATTTTTCTCAATATTCCAAGCGTAGCACCGAAAGGACAAAAATATCGACACCACCAACTTTTCGAAAACAACGACGCTATCAAAATTATACCTAAAATAGAATAGCCTACAATTTTATCACTAAATTCTTCTCCTAGATGCATCATGGCATTGAAAGGATCATATCCTCTGAACACCAAGTCTCCAACAGTGAAAGAAAAATACACAATAACAATTAAAATAAGATATTTTATATATCTAGCATATTTATCCACAATTTTTGGAAGTTCAACATCCTTTTTAAATCCTATTTTTTTTCCAAGTGCGCGTAGCCATTCCTGAATTGCTCCTAGTGGACAAAGATGCGAACAAAACACTCTTCCAAATAATAATGTTAAAACAGTCACGATACCCATTAAAATAAACACACTCGTATAAATTCTCTTCAAATATTCACCGGTAGTCAAATAAGTAAAAAATCCCTCGATTGCACCAAATGGACAATAAGCATCAATTGAAGCTGCTTTTTCAA
Organism: Candidatus Moraniibacteriota bacterium; assembly: GCA_038318455.1. GTDB lineage: Bacteria > Patescibacteriota > Minisyncoccia > Moranbacterales > GWC2-37-73 > UBA12068. Next base: position 16,820 of record JBBQCF010000012.1, read on the forward strand.
TGCCAAATCGCATGTGACTTATAGTTAAAAATAAAACTATTCCAACTACGATCAATTGAGTAATTCTTCTTAAAGTGAAGATGTTTTTCATTTTTATTAATTTTATTAATTATGTCAATATCCTCATTATAAAATAATACGTATTTTGCAAATATTATCCTCTCTTTAGATAAACCTTAACAAAACTGCTTTTGAGTTCTGCGCCTTTAGTCGCAAGCTCATCGCTCTTACCATTTTTAGCAAGTGTCAAAAGACTTTCCAGATTATTTCTAATCGCCTTAATCTCATCGTCATTAGCTTCATGTTCTACTGCAATCAGTTTTTCACTAGCTTCGTTGTATGTAGAGATAACAAGTGCAGCATCTTTTTCGTTTGCTGCGTCAAGAACTTTCTCCATAGAGTCATGAAAATCAACCAATGTGATTGATAACATTGAAAAACCATTGCGCTTCAAAATGTCTTGCGTTATCGGTCGCACTTTTTCAAACTCAAGATGCATCGCCTTTAAGTCACCCTCATAAACACCACCTTTTGCTCCTATAATAATTTGCTCAATTTTTTTCAAATCAGCATCAAACTGATCATCCTTACTAAGAACATATGGGTGATAAGCTAAATATTTATTCTCAAAAACAGCATACGAGGAAACCAGCTTATCATAATTTTCCTTCGATTCCTTTCTTTTTTCCTGCCCAGTTTCAAAAAGTGTTTGCTTGTAATCCTTATTCATTGCGTTGAAATCTTCCACGAATATCTTTTTAGTGAAAAATATGCTGCCATATGAACCAGCTGAAAACAATATTATTGCATACACAACAAGTGCAGCAATTTTTCCTTTAGAAAGATTTTCAGTTTGAGTTGTTGTGTTTTTACCAGTAAACTTATAAACCAAACAAAAACCTTTTACTGCAAAAATTCCCACCATTAAAGCTACTAGAAACAAGATTATCTGCAAAAAACCTGTAAACCAAAAAAAGGCACCCAAAAATAGTGCTACAGCAAGAGTGATTTGAATGCTGCGCTCAACAATTCCTTCATTTTTCATTTTTTTATTTTTAAAAATTATACTTATAAACATTATAACGTATTTGAGGATATTTGTTTTCATTCACATTTCACAATCTCATACAAAGCCCTCCGAGCTTGATTTGCTTATATATAGTGCCTTTTTGCCTTTTTCATGATAAAATGGTAATAATATGAAATATAAAATATACACCACTTCCAGCAAAGCTTGGGATGCAATGATTGAGGAAATCGAGAAAGCCCAGCACTCCATCTATCTTGAGATGTATATTTTTGAACATGACACAACTTCGAGCCATGATTTTATCGGAAAATTAAAGCAAAAAGCCAGAGCTGGGGTGCGTGTCATTATTGTGGCTGATTCTTTTGGAAGCAAAAATCTCAAAAATGAAATTGCCCACGAAATGGAAAACGCTGGCATAGAGCTTCTTTTTTTCAGTCATTGGCTTCGTCATATTCACAGAAAAATTTTAATTGTCGACAAGAGAATAGCCTTTATTGGTGGAGTAAATATTGGAAAACGCTTCAAGCGCTGGAGTGATTTACAGTTAAAAATAAAAGGGCTAGTCGTCAAAAAAATGCTAAAATCCTTTGCCTACACATATGAAATGGCTGGAGGAAAAAACAAGCAAATACTGCAATACAGAGAAAAGAAATTCACCTCTAAATTAAAATTCTTTATCTTGGAGCATTGGCCAAGCAAGAACATTTACACTTTAAAGAATCACTATGTTGAGAAAATAACCTGTGCTAAAAAAAGTATTTGTATCGTCACACCATATTTCACTCCCCCTCGTTGGCTCATTTCCCTGCTGGATGATGCAATAAATAGAGGTGTTAAAGTTGAAATACTTATTCCCGAAAAAGTTGACCTAAAAATTATGACCCTTCTGAATTACCGTTACATGCATAAACTTTCTTCGATGGGAATAACATTCTATTTGAATAAAAAAATGAACCATGCTAAGCTGCTCATTATCGACAATGAAGAAGGGCTTATTGGATCGCAAAACTTGGATTTATTGTCATTTCAACTTAATTCTGAAGCTGGTATTTTTTTCAAAAACAAAGAACTTTTGAGTGAACTTGAAAAGATAGTAAGAAAATGGAAACAAAATTCAACCATATTTAAAGCACAAAATCACAAAATGCGCCTAATTGATTATTTGATATTAGCTTTAATGAAAATACTCCATCCAATTCTGTAAGAAAATAAATTATGCCAAAAATTCAAATAACCTCCAAGGGAATACGCGCCGCCCTGAAAAAATACACACCTTACCAATCGCTGGTTGAATATATTTGGAATGGTTTTGACGCTCAAGCGCAAGAAATCAAGATAGATTATAACGCAAATGAACTTGGAAATATTGAAACAATTTCCATCAGCGATAATGGCTATGGCATTCCTCATGGAAAATTACAGGACAAATTTGAACCTCTTTTTGAATCAAAAAAAGCTCTTGAAAATAAACTCAAAAAAAATCTTTCCGCCATTCATGGAAAAAATGGTATTGGCAGACTGACATTTTTTACTTTTGCCAGAAATGCATCATGGAAAACAGTATACACCGAGAACGAACAAAAATTGACTTATGAAATTTATGCTAATGCTGAAAATATAAACCTCTACACGGGAGTAAATGCAACTCCTCGTCAAACAAATGAATCGCTAGGCACAACAGTAATATTCTCTGGGATTCATGGATTAACAGCTCCGCAATTAGAGGAAAAATTCCAAGAATATATCCTGAAAGAATTTGCCTGGTTTCTAGCACTAAATGAGCAAAGGAATTTTTCCATCATCATCAATGGCGTTCCAGTTGATTTTAAGAAAATAATTGCTGATAGTGAGAAATTTGAATTGATACATGAGAAAAGCTCCACGACATTCTCCTTATACTATATTCGCTGGGATCAAAAACTAAACAATGAACCTTCTCGATACTATTATCTCAATGCTAATCATGAGGAGCGCTGGAAGGAGCCAACGGCTATTAAAAACAAAGGAGAACAATTTTATCACAGCTTCTTTATTGAAAGTCCATATTTTAATGCCTTCAGTTTCCAGTCAGATGATGTGGAAAAACAAGAACCACTGTTAAGTGGCACGCGCAGAGATTCACAATTTAGATTTCTTAGAAAAAAATTAGCCAACATTTTGCGCATCAAAAGAAGACCATTTCTGAAAGGTTTTGCCGAACAACTATTAGCAGAATACGAAGAACAAAAAATTCTGCCGATTGATGCTAATGAAAATCTAAAACAAACAATCAAGATTTTATATGAGATGCAGCCAAGAATTTTCAATTCCTTAAATATTGAACAAAAAAAGATTCTGGTTGGACTTTTGGGAATAATTTTGAAAAACAAGATTGCCAATGAAATGCCAGAATTTCTTGCCACCATTGTTGAGCTTTCTGCAGAAGAACAAATAGAACTTGATAATATTTTCAAAGAATAAAAAAATACAAAAGGCCATGGAGAAATCTCTCCATGGCCCATATTTTTGTCATGCTATGCTCTCAAGAGTTCAAGTTCTCTTGAAATGCTTAGCTCCAATTGTCTTTTTTCATCTGCATCAAGTGGTCTAGTTCCAAAGACCCTAGCAAATTCATCATCCTCCATGAGAATTAAATATTTACGACACTCCTCCTTACACATTTTTACCGAAAATTTAGCTATCTGATCATAATTTCCAATGATCTGGTTTTCTTCATCGCCAATACAATATAAGATTTTATCGTCGTCGATTCCAACAAAATACCTTTCTGGCTGATCTTGATAGTTATCACTTCTTGAGACTTCATCTTCCTTATTATTATCCACAATGACAACATTTTTTTGAGAAATATTTCTTTTTCTTAAGGCTAACAAGAATGGCTTATCCTTATTTTGAAATCTCTTAAAAAGAAATACCAACGCAACTAAGGACAAAGAAAATATTAAAAGAACTAACAAGGAGAGATATACTTTTACATAATTTATTGGTGCATCTTGACCATTTTTATCCATCCTTGTTTTCGTAGTAACAGGAATTTTCACTACTGATTTTTCAGGAATAGGGATCCTCACTGCTGCCTTTTCAGCTTCCATCTTTACAGTTTTCACCTTTTCAGGTGGAACCATAACAACAGGAGTTTTGGATTTGATAGACTCAAATTTTACGATAAATTTCTGCCCAGGATAAATCAAATTAGGATTTTTTTGATTTTTCAAATTGCCTTTGTTCAATTCTATCAGCGCCCGATGATTCACATTATATTTCTTTGCTAAAGTCCAAAAATTATCACCTTTTTTTACTGAAAATTCGATTGTTTCAGCAAATACTACGCTAGAGAAAAAAACAGCACAAAGCAAAACAACCACCAAAATAGCAAATCTTCTCATAACACTCTCCTTTTGCTCTCGAAGTTAACTCCAATCATATAAAAAATTGTCAAAAAACAATAAAAATAGTACCTTTCATTTAACACCATATTCTAGAAAATGTCAAGTCAAACGAAAAAGACCTTCCGATTTTAAACGGAAGGTCTTTTTAGAACCAATTTAACCCAGTATTACTTCAATACTACAGTTGCACCAGCTTCTTCAAGTTTCTTTTTCACATCTTCAGCAGCAGCCTTAGCAATCTTTTCTTTGATTACTTTTGGAGCAGCATCAACCAAGTCTTTTGCTTCCTTAAGTCCAAGACCAGTGATTTCGCGAACAGCCTTAATCACATTGATTTTTTGTGCACCAGCTGAAGTCAATTCAACATCGAATTCAGATTTTTCCTCAGCAGCTTCTGCAGCAGCAGGAGCAGCTCCCATCATCATTGGAGCAGCAGCTGAAACACCAAATTTTTCCTCAAGAACCTTCACAAGTTCAGAAAGATCCAAAACACTCATCTTTTCGATTTCTGCAACAAGTTTTTCAAATTTTGCAGGAACCACAACGTCCTTTTTTTCTTCAGTCATACTCTTAGGTTTTAGCTTCGTTAGCTTCGTTAGCTTTTTAGGCAAAACAAGCAACTAACTAAATTTAATTTATAAATAATAATTATCGATTTCTAATA
>JBBQCF010000013.1:0-21748 GCA_038318455.1 Candidatus Moraniibacteriota bacterium
TTCTTGCAATGGAATTGTTCCTGGTGGCATGTTAAATTTTTGATATGGAAATTCTATCTTGTATTTAAAGAATGTGTTCAATAATGAGAAAAAATGTTCTTTGCCATGATGATATTTGCCGAAAATTACATTGGCTAGTAAATCCACTGCTTGCAAAGCATAATGACTTTTTGAGTCTTGGTATTCAAAAGTGAGTGTACCCTCGTATCCCCATTTAGTATAGGCTAGTATTTTTATATAATCCGCAAGTGAATTAAGGGAGGAGACTTTTATAGAATGATTATCTAGAATAACTTGCACATCCTCAGTTGTACCTTTTAGGATTCTTTTTAGAACATGAGAAACTAGGTAGTTGTAACAAATATTTTTATCCACGAGAAGTCTTGGATCAACATGTAATTTGTCTGCAACAATATAGGAAACAGCGAAGTCATCACGAGAACAAACTTGATTAACAATTCCTTGCTTTTGTACAAAATCCAAGTTGCATGCCTTTATTTCATCCAAGGGTTGACCTGGCTTTCCAATTTTTATGCAGTTATTACGAAATATCCTCTTTATTCTTCTTGGAATATTTTTTCGGGGTATCAAACAAGCAATAACAAAAAATCGTCCCATTCCTTTTCCTAAGTTTCCCGATTCATCAATATATATCTGCATTGCTTTTTGTATTATTTAACTCAATCTTTTATTTTGTTTTAATAATTTCTACTTCTAGTGGAATTTTTGCAACTTCTTGATATTTTTCTTTTTTATTTCCTCTCATACCTATCTTGAATATGTATACACCCTCCCCCTTGATCTTAATAGCATCAAACACTACAACCGCTCTCATGGATTTTGCATTTTTGGGAACATCTAATGGATTTTCTGTTTCCCCCATTAGCTCATCATTTGAGTTAAATAGGGAGATTTTTATTTCTGGCTCTGTTTCTTTTTCCCCTATATTAGAAATCAATGTTGCTAGTTGAAACTCTAAAGGCATTACAAACTCAATTGGAACTTCAATTGGCATTTGCGGTGTTACGTTTTGCTTTATGGTTAATTTATCAATTACATCAAACAAGCTCATTGAATTTGTTTGACTGTCTATTGATGCTTTTTTGCATAATACTGACCAAATATGAATCATATATTTATTATTTGTAGTTAAATCTAAATTTAATGCTAAGCTTATGCTAATTCACTAGATGTAAAGGCGGAACTAAAAGCATTGGTAATTTCAGCACCTAATGAAGTAAAAAATCTTTTATTAGCGAATTGCTTTACTGGCGAAACTATTTCGATCTTTCTACTGTATTCTATGCGATTAAAAATTCTTAGCAGGTTATCTGTACTGAAATCAAGTTCTTCGGACAATCTATCAAAAATATCAATTCCGATATTAACATCACCATTTTCAATTCTAGAAATTACCTTTTGCGTAGAGAAAATATGTTTAGCAAGTGCTTGTTGACTTAACTTTTTTGTCTCTCTGGCATTGAATATCTCATCTGCCAATCTCAATCTGAGTGATGCACTTCTAAAATTACGGTCATACCTCTCATCATTTCTTGCATCTGCCATTGCATCAATCTTATTCATTTGTTGTTTAATATTCTTCATATGATTGTGGATTAGAAATAAAATTTAGTCGATGTTGTTCGGCAATTTCATACTCCTTATCTACTTCTTTTTTTACTTTTGCATTGCTATAATTGGATGGTTTTTCAAAGGCATGCAATAAAACAAGCAAGTCTCTATATCTAATAAAGTTAATTCTAATTAAAATATCCTTTGTTTTTCTAATTCCTAGTTGTAAAAAACTGTACCCAGTAAGTGGTTTTGCTAAATTCTTTGATATCCCATTTAAAGAGACTAGATGCTTTATTTTTGCATCAATACTAGTTAAGATATTTTTTCCACGCGTATCCGTATATTGGTTGAAAAATTTTTTTACAGGACAATGTCCCTTTTCGCGGTGGTGGTGGTATACTGCTTTCATATGAAGAAGGAAGAATTTTTATTTTCTGAATCATATGAAGATTATATCCTATTGGATATAATACTGTCAAGGGGGTTAGATATTTCAATCAATATTTCACATATTCTATTCTTCAATGGCAGATACAAAGAATACATTTTATGACTATTTTAAGCCAAGTTTTCAGCATTTAGCTCTTGTTTTCTGAATATAGCCCAGTCATTTAGCTCTACAATAAGCTGGTTCCAAGAATTACTAACGTGGGCTACAAATTTTTAAAAGCCCTCATTAATGAGGGCTTTTAAATTTGTTCAGTGGCAAGAGAGAATCGGACGGGCGCGAGTCGGATGCGAGCGTGCGAGCATTCTGTGTGTAGCGCCGTAGCCTCGCAGTCGGAGCAAGAGGCGATTCTCCTTGGCGCTACTGATAAAGCAAAAACACCCATTTTATTGGGTGTTTTTGCTTTTTTAATAATGTGCCCAGGAGAATCGTACCGGCGCGAGTGAAAAGCGACAAATTCTGATAAATTTGCTATAATGTGGTTATAATAATCTAAGTTAAATCGTTTTAATTGAAAAATAATATGTTTAAAGGATTTGGAGAAATGCCACAGGATTTTAAAACTGAAAATGTAGCAGAAAAACATCAAAATAAGGAAAGCGCTGATGAAATTAAGGATCCAGGTAGGAGATCTTTTATGAAAATTTTTGCTGGAACAGCTGCTGCTCTTGCTGTTGGGCTCGGAGCAAAGGAAATTCTCAAGGTTTTGGAAACGCATGGAAAAAAAGAAGTTGTTGAAGGTGTTGCCTCCATGGAAGTGAGAACAGCAAAGGACATTCTTTTTCTAGAGAATGAAATTCTCAATGGTAATTTTGAAGATTCAAATCTTGATGAGCTTCAAGGAACATTGGGTGAAATTAAAAAAGAAGTTGCTGAAATTAAATACATAAAAGAGCAGGGAGCATCTGACGAAGCTCTTACAATTGAATTGAAAAAACTTGAAACGTTGATTATCCTAGGAAAATCAAAGTTAAAAAAACAGAAATAGGAAAAAATATGGAACACACAGGACAAATTATTTTTCATTTTTTGCAACATTACGGTTATTGGGCGCTTTTGCCACTGATGATTATTGAAGGACCAGTGGCAACAATAATCGCAGCGATGCTAGCAAGTCTCGGCGCATTCAATTGGATGGTAGTTTTGTTTTTTTCAATTGCTGGCGACATGATTGGAGATATTCTTTTTTATGGCGCTGGTTATAGGTGGGGAATGGGATTTGTGCATGGCGTTGGAAAATATTTGGGAATCACAGAAAAATTGGTGCTTAAAATGGAAAAATATTTCGAAAAACATGGAGGAAAAACTATTATGGCTGTGAAGTCCACAACAGGTCTTTGCTGGGCAACATTTGCTGCTGCAGGAATCGTGAAAATGGATTTTGTGAAATTTGTTAAGTATTCTTTTCTTGGTGGCATCGTGTGGAGTAGTTTTTTGGTGGCGATGGGATATTTTTATGGATATCTTTGGCGAGAAATTAAGCAATATATCTCTTGGGTTGGTTGGATTATTTTTGCAGTTGCTGTTGTTTCAATTATTTTTATTACCCTATATAAGAAAAAACAATCAAAGAAATTTGTGGAATAAAAATTGTGTTATTTCGTTTTAATTCATAACTCGCACAAGCGAGTTTTTTGCTTGCTAAGAGGAGCTGTTTGGAGTAATCTTGATAGGTAAATATATGGTACAAAGAATCGTAAAATTTGCAGAAAAAGCTGCAGGAAAAGCAAAAAATATCCTTTTTGCTGATCCAAAGCTTTTATATGAAAAAGAGCGGCAATTTCTCAATCAGCCGTTTTTTTGGCAGGGCACAAATGGAAAAGGTGTGCTCTTGGTGCATGGTTGGACGAGCACGCCATATGAAGTTAGAAGGCTTGGGAAATATTTAAATGAAAATGGTTTTACAGTTTCTGGAATTCAGTTGACTGGACATGGAACTGTGCCAAAAGATTTAGAAGATGTGAATTGGCAAATTTGGCTGGACGATATCAGGAAAGGATATGTTGAGCTCAAGCAGTCTTGCGATAGCGTTTATGTAGGGGGAACCTCAATTGGCGCAAATTTAGCAATGATGATTGCCAAGGAAAATCCTGAAATAGCAGGAATAATTCTAATGGCAACTCCATTTAAAATAAAGCAAGAAAAAATAGTTATATTTTTTGCAAAACTTATGCTATTGCTTGGTGTTAAGTATCGTAAGAAGTTTTATCCTCCAACATTTGGATTATCTTCAACGATTACTCGTCTTATTTCCTATCAGTCATATTCAATTAAGAGTGCGTTGGAAACTTTTGAATTAATAAAAGAAGCACGAAAAGATTTGAGAAAAATAACTCAACCATGCTTGCTAATGCAATCGACGCATGATCATATTATTGCAAAGGATAGTATGAAACGTATCTATGCTCAAATAGGCTCAAAAATAAAGACAAAAAAATACATCTACAAAGCCTATCATACTTTTATTTCAGATATTAAAAATGAACATACATTTAAGGATGTTTTAAATTTTCTTGAGGAGAACTAAAAACAGTAAAAAGTCCATCAAGTTTTTCAAGTTCATCGGGTTGCTTGGAATAGGCACATTGAAAGTGTTTTAACTCTATAAACTTTATAAACTTGCAACTTTATAAACTTATGCGCATTGCGATTTTTACTAACAATTATCTGCCAAATCCTTTTGGTGTTTCAATGTCTATTGAAAGTTTTCGCAAGGAATTTGAAAGACTGGGGCATACCGTGTATGTTTTTGCGCCAAGTTTTAAGGGTTATATGGATGAGAATAAAAATGCCCACCTCAACGGCGGACAAGTTTTTCGCTATCCTGCATTGGATTTGAGTTTTCGTGGTATTCGATTTCCGATTGTGATTCCATATTCACACCGAATTAGTAGGATTTTGGAAAATTTGGAAATTGATGTGATTCATGCGCAGCATCCTAATCTTTTGGGCTGGGAGGCAAAGCGTTGGGCGAAGAAGAAAAATGTGCCATTGGTTTTTACTTGGCATACTTTGTATGACAAGTATGCACATTTTACTCCTATTATTCCTGAAAAATTTGCAGCATGGTGGGCAATTGGTAATGCTAAAAGATTTGCAAATTATTCAGATCAAATTGTAGTGCCGACTTCATCAGTAAGGAAAATAATTCAAGATTGGGGTGTTATGAATAAGGATATCGTGGCGATTCCTACTGGCGTGGAAAAAAGTTTTTTTCAAAATACTGAAAGAGAAAAAATGCGCAAAGAGCTTAATATTGCTAATGATGAAATTGCATTGCTATTAGTGAGTCGCATGACTGCTGAAAAAAATGTGCAATTTTTGGTGCAAAGTGTTATTGAGGTTTTAAAAAAGAATAGGAAAACAAAGTTCATTCTGGCAGGTGAGGGAGGTGAGCTTGTGATTTTGAAAAAAATGATTACAAATGCTCGAGTTTTTGAGCAAGTCATTTTTCAGGGCATTGTTGCTAGAGATGTGACGAAAAATATTTATGCAGCCGCTGATATTTTCGTGTATGCTTCAAAATCTGAAACACAGGGAATGATAATTTCTGAAGCGATGATTCTTGGATTGCCAGTTGTTGCAGTCAGCGCAACTGGAATTATTGATGCAGTGCGAGAGGGGGAAACCGGATTTTTGACCAATGAAAATAAGGATGAATTCGTGAGTGCGATAGAAAAACTTGTAGCTAGCAATGAACTGCGTCGAAATTTCGGAGAAACAGCTAGGGAAATTGCACTGGAAAATTATACTAGTGCTATTTGTGCCCAAAAAATGCTAAAAATATATGAGGAAGTTATTACCAGAAAGGACAAGGAAAGAAAATAGCGTTATTTTGAGTAGTAAGTTATGTTGATATAAATTATTTTAAAAACAAAGTTTTTTTGTTTGAATTTTCTTTATGAACTTTCAACTTGATGGACTTTTGAACTTATTTATGTACGAAGCACAAAAATTTGATCATTTGTTGGGACTTGAGGGTTTTTCAGATGAACTTTTGAAAAATCATTTCACCTTATATGAAGGATATGTCGCTAATACAAATAAAGTTGCTGACGCAGTAACTTCTCTTTTAGATCAAGACAAGGCTGGCACGCCGGAATTTGCCGAGCTCACTCGAAGAATGGGCTGGGAGTTTAATGGAATGCGACTTCATGAATTGTATTTTGGAAATTTGATGAAAGGTGGCTCGACGCTTGAAAAAGATTCTCCATTGGGCAAAAAAATTGCCGAGGAATTTGGTTCGCTTGAACGCTTTGAGAAACATTTTCGTGCAATCGGCGCAATGCGTGGAATTGGCTGGGTTGTTTTGTATCAAGACAATGAAACTGGAGCAATGTATAACATGTGGATTAATGAGCACAGTGAAGGACATATTGCGGGCGCAACTCCAATTTTAGTGATGGATGTTTTTGAACATGCCTATATGCTGCAATATGGCCTTAAAAAAGCTGACTATATCGAAGCATTTTTCAAAAATATTTGTTGGCATGTTGCCTCAAAAAGATATATTTAAAGCGTTTAATTTATCTTGATACAATGTATATTTAATAGAGCATTAAAATGGGCTTCCATGCACTTTGCAGGGAGCTTTTTTTTCTTAATTTTTTTCTTAATTTTTTTTGAAAGAATGATGTATGATAACTATACGAAATTATGTATAAATGTTGTCAAAATTAATCATTGAAACAGTCAATACATTTTTTATTTTAAAATGGTAGTGAGTGTATTCATATCGTGATAAAAAAATCAAAAATAAAAAGAAAATTAATTCAAAAGCCCTTAAGAAAAAGGGTTATTGTTAGTCATAAAAAAAAGACATCTTTTTGGAAATCGATCAGTAAAATAGGTATGGAGATGTGTCTTAGGAATAGAAAAAAAATATCATCCTTGCGTTTTTTTAGCAATAAAAAAACTCCAAAACGCAAAGAACAACTTGTTGTCAGAGCAAGAAGTTTAAAAGAATTTATAAGTAAACATAAGGTCAGAAGTAGATCTAGTTACGGAAAAGCTTATGGGAGAAAGATTTTATTGCTTAAAATCTCAAAAACATCCTATGACTTTTTTGTGGGGTTAGTTATTTTTTTGAAAAATATTTCTTGGAAAACAGTGGCTATTGCAATCTTTGCGGTAGTGATTTATGGTGTTATTCCTGGAGCATTGAGCGCCCCACATTCTATCTTGGTTACAACCAATGAACATTGGAACAAAGGTGCATTAACAAATGTGACTACTAATAATGTCGATGACACTCTTCAGCTTAATCCTGATGGTAATTGGACAGCTAGAGTTTGGGCATCCCCAGAAGATGTGATTGCTTATGGACATACTTCTGCGTCAGTTGGAAGTGATTTGTATATTTTCAGAGGATATTCTGATAAGAATTTTTGGAAATATGACACGATAGATAATAAGTGGACGACTTTGGCTGATTTGCCGCAACCAGCGTATTACGGTGCAGATATGATTTATGATGGAAATGGAAATATTTATGCTATATTTGGCAATTATTCTCTTAAATTTTATAAATATTCAGTCGCATCAAATTCTTGGTCTAAATTGCCAGATCTATTAGATACACCTTGGACAGGTTCTGCTCTTTCAACAGATGGAAACAATATCTATGTGATGCGTGGCAATAACAGTACGGATTTTTGGAAATATGAAATTGCAACCGAAGAATGGGGAAATTTAGCACCAGCTCCTGCTGCTGTTGGTGGTGGAGCTGATTTAATAAATGGTCAGGATGGGTATCTTTATCTGACTAGGGGCAACAGTTCCGTAAATTTTTATCGGTATGACTATTTAAATAATACTTGGGATTTATCTAGGGCGAGTATTACAGCTGGCTATACGCTTGCTGGTGAGAATCATGGAACTTTTTGGACCGATGGGACAAATAGGTATATTTATTATTTGCGCTCTAATGGAACTGCAACTTATTTGCGCTACAATATGAATACTAATAGCTGGCTTGTTATGGACAGTGTTTCTTTGGCTGCGCCAATGACCACTAATTATTCTTCATTGATAACAAATAGTTACGATAATAAAATTTATGCTTTTCGTGCTAATGGAACAACTGATCTTTGGAAATTCGATCCTGCCACTGGTGCTAATGGTGATTGGGTTGGGCCAAAACAGGTAATGAATGGAACAATAGCAATCAACACTGGTGCTGATTTAATCTGGAACAAGCAAACTGGAGCTACTAATTATATCTATGCCGCTAGAGGAAGTAGTAATGGCTTTTATCGCTACGATGTTTCAGCTAATGATTGGGTGGTAAAGGCAAATATCCCTGCAAGCATTAGTACTGACAGTAAGGGTATATATTGTAATGGTGCAGTGTATAGATTGTCTGCTACTACTAATACAATTTTTTATCGCTATACTGAAGATGCTTGGACAACAGTGCAACCAATTCTTGCCAATGCGAGTAATGGTGCGGCACTTGCATGTGCTTCAGACAATTCAATTTATGCTATTAGGGGAGGTGGCTTTCAGAATTTTTATAAATATACTTCAGTAGGAGGATGGACAGCTTTGCCAGACATGATTGTTAATGGAATGACCTACTATGCTAATATCGGAGGACGTATTGTTTCTGACGGAACCGACATGTTTGTTATGCCCGGTGATGGAGAAACAGCATTTTTGAAATATTCAGTGGGAACTGGTTCTTGGACAAAAAAAATGCCAACACCCTTTGCGCAATATTATGGTGCTGACATGACTTATGCCAATAATAAGATATATGCTATCGCTGGTTATTATAAGGATGAAACATGGGAATATACTATTGCTTCGAATACTTGGCGTAGATTGCCAAGTAATCAAAAAATTCAATACGGCAGGGGCCCATATAGTGGCGCCTCTATAACTTATGCTGGTGGAAATTCATTTTTTGCTACTCCTGGACAAGGTTTAACGGATATGTGGAGTTTTACTAGCAGTACGAATAATTATATTACTTCAGGAGAATATGTTAGTGAGACTATGGATTTGGCTGATGTGGAAAGTTGGGTTTCATTTAATGCTTCAGAAGATAAGCCGACAAATACTAATCTGCAATATCAAACAAGGTCAAGTTTGGATGGGAATGATTGGTCCGGATGGAGTGTTATTAGTGGAACCAGTATAAATTCAGCGCCTGCTAGATATTTACAAGTAAAGATAGTCCTTTCAAGTTCGGATGGTATTAGTACACCTAGTGTTAATGATTATTCAATTTCCTTTAATAGTGAAGATGGACCACCAACAAATCCATTGTCAATTAATGGAAAAACACATCAAATTGGAGGGGACGCACTTGTTTCAGGCGAGAATTATCAATCGGAACATCCTTTTTTTTCTTGGTCAGGCGCAAGTGATGTTGGTAGTGGAGTTGCTGGGTATTATGTTTATTTTGGAACCGATATGGATGCAGATCCAACTATTGTTGGAAATTACCAAACAGATTTTAATTATACTGTTAATTCATCATTAGAGACGGGAACTTATTATTTGAAAATAAAAACTAAGGATAATAATGGCAATATTAGTGTGGCAAGTTGGAATGCTTTTACTTATGGGTATACTGGAGTGTCTCCATCACTGATAAAATCAGTAACAACTTCTTTTGATTTTAACAAAGGTGTGTTTGATAAAGTTTCCTCTACTGGTGTTTTGGATTCATTGAGACTTTCTTCGGTGAATGGTTTTTGGAATCAATCAAGACTATCATTGCTTCCGGGTAGTTTATATATTGGCGGCGATATGGTGCTAAGTACTTGTAAAGGAAATAGTAATCATTGTTTGTATGTCTTAAGAGGTGGTAATACAGTTAATTTTTATCGCTATGAAGTAGAGACTGACATCTGGAGTAGCATGACCTCTGCGCCTGAAACAGTATACCAAGGTGGTTCTATCAGTAGTGGTCCAAATGGATTTCTTTATGCTTCAAGGGGCAATGGACAGACAACATTTTGGAGCTATGATATAGCAAATAATGTTTGGAACACGACTCCTTCAGCTGCTCCGAAAGTTTTTGATTATGGAAGTGTTCTGGTTTACGACAGTAGTCGCTACGTATATGCACTCACTGGAAATGATGATGCCTTTTATCGCTATGATACACAAAACAATTCTTGGACTCAAAAGGCAAATGCAAATTTTGGCAATCCTAATCCTTCAGATGGTCAAAGAGTTAATCGCGGAACTGATGCAGCCTATGATGGTAGGAATAATATATATTTTACTCAAGGAGGTTATTATGCTTATTTTGCAAAGTATTCAATTAAGGACGATTTGGCTAATAATGAGTTTGCAAATACCTGGACAATCCTGGCTGCTGCTCCAGTTGGATTTTATGATGGTGGAAGTTTATTTTATGATCAAGGACAGGGCAAAATATATGGATTAGCTGGAAATTCTCGTCAAAAGTTTTTTGAATATGATCCAAAAATAAATAGTTGGGCCAATCTGCCAGATGCCCCCGTGACAATTTCATATGGAGCATCAATAGCTGGCTATAATAATAATTTATATATAATAAGAGGTGGAAATTTAACAAATTTTTATCGTTATAGTTTGAATGATAAAACATGGGAACTTCCACAACGCGGTTTATTTGGAGCGGATACTTTGACAGGTACTTCATATTTTAATTATGGACAGGGTACGTCAATGGCTAGTGACAATAATGATAATATATATATAGCGCGAGGAATCTATGATAATACTTTCGGAAAGTATAATACTTCCACGGGAACATTTACGAATCTAGCTAAGTTGCCAGTAGGTGCTTATGATGGTGCTAATTTTGTCTATAATGGTACAGAAAATGCGGTTTATTTCGTGCCAGGTGCGCTTAGGACCGTCGGAAGTGGAGCAAAAAATAATTATTTTTTCAAATATAGTATTGCTAATAATAAATGGACAGAGATTACCGCTGATAAGCCACCACTGCAAACTAATTATGGTTCAAGCATGGCTTATGATGGTTCGCAATATATTTATTTGACGAGAGGTGGTGCTTCTGCAACTTGGTGGCGCTATGATACAAAAGGAGTGGAGGGTTTTCGCTGGTCTGCAGCTCTTCCTGTTATGGCTGGTTGGACACAGGGCTATGGTTCTAAAATAGTTTACAATGATGGATATATTTACGCATTAAAGGGGCAGGGTACTAATTCATTTTTCCGCTATAATGTAGGCTCATCTACTTGGTCTCAAATTACAGATAATTTACCAGCAACTGTAAATACGGGAGCAGATTTGATTAACGGTAGAGATGGATATTTGTACGCAACCAGGGGTACCAATACGAGTTCATATTATCGCTATCCTATGACTGGTGGAAGCTGGGAAAATGTTATTGATATTCCAGCTACTGTAAGCACTGGAGGGATGAGTGTTTATAATAATAATAAAAATTGGGTTATTCCGGGAGCAGGAGCTAATACATATCAAGATGGCCTGTATTCTTATGTTGTTGGTTCTGGAGGAAATGCTACTGGTTTTGAAAAATCAGGAAGTTACGTTTCAGAAGTTATGGATTTGATATCCGTGTATCATTGGGCCAATTTGACGGTTAATTACACTATGCCACAAAATACTTTTCTTACTTTCGAAACCAGAACATCAAGTGATGGTACGCTCTGGTCATCATGGAGTCAAACAAGTGGCGACATGGCAAATGGAAATTCACATATTCTTGGGATAACTTCTCAACCAGACAAATTTATTCAATTGAGAATTAATTTTAGTTCTTCAGATCAAATTTATTCACCTAGAGTTGATGACTTTGCAATTAATTATTATCAAGATATCGAAGCTCCATCTAATCCTTCAATTGCAAAAGCTTACAGTTCAAACTTGAAAACTACCGAATTAATAGCTGGTTCTTGGTATAATAATCCTTCACCATATTTCCAATGGCCACTGTCTGGTCAAGCTGGAGGAGCGATTGATAATGCTGGAGGATCAGGAATTGATGGATATTATGTTTATTTTGGAACTGATGCAAATGGTGAGCCACTTAATTTTCAAAAGGAAAATTCATTTAGTCCAAGTGCAATGGTTTCCGGACAAACATATTATTTGCGAATTTTGACTAAGGATAGTGCTGGGATGATTCCCGCTACATCTTTTTCAGCTTTTGCTTATAAATTTGATAACATTGCTCCAACAAATACTAGTGATATCTCTGTAACTCCAGCGGGATTCACCTCTAAAGATGAATATGCTTTTCTTTGGAATCCTGACATGTTTGATGCAAGTTCTGGCATTGCGAAATTGCAATATAGAACGGATTATGATGCTGCTAATGCTTGGATTGATATGGATAATCCTTCGAGTTTTAGTCTTTCTTTGCCAAATGCGGATCATATTACGGGCGCTTATCAAATTGGAAAAAACAAATTTTATTTAAGAGCAATAGATGGCGCTGGTAATATTTCAACTCCAATTGAACAGGCTTATTATTTTAATAGTAGCGCCCCAAGTCCTCCACGGAATCTAGCAGTAACAGCTCAATATCCAACTACGGATGCTGTAACTTCAAATATAAATGCTTTCTCCTTTACCTGGGATCAGCCAGATTCTTTCGTGGGCGAGGCAAGTAAAATTAAATATTATTATTCAGTCAATATTTTTCCAACAGAAAATAATGCAGTTTTGACATCTTTGACATCTGCTGGTCCTGGACCATTTGCAACTCAAAAAGGAATAAATAGATTTTTTGTTGTAGCTGCTGATGAGGCTGGAAATATAGATTATAGTCTTTATGCGGAAGTCGTTTTTAATGCTGATACTGCTAATCCTGAAGTGCCTGGAAATATTCAGATTTTTGATACTTCAGATAGGGAAAATGCTGAATATAGCATTGCAATCAAATGGACAAAGCCAGTAAATTTTGACCAAGCAAATTTCGATGGATATGTGATATATCGATCGCCAGACGGAGTTTCGGAATTTACGGAAGTAGCTAAAACAACGGGAAGCGCCTATGTGGATACAAATCTTGAGAGTAAGGAATATTTTTATTATGTAAAAACCAAGGATAAAACAAATAATTATTCAATTGCTTCAACAATTGTGAGCATTATTCCAACTGGACGCTTCACGAAGCCACCAAAGATGGTTGGAAATCCAACATTCTCAACGCAAGCATTTCAAGCCACTTTTGATTGGGTTACTGACAGAATTGCAAGTTCATTTGTTGAATATGGTAAAACAATTTCACTGGGACAAACGACTGGTCAAGTTGATTCATTGACGCAACATCAGGTTATTGCTAAGGGATTAGAGGCTGGCACTAAATATTTTTACAGTGTTAAATATATTGATCCAGATGGAAACATCGGAACATCGACAGTTGATACTTTCACTACTTTGCCACCGCCAGTAATTTCAGATGTTTTAGTTACAGATATAAAACTCGATACAGCTTTTGTTAATTGGAAAACAAATGCTGGTGCAACTTGTACCTTGAAATACGGTTCAGGAGCTTCAACTAATGAAATCATAGAAGATGCTGAAGCCACTAATCACGTTCAAAAGATAGATACATTGGTTGCCGCAACAACATATAAGATTCAGGTGAGCTGTGTGGACAAAGATTTGAACACCTTTTCATCAGATGAATATACTTTCAATACCCCAGAAGAGCCTCGAATTGAAAACATTACAATTGAAAATATGGAGAATGTTAATGTTCCAACGATAGCTATCACTTATACTACAAATGTTCCAATAACAACCATGGCATATTTTAAGGCTGCAAATGAAGGATCACCACATACATATCTTGTTAGTGATAGAGCTGTTGAACATGCAATTACGCTGGAAAATCTTAATCCTGCACAGGAATACGTATTATCCATAGTAGGTACGGACGAAAATGGTATCGAGGCTAAAGCTATGGAGCAAAGAATAACTACAAAGTCAGATTCTAGAGCACCGGAAATTTTGACAAATCGTGCAATCGGAAGGGTTCTTAGTAGAGGAAAAAATGCTCAAGCAAGTGTTTATGTTAGAGTAGAGACTGATGAGCCAGCTAGAATAAAAGTTTGGTATGCAAAAGGAATTGTGACTAAATCATTTGAGCAAACAGTTAGTGATGATGCTCTTAATACTTATCATCTGATTACGATTCCAGGAGAAGCTGGGCAGATTTATAGTTATCAATTAGAGGTCACTGATGATTCTGGCAACATAAAAAACTCTGATGCGGTTACTGTTCCAATAGAACAAAGCAAGGCTAATGCAACTGAAGTTATAATGGGAACATTCGCTAGTCGTTTTGGCTGGATCAGTCAAATTGGAAAATAAAAAAAGTTTTAATTTGTGAGAAAATAAAAGATAAATTTACTTGAAAAATATGGCTGATCAAGATGATATAGTGATTAATGTTAAAAATATCAAAAAAAGCTTTTTTGTCGGTGGGCAAGAAATTAAAATTTTGCATGGAATAGATTTTGCGATAAAGAAGGGTGAATTTGTGCTCTTGGTTGGTCCATCTGGTTGTGGAAAGTCAACTCTTTTGCATATAATATATGGTCTTGAACCTCCAACGGAAGGAACCATAGTTATTGAAGATGAAGATATTTGGTCTTATAGTAAAAACTGGCGAGCAAATTTTCGCAATCAGCAAATAGGATTTATACCCCAGCAACCTTTTTGGATTAGATCGCTTACTGTAATAGAAAATATAGCCATACCTGGAGTGATAGCAGGAAAAACATTTGGCGAGAGCATTGAAACTGCTGCAAAATTAATCGAATTGGTTGGTATGAGTGAATGGGCCAATCATCGCCCGTATGATCTTTCTGGGGGACAGCAGCAACGAATTGCATTGGCCAGGGCGCTACTACTTGATCCAAAATTCATAATTGCAGATGAACCGACAGGTAATCTGGATCGAAAGGCGGGAGAACAATTGATGACTTTAGTTCATGGCATTTGTCAACAGTTCAATATTACAATTATAATGGTAACGCACAATATGGATCAATATAAATTTGGTTCACGTATTATAGATATGGTGGATGGCTTAATAGTTTCTGATGCTGTGAATAATCATAACTATACCGAGATGGCGGCAGAGCTTGAGGAATATAATAAGAATAAACAAATAGCAAATTAATGTTTTTATAATATTTCAATATACATGTTTGATAAGATAAAAAAAATATTCAGTCACAATAAAACTGAAAAAAAGAAAGAAGAAAAAACGAATCATATGAGATTGTCGTCAATTTTGTTGATTGGTTTTAGAAATATTTCAATAAATCGTTTGAGATCATTTCTTACAATTGGTGGAGTGGCAATTGGTATCGGAATTGTGACGTTTTTGATTTCTTTGGGTTTTGGTGTGCAAGAAATGGTTATTAAAGAAGTGACGCAAAATAACCCTAAAGAGATTATTGATATTAGCAATAAGAATTTAGAAAATTTCGTGTTGCTTGATGATGAAACGCTTAATAAAATTAAAAATATCTCGGGGGTTGATAGAGTTGAATTAATAACCAGTATAGGTGGGAAATTCGTCAGAGGTGAATCTCAAACAGATGTGGTTATGTATGGTGTAAGTGAGGGTTATATGAAAATTGCCAATGTTGTCGTTTCTGATGGTAATATTGATGACATATCGAAATCAGAAAGTGTTTTTATTACAACTAAATTAGCGCAAGTGTTGGGTTTTGAGAACGCAAAGGATGCTATTGGTAGTGAAGTTAGTTCTCACGCAATCATAACGGCTGACATGAAAAGCAAAACTATTGGTGAAGAAGTTGTGATTCCAACTGAAAATAATGAGGGGCAAAAATTAAAAGTAGTAGGTATTGTTAAAGACGACTCTAATAGTAATTCAATTTACGCCTATGTTTTATTGGGTGAATTACGCAAAGCCTATGGACCAATAGCTGGCCAGGGCGGAAAAGTTTCTATTCACGACATTACGCTAATAGAGGGCATTAGAGGTAGCATAGAGCAAATGGGATTCATTACAGAAAGTGTTATTGATACAGTTAACGATATAAATTCATTTTTTACACTCATACGTATCGTGCTGGTTGTTTTTGGTGTGATAATAATGTCTATTTCAGCTATGGGTATGCTTAATACTTTGAGCGTTTCCTTGCTTCAAAGAACTAAGGAAGTGGGAATTCTAAAAGCATTAGGAGCAAAAAGAGGAGACATTTTTAAGCTTTTTATATTCGAAGCTATTTTGATAAGTTTTTCGGGAGGATTCATTGGTCTTGTTGGCGGCTATGCCTTTGCTAAGGGTGTTAATTTCGCCACCAACGTTTTTGCTGCAAAATATGGTGTGTCAGTAACAAATTTCATCTACGTTCCTTCGGCGTTTGTTTTCTCTATTGTGGGCTTCATTGTATTCTTGGGCTTTGTGACTGGAATTTTGCCTGCAATACGAGCTGCGAATATTCATGCACTTGAGGCTTTGCGCTATGAATAAGATCAAGATGATGTTTTTATCTTGATTTGTGAAGGGAAGTATTGTACATATCTATATAGTGTGCTATGATGGTAATATGAAAAAACAACACATAAGAGAACATGCAATAAAAATGAGAAAACAGGGGGATTCATATTCCATGATTACTTCCAAGTTAGATGTTAGTAAAAGCACTCTTAGCTCATGGTTGAAGGAGATTCCTTATGAGCCTAATGAAAAAGTTTGGGCGAGAATAAAATCAGGGCCACTTAAATCTGGAAAAATTAAGCATAATAAGAAAGTTCAAGATATTGCACGAATAAAAAAAATATCAGGGCAAGAATTGGGCAAGATAACAGCGCGAGATGTTTGGATGTTGGGACTGGGTTTATATTTGGGCGAAGGTTCTAAATCATATGAAATTATTCGAATCATAAATTCAGATCCAAAAATAATAAAATTGGCTGTAAAATGGTTTAAAAACACTTGTGGTCTATCTAGTAAAAATATCACAATTGCAATTCATTTGTATCCAGATAATGACGAAAAAGAGTGTTTGACATATTGGAGTAAAGCTGTTAATATACCTCTTGTGCAATTTCGCAAGACTCAGGTTGATAGTCGTACGGACAAATCTGATAAAAAGATGCGTAAATTGCCATACGGAACAGCCCATGTTACAATAGTCAGTAATGGCAATCCTGATTTCGGAGTTAATCTCCATCGTAGGATTATGGGTTGGATAGAAAGTTCCCTCGGTCAAATTTAAGAATAAGCGGGTATCGTATAGTGGCTTTTATATCAGACTTCCAATCTGAGGACGGGAGTTCGATTCTCCCTACCCGCTCAAAATTTCAAGAAACGGCTTTGCAAGGCCGTTTTTTGTTTTACCCGAAAAGATAGTTTTAACTGTGGTATAATAAATAAATAAAATATAAATTAATAAATAAATGGAGAGAAGTATTGAACTCGTAGATGATGCGCAAAATAAGAGAAAATCGAGAAATAAAATTCTGTCCCTAGTTATTTTTTTAATTATGCTTGTTACGCTAGGACTATACTTATTTAATCATCTCGCTTTTGAACCACTCGAAAATTGTAATAATGGTTTTAATTTTGAAAGCTCTAATTTATTATATCTCGAAAATTGTTTATGGCTTTCACTAGATTCTCGACCTGAAACATATCATGCGCCACTCGTCTCGCTTGTTTTGGATAAGGTAACGCTTCCGGGGATTCTGCTTATTGGGTTTGTTCTGATTTTCATGTACGGTTTTATTTTTGGAGATAAGAGGGAGAATATGAGCAGTAAACTTTATAAGGCTTTTTTTCTAACAATATTCTTTGTTTTCAATCTGATTGCTATATTATATATCATTTCATATTTTTACATGATGACGAGTATAGGAATGGGTATTGATATGGTGGGATTTTTGTTTTTATTATTTTTGTACGTTGCTAATCTCTTGCTCCTCCGTATTCTTAAGGAGGTATCTTTCTATAGATATCTTTAATATAATCAGCTAATAATATCCAACACTTTTTTCTGTAATTTTATGTGGTAAGAAAATATATATTAATAAATACTAAATATGAATAAAAAAAATGTATTTGGAATTATTTTGTCATTTGTACTCATTCTCGGCATTGTTTTTTGGCTTGGAATGTGGTCAAAAAAACAGGAAGTCGCTGTTAAGAATCAGCAAAAGGAGACCATGAAAGATGATGCAAGTAGTGAATTGTATGGGAATATAAACACAAGGCTGGGTTATGATAAGTCACTTGGACTAATAAAAGAAAAAGGTGATTTTAAGTTAATTGATATAAATAGTAACAAGAATTCTCCGCGAGTAGACTACGTTGAAAATAGGATATTTTATACTTTTTATTCTGACTCAAAGAAGATAAATACGGTATTTAATTATGATACAGGTGAAGTTTCAAGCAATGATGAATTGGCAGTAAAAAATTCTCAAACTCAACTAAGGATAGTGCCTGATAACGTTATACTTTTTGGAGTAGAGGGTGTGTTAAGTGAGGTTTCAAAAAATAGTGATTTTATAAGTTATAAAAAACAATATCCAGAGTTATTTGATAATTATACGATTAACATTATTAGTAGTGATCAATTTGGTTGGGAGTGGAGATATGCCGTGAGTAAAATAGTTCAAGGTTCACGACCAAAATTGCTTTCTTTTGCAATTAATCCAGAAACAAAGAAAGTTACATTGGTTAAAAAGATGGGGTTTGATGGTGGCGAAAATATTATTCAACAAAAATAAGATGGCAAGGTTTATGAAAATGATAAATTGGGTTTTACTTTGCAATATCTTTCAGAATGGAATGTTATGGATATGCGCTCTAGGGGTAGTTAGACATTGCTGAAGCCACCATTGACACAGGAAATTGTAAAAAGTGGCTTTGATGCTGATAATTGCTTAATTTCTATAGAAGATACTGAATATGTTACGGTAGGTAGTTTTTGTAAAAAGAAAGAGGGTGTTGTATCTTTTGTAAATAATCAATTTGTTAAATGTTTAGTTACTGAATATAATAAACTGGAGAAAGTACTCATTATTTAATAGTTAATCCAAAAAGTCGTAAATTGTTGCAATTTAGTCCTGCAGAAGGGGCAAGTTGTGAGGTTGATTTTAAAAAGATTATAGAAACATTATCCTTTTTATAATAATTGATTTATGCTGAATACAGAAAATAATTCAAAAATAGAAACTAAAGATGATAAAGTAGACGTAAAAGATAATCTTGATAAATTAACTGCGGAATTGTTAATTTCTAATAAAAGTACTGATACTCTTGGAAAATTTGGAAAGGTTTTGAATGCAAAAATGTATTCAATCGGTCTTGATAAAACTGCAGCATACTTAAATCCCATTGAAGCTAGAAATGATATGCGTGATTTTATGCTAAGCAAGGGTGCTTGGAAATACTTACTTGGATTGGTTGTATTTCTTGTTACTTTTTATTATTTTATGGCGTGGCTAGTTGGCACTGGAATGAGTTCTAATGTATAGAAGAATTCGAACGTCGTGTACCAATGGGTTTAAAATTATTTGAAATAGTATCGTAGTGTGGCTGCTTTTTTATAACCAAGTTTAAAGTTTAAATTACATATATTGAAATAAATTTATATTTAAGACGTATTAAATTATAGAGGTTGTTTTAAATTTATAAAAACACATCATTATGGATGAAATTAATTCATCGTCGACAGTGAAGCCACTCTATAGAGTAACTAGAGTAATATGGCTTGTTGCAAGTTTGTTGGAAGTTTTGCTCGCGTTTAGGTTCCTATTAAAATTGTTTGCTGCTAATGCTGGAGCTGGTTTTTCAAGTTTTATCTATGGGATTACTGGAATTTTTGCAAGTCCTTTTATGAGTGTGTTTGGTGTTTCTAAGGTTCAGGGCAGTGTCTTTGAGTGGACCACGCTTCTTGCAATGGCAGTTTATTGGCTCATAGCACTTGGCTTGATTAAAATGCTTGTTATCAGTAAACCAGTATCTAAAGATGAAGCTTCAGAGAAATTGAACAGGCAAGATGTTTAAAGAAATAAAATAAATTGTATGCTTGGAATCATTAGAACTGTAATTAATATAATATTTGGCTTCATCGAAGTGATATTAACACTTAGATTAGTGTTCAAATTCTTTGTTATTGGAGCTGAATCGGAATTCATTACCTGGCTATATACAATAACGGCGCAATTTGTGGCTCCATTTGTAGGAATCATTCCTAATTGGAATATTGGAGGACTTGTGATTGAATTTTCAACGCTTATAGCGCTTGCAATATACAGTTTGGTCGGATATTTTTTGTTGCAACTATTTTCTTATACGAGCAATAGATATTATTCAGATTAAGCATATTAATTAATTTAATTAAAAATATTATGTGGACATTAGCTGTAATTTTATTCGTACTTTGGTTTTTAGGACTCATTACCTCGTACACCTTTGGAGGTTTAATTCATATTCTTCTGGTCGTAGCTCTAGTTGTAATTGTTGTTAGACTTTTGCAAGGAAGAAGTGTTTTGTAATCCCAAGCTTATTTCTAACCTCACGTGCTAATGGGTTATATATTAAAAGAACTTCCTTGCTTAGGAAGTTCTTTTAATATGCAAGGAATAATTTTCATAGGTTATCCACAAGTTAGAAATGCAGGGGTATATTTTTTCATAATTCAGCTCTCTTTGGGCACAAATTTCAAAACAGACAAATCATTGTCTGTTTTTTTGTCTTGTGGTACAATTATCATACACTACACAACATGTAGTGTATAAAGATAAAATTTAACAAACAAAAAAAAATATGACCATCAAACAAGTGAAATTAAGAAGTGGAGAGTTGGCTGTTTTTGATCGCAAGAAAATTGAAAATGCAATCGAATTGGCTTGCGATGCGACGGGTGAATTGAACAAAGAATTTATTGTAAAGATGTCGGATGAGATTATTGCTGAGCTTGTCAGTCTTGGCGCAGAATTTAATATTACTGAAGTTGAAAAAATTCAAGATATTACTGAAAAGCATCTCATGAAAGATGGACGCTACGAAACCGCTAAAGCTTTTATTTTGTATCGCAATAAGCAAAGCGAGAAGCGCGATGAAAAAAAAGAACAACTAATGGCGCAATTCGAAAATAATTCCATGCAAGTTGTTAAAACTAATGGAAAAAAAGAACTTTTTGATTTGAAAAAAATCAAAGTAGTCTTTGATCGTGCAGTGGAAGGGTATGAGGAATTTTGTACTTTTGAGGATTTGGTGGAAACTTTCAAAAAAAATATTGTCGATGAAATTAAAACTTCTGATATTAATAAATTACTCGTTAAAACTTGCATTGATTTGGTGAGTGTGGAAAATATTGCCTGGCAAGAAGTGGCTGGTCGCATTGCACTTTTCAATCTTTACAAAGAGGCAATTCGCAATCGAAACATTAAGCATGAAGATGTGTATTCTCCCAAAGCAGTGTTGTCACTTTTTCATGATTACATTAAAAATGGTTTGTATGCCAAAGAATTGCGTGAGGCTTATACCGATGAAGAAATTTTAGAAGCTGCTAAAAGTATCAATGGAAAATTGGATCTAACTTACGGTTATACCACAGTGCTGTCTTTGCAAAAACGCTATCTTCTTAATCCTAATAAAATTATTAAAGAACTTCCGCAGGAAATGTATTTTTTCGTTGGGTTGTTTATGGCCATGCCTGAAGCAAAAGAAATTAGAGTTTCCATGGGAATTGAAATGTATTTGGCTTGCGCCGAGCAGAAAATTTCTTT
>JBBQCF010000014.1:0-20627 GCA_038318455.1 Candidatus Moraniibacteriota bacterium
GCGCTGGTAATAATGCTACAGCCACTAGCGCTAAAGGAATAGTCACAGATGCCTTAATAGGCATTGTAGCAGTTCTGGCGGCATATTTATTTATCTATGTTATCAATCCAGATCTAACTGTGATGAATATAGCTTTTAGCCAGGTGCGAGTTTCCGATGTTGAGGATGAAGAGGTCACAGGAACTGTTTCAGGGATGTTAGTTAGTCGTAACGGAAAAGAGCTGGACTCTTCTTTTGTTGTAACTTTGGATAAAATTAAGGCAGCAGGAATAAATACCATTGTAACATCTGGGTTAAGAACGGTTGCAAAACAGCAGGCCCTAATAAGGGAAAATTGTGGAGGTTTTCCAGCAACAAAAAAATGCTCCCCACCAACATGTTTATTGAAAAATGGGCCGTCGAGTTGTCCTCACACAACAGGGCATGCTGCAGATATTTGGGCACTGAATTCAAGTGGATCACAAGTAATATCAATGGCTAACTGTTTGAATAATGTAAATGCATGTCGCAATAATACTTATCAAAAAAAACTTATCGAAGGCATGAAAGCAGATGGTTTTTGCGTTTTAGATGGTGAACCTTGGCACTTTGAAAAACCTAAGATGTCTAAATCATGTCATTAGTGATGCGTTAGATTGATTTTTTTAAAAAATTATTATTAATGAAGATTAAAATAGTAATAAAAATCCAAAATAAAAAAGACAAGTCATTTTTCCAGTGAGTCGTGTCAACTAGTCCATGTAGGATTGTATAAACAAAAAAACCAAAAAGTGGTGCAGTAAAGACTGTATTTTTTTTGTCGCCCAAAAGCATTTTTAAGGTGGTGGAAAAAATCCAAAAGAGAAGCAGTAGGAAACCAGAAAGCCCAACAATACCAGACTCCAGCCAGAAAGCTAAGAAAACATTGTGAGGCTGTGGAACAGCCCATTCCAAATAGGGGGGGAATAGTAGCTGCAGGCTCAAATAAGAAGACTGAAAATTTCCCGGACCAATTCCTAAGATAGGATTTTTTTTAATTAATATTATTGCAACTTCCCAAATCATTAAACGCGAAGACATAGAGGAACGATCGGAAAAATGATAAAAATCCTGAAATTTTGGTGTATTTATCTGTAGGAAGAAAATTAAAGCTAACAGTAATAAGAGTGTCGTGCTTATGACAAATATTTTTTTTGGTCTAATAATTAATAATAAAAACAAAAGTGATAATGCGATTGCTAACCAGGCGGCATAGGAATATGTAAAATAAATAGTTAGGGAAATTAAGAGAGTATTTGTTAAATAGAACCAAAAATACTTGCTATATTTTTTTATGGGATATTCTTTTTGTATGAAATATCCTCCTAAGAAAATACCAATAGCTAAATACATGGCCAGATAATTAGGTGATTGATAAAAAGCTTGTAGTCGATTGTCGTAAGTCACTAGTCCTAATACTTTATAACCTAAGCTCATAACTGCAACCAAAAGAGTAGAACAATACATACTAAAAAAAATATTTTCAACACTAATTTTCTTTTCAAGAAGACTTCCATATAACGCATAAGAAAAAAACATGGGCAGTAAGAACCAGCTCTTTAGGATACCAAAACCCGTTAATTTTTCTGTATCAGAAAATAGGATAGATAGAATTATTCCTAAAATAAGTAAAAATGTTCCAATAAGAGCAGCAGTAGGAATGGTTGATAAATAAGAAAAGAGAGAGGTTTTTTTATAAAAAAGAAAAAAAAGTAGAGAAATTAATACTAATAGTTCGAAAAGATTAGTTGGAACACTTAAAATAACCACATGCACCAAATAAAGGGGCATACAAAAAATTGTAAACAGGTAAAGATTAGAGAGATTTAGAATCTTTTTCATATGGTTGAAGATTTGTACTGATAGCGATGATTATGAAAAAAAGAGGAAGTATATGTACAGAATAAAGAGGATTTTCAACCAGAGAATGAACTGAAAAAATAGTAATACTGGCGACTCCAGCAATATAAAAAGGTTTATTTTCAACAAAAATACAAAATGATTTAAAAACTGAAAGTAAAATAAAAATAAAAACAATAGCAGCTGGAATTCCAAGTTCGGCAGCAATATCAAGATAGGCATTGTGAGCATAGATAGGTTCGCGATAAGTGGCTGCTGGATCTACAGCTAAAGAATAAGAACCTATGCCAACTCCCAGTGGATTGTTTTTTATAATAGAAAGCGCTTGTTGCCAATTGGAAAGTCTGCCCTGGTTGGATCCTTCTTTGGCATCAAAGGATGATACAAATCTTCCGGCTACTGGATTATGTGGAACAAGAGTGAATAAAAAAAACAAGAGCACAATTCCAAGAAATATTTTTTTGATATTTTTCCATGAAACAAGTGGTAAGATCACAAAAGCTCCAGCAATTAAGGCTATATAGCCACCTCTTGTAAAAGTTAAAACATCGGCAATGATAATTAATAAAGTTGTAATTAAAAATATTTTTTTGTGCGTGCTAGAAATAGTCCAAAGCGCTATTGACCAAGGAATAAGTAATCCAAGGTAATAGGACAACATATGTGGATCTGGAAAGTTTGCAGTTGCTCGCATATAAGTAACACCATTGCTATTTACTAACCAACTAGGATAAGAAATAACAGCCGCGGAAAAATTTCTTCCTAGAAAAAAAGGAGTAACGTGCATTGCTAAGAAGCTATAAACGGTATCAATACTGAAGATGAATTGAGCAAAAAATTGCATAATTCCAACCACTGCCACTGCACCACCTCCCAACACAAGAGCTGAAATAGCAGCAAGTTTTCTTTTGGGCGTATTTAAAATTGCTGTTGTTAAAAAATAAATAGGAACAATCGACAAAGGAAAAAGTATTTTTCTAAGTGACCATATAATATTATCTGAAAAAGAAATAGAAATTACCATAAACGCTAAATAGGATAGCAATAATTTCGTTGTGGTGTTGTTATATTTAATAGAATCAAGTTTATTTTTATAGATAAACACAAAATAGCTTAAAAATAAAAGAGAAATAAAAACTCTTGCAATAGCTAGGTCAATTCCAGTAGTTGGATTTAGGGCAAATTGAAAAGGCAAGAACAAGCAAAAAAACAGTATTAAATAATAATAAAAACGATCTTTTGTAGAAGATTCCTCCTTAATATAATTTAAAATAGGTGACTTATTATAGTCAAAATTAAACATTGATTTGATATAACTTAAAATTAAGAAATAATTGCTATCTAAATTTTTTTAAAAACAGAAAAATATTCCTAAATACTTTTAACGCTAAAACTGGAAATAAGCTAAAATGTTTTTTAAAGTAATAGTCTTGTGAGGTGTAGTAATCTTTTTTTTGCTGGTTTGAATTAGAAAAACTTTGTCCTCCCAGATGTAATATTTGCACGGAAGGTAATATTAGTATGCGTAGACCTTGGCTGGTAATTCTTTTGCAAAGATCAACATCTTCAAAATACATGAAAAAATTTTCATCAAAACCATTTATTTTTTCAAATAGATTTTTGCTAATCGCTAAGGCCGCGCCACTTATCCAAAGCGGAACAGCATTGGTGTTTTTTTTCCATAATTTCTTGCTACTGACAAATCCTAGCTTATTTAAAATAATTTCAAATAAAGTTATTTCATAGCCACTGCTCCAGGGCTGTATTTCATTATCAATTGTTAATAATTGAGGAGAAACCGCTCCGACAGAAGAATCAGAAAAAGCACTAATTAAATTTTGTATATTGCCTTTTTCAAAGTTAGTATCAGGATTAAGAAAAAAAAGTATTTTTCCCTGTGCAAGCAGAGCTCCTCTGTTGCATGCCTTGGCAAATCCGTCATTGTGATTGTTTTCAACAATTCTAATATTTTTATTTACTAAGTCAACGTTTATTTTTTTAGAATCATTATTGATGATAATAATTTCATATAACACATCGTCTACGTGTTTAAGTAGCGAGTTAATACATGAAGATAGGTAATGTTCGCTTTGATAATTTGGAATGATAATAGAAATATCCATATACTTGGAGAGAGAATTTATTTCGGCAATTTTTTGAAATCTTGATAAGCGAGACGAACATTTTTGGCAGAAGAATCCTTAGTAAAATAATATTTATAAGAATTTTTAATTTTTCGCATAGTTGTGTAGATAAAAATCCAAATTTTTTGCGGAAAAGTTGCATGAATATTGAAAAATAAAAGTCCAGATAATACTAACCAATAAGTTTTAGAATTATTCAAATTGCTTTGTTCAAGGTGTTTAATCTTAATAGAGGGATCAATTAATAAGTCAAAGTTTGCCTTTTTTGCACGCAATGAAAAATCAGCATCTTCATAATAAAGAAAAAATCGCTCATCAAAGAGTCCTATTTCTCGAAAAACATCTTTGCGTATAAGCATAGCGCAACCACTTAAATATTGTGACAAATAAGGCTTGTCTAAAATGACGGCATCAATATGCACGGCTCGCATTTTTTTCCATTGAATTTCTCCTCCTGCAAACCAAACATCTTCATTGTTGTTCTGCATAATAAGGGGACTTATTATGCCAGCAGTAAGATTTTTTTTAGCAGTTTTTTCAAGTAACGATAGGGTATCTTTTTTAATAAGAGCATCATTATTTAAAAGAAAAATGTAATCTGCAAATTTTTCCAGCGCAAAACGTATGCCAACATTGTTACCTTGAGAAAAGCCAAGATTCTTGGAGTTTTTGATAAAGTGTAAGCGAGAAAAACTACTCTTAGCCTGTTCAAAAGAGCCATCCTTGGAATCGTTATCAACAACTATAATTTCAAAATTAGGATAATCTGATTGAAAAACAGAATTTAGACACGCCGGTAAGGTTAAAGCGCCGTTGAAGTTCAAAATAACGACAAAAATTTTTGGAAAATTAGAATCCGTCATAATATAAAAATTGATAACTTAATTTTGTGGGAGGGCTGTTATTTATTGCTAACAATACTACGCAACTCTTTTATTGTAATGGTTTTAGTTAGCCAGAGCAATAAAATATAAACAAGAGAACTCTCTAATAGAAGAAATAGGAAACTTTGTGATTTGAAGATAAAAAGAAATATCATCATAATGAAACCAGAGAAGAGAATGCGCCCTAAATGCTGAATAGTGGGCTTGTACCCTGTGTATTTAATCGTCAAAATCAGTCCCACTATTGCAACCATAAACTCTGTTAAGGTTGAAATAATTGCTGAAGCAGTGTAGGAATAGCTTGGAATAAAAATAAGATTAGCCGTAACATTGAAGATAGCACAACCAATAAGCATCCAGAGCATTTTTTTCTGATTATTGCTTGCGATCAAAATGTTATTAAAAAGTCCACCAAAGAAGATAAAGGCGAGTGCAAAAATTAAAATGCGCAGAGTGTTGGCAGATTCAGCAAAAGCGGCACCTCCAATAAGATGAATGATGCCTTCTGAAAGAAAAAGTGTACCAACAATAAGTGGGACAATAATAATAAAAAAAACCTTGAGCGTTTCATTGGCTAAATGAGCGAAATGTTTTTTGTCAGAAAAGATATGACGTGAAAACATTGGAAACATGAGGCCGACAATCATGGCTGGAAAAAAGGAGAGATTTTCAATAACCTTGTAAGCGGCATTGTAGATTCCAACTTCAGTATTTGTTTTGAGTATTGAAAGCAAAATGGTGTCTATTTTGAAATAAACAAAAATAACAATAGCAGAAACTCCAAGTGGAGCAGATTCTTTGAGGAATTTTTTCCAATACACGAAATCAAATTGCAAGCGTAGTGGTATATATTTTTTTACTAAAAGCAAAACTGCAATAAAGTTAAAAATCATTGCAGCTAAAATAGATAAGATAATCGTAGTGAAACCAAGATCATTGCGAACAGCAAAAATTATAATGCTAATTTGAATAATCTTACCAAAAACTTCTGCGGCGGCAACTTTGTCCATGGCTAGGTTTTTTTGAAAAACCCCATTAAGGACCATGTAGGTTGAAGAAAAGACAAAAGAAGCGGCAGCGATAAGTATTCCTATTTTAACATCTTGTGAATAGGGGAGGAAAAAAACTAAGATTGGTGTTATCAAGAAAACTGTAATGGCGGAAACAAGCCTTAGTGCAAAAGCATTACCAAGTATTTTTGCCTCATCTGCACCCTCCCTGGAAATGTCTCTGGCAGTAATTGCATATAAACCTAAATCAGCGACTGATCCAAAAAAAGCAAAGAAGGCTAGCACGGTTGAATAATCACCAAAGCCATCTTTGCCAAGGTAACGCGTAATAAAGCCAATCCCAACTAAAGCAAGAATGGTGGATAAAATTTTTGTGATTACGCTAAAAACCACATTGTAAGCAATTTTTCGTGCGATTGCCATGCGCTTGTGGATGATTAAAAAAACTATTCAATCAAATTTGCTGGTTTTACTACTATTTTTCTTGATTCACCTTCACCAACACTTTCAGTAGAAACATCTGTATTTCCAGAAAGCTCAAGATGAACAATTCTGCGTTCATAGGTTGTCATTGGTTGCATAAAAATACTGCGTCCTTGGCTTAGCGCCTCGCTAGCTGCAAGCTTAGCCTGTTCAACAATTGATTGATTCTTTTGTTGTCGATATTTATTTATATCCAATGTGAAGCGAATTTTTTCCGGAACATGCTTTCTAACTACCAGTCGAGCTAAATGCTGCAAAGCCTGTAGATTAACGCCATGTTGTCCAATTAAAAGGTTGGAATCGATATCCGTAATAATGTCACAAGTAACGCCATCATCTTCTTCTGTTTTATTTATAGTAACTTCTCCCACAAAGCCCATTTTTGATAGTAATTCTTCAATAGTTTTTTTGATAATAGCTGTTGTTTTTTCGTCCATAAAATTATATTGTATGAAAAATTAGCTCCTAGATTTTTTCTCAATGGAAATTTGTTGCACCAACATGAACAATGTTCCTGCTAGCCAATAAAGGGATAATCCTGCTGGAAACTTAATACCAATAAATAATGTTAAAAATGGTCCAAGATAAAGCATTTGTTTGCTCATTATTGCAGCCATGTCAGGCTGGCCTGAATCATTTTGCTTGGGAGCAGTTGGTTGTTGATTAGCCATCAGCATTTTAGTTTGGAAATATTGAGCGATAGCTGCAAGGGCTGCGATAACAATACTTGGCTTAGTCAAGTCAACTAAGAAAATAAAAAACTGGTTAATTTTTCCAGGATCAGCCACAAAAGAATATAATTGTGCAGAATCTACTACCAATCCATTACTTGAAATATTAATAAGAACACGATAAATAGCAATTAAAAAGATCAACTGAACAATAAGTGGCATACAACCAGAAAAAGGATTGGTTTTATGTTCTTTATATAACTCCATTAGTTGCTTGGTTTGTTGCTCCTTGTTGCCTTTGGTTTTTTCTTGAAGAGCTTTGATTTTTGGTTGCAACTCCTGAAGTTTTTTCTGGGACTCGATTTGTTTTTTATAAAGAGGAATTAAAATAGTTCTAAGAAGAATTGTAATAAGAATTATTGAAATCCCGAAATCCTTACCGGGGACAATGTTGTAAAACAAAATAAGAATATTATACAGCGGTTGATAGATAATTGTATGAAAGAGACTTAGCATTTTGTTTTTTGATATTCCTTCGAGGCAGGAATGTTATATAAGTAAATTAGCTTTTGATAAAACCTTTTTTAACTCAGGGATAATTTTTTTAACTTCAATTGCTTGATATGTGGGCTTGATAAGAACAATAATGTCCCATCCAGGTTTAATTTTTTCCAAGAATTCACCTAAGGAGGCTTGTAAAACTCTGCGCGTACGGTTTCTGACAACTGCTTTTTTGGAATAAGTTTTACCTATAGGAAAACCTACTCGGAATTCTGCTAAGGAGTTTTTTGCGTATTTAAGCGAAAGACCATCATATCCAACATATGCTCCCCTGGAAAATACTTGAGCGAAATCTTCGCGTTTTTTTAACCTATGTTTAATTGGGAGCATAAATAAAACATTAAATGTGCATTTTTTTAAACAGAAAGTTTCTTGCGACCAGCTTGTCGGCGTCTTTTGATCACCAAGGCACCATTTTTAGTACTCATGCGATGAAGAAAGCCATGGCGACTCTTGCGACGTCCTTTTTTAGGTTGGTATGTTCGTTTCATAGTATGTTTTTTGGTTAATTTATTAATATGAAAAGTGCTTTTTCCAGCGATTGTTGTCTCAAATTAAGATAAATATTTCTTATTTGCAACTATTACGGATAGCACTATAGACAAGTGTACCAGTAATGAGATAAAAGTCAACCCAATATTTTATAAAAAAGGGCGCAACAAAGGTTCATTTTTGCGTAATACACTTTTTAAAGATAAATTTATTCAGATAAAAAAGCTAAAAACAATTGACAAGAGTGGATAAGTGGGGATATTCTAAATTTAGTGGTAATATTTGCTCAATAAAAATAAAAAATATAGCATAGTAAAGGGAAAAAACAGAGTTATCCACTTGTGCACAAGTTATCCACAGTAGCTAGGTTGATTTGCTAGCGGGAGGATGTCAGACATGATATAATTTTCTGTACGCTATTAACAAGCTAAAATTCACTGTATTAAATAATTTTGTTAATCGAAATTAGGGGTTCAAGTAGGTTTACTCGAATTGTGATTATGTGACTTTTTTAACTTTAGCAAATAATAAGTTGTTTCTCCCTAGGAGATTCAAATCTTATTTAATAGGGTAAATGAACAATGCAGAACTTTGGCAGGCAGCACTAGGAGAAATAGAGCTTTCTATTTCGAAAGCAAACTTCAGTACCTGGTTTAAAAACACAACAATTCTTTCCAAAGAAAATGGCAAGGTTATTATTGGTGTGCCAAATGGTTTTGCAAAAGAGTGGCTAGAAAACAAATATAACACTTATATTTTCAGGGCGCTTAGAAATTTTCAGGATGACATTAAAGAAATTAGTTGTATTATATATAACAATGAGCAATCAAGTGGCGGTGAAGTAAAGAAAATGGACGTGACTATCCAGCATGGCATACAACAAACTTCTCAAAATATGCAACAAAGTCCAGCTTTTGTTCAGCAAACAAATAATCCCCAGCAAGCTGTTGCACCCCATCAAGCTATTAGTGCTTTTGAAAATAATATAAATACCAGATATACCTTTGAAAATTTTATTATTGGTGAAAATAATGAATTGGCACGCGCAGCTTGCTACGCTGTTTCTCAAAACTTAGGAAAAATATATAACCCACTTTTTATTTATGGTGGTGTAGGATTGGGGAAAACACATTTATTGCAATCCATTGGAAATGAGGTATTGGCCAATGATCCCTCACGTAGGATAAAATATATCACCTCGGAGCGCTTTGCTAATGAGCTAATTGATTCGATCCGCAATCAAACAGTAAATGAATTCAAGTCAGCTTATCAAGCAATTGACTTGCTTATAATTGATGATGTGCAATTTTTGGCTGGAAAAGAAAAGACTCAAAATGAATTTTTCCATATTTTCAACACACTTTATCAGATAAATAAACAAATTGTTATTAGTTCTGATCGCCCTCCGAAAGCAATCGCAACACTGGAAGATCGTTTGCGCTCACGTTTTGAAGGAGGAATGATTGCTGATATTGGGAAACCTGACATTGAAACAAGAATAGCAATTCTCAAAACAAAATCTGCCGAAAATAATTTTTACATGGACGAAGAAGCAATCAGATTTATCGCAGAAAATGTCAAAAACAATATTCGTGAGCTGGAGGGAGCGCTTAATCGTATTATTGGAGCTTGCGAATTTAATAAAAAATTACCGACTCTGAAATTTGTGCAACAAGCGTTGGCTGAAATAATTTCAAGCGGAAAAAAGAAAGGTGTTCAGTCGCAACATGTCATTGAAGCCATTTCTCAATATTTCAATATTTCAACCAAGGAGTTGATTGAAAAAGGACGCAAGAAGGAGATTGCGTATGCTCGTCATATTGCGATGTATTTGATGCGTAGTGAGCTTAATGTTTCATATCCAAGTATTGGCAACCAATTTGGTGGACGTGACCACACAACAGCTTTGCATGCTTATGAAAAAATCAATAAAGAAATTGAACTTGATGAAAAAGTACGAGAAGATGTGGCTATATTGAGAGAACGTATATACGCGATATAAAGACAAGTTAGACATAATCAGCTTTAAGGAAATAACTATATGAAATTAACCTGTACGCAAGAAAACTTCAAAAAGGCCATTTATAGCACCGAAAGAGTTGTTGGAAAGCAAATCACCTTGCCTATTTTGGAAAATATCTTACTTGAGACCGATAATGGAATGCTTAAGATATCAGCCACTAATTTGGAAATAGGTGTTTTTCTTAAAATTGGAGCAAAAATAGAAGAAGAGGGCAAAATAACCGTTCCGGCAAGATTACTTAGTAATTTTGTGAACAATTTACCGTCAGTTAGTACAGTCTCTCTTAGCGTGGTTGATCAGACTCTTCATATTGAAAGTGGCTCATCTAAAGCTCAAATTAAGGGCTTACAAGCTACTGACTTTCCAATAATCCCTGAAATGGAAGGAGAATTCCTTTTTTCTTTGCCAGCGCAGGAAATGAGAGAGGCAATTCCACGTTTGATGGTCTGCGTTTCACTTGACAACACACGCCCTGAACTTACTGGGTTGAATGTTGTACTTGATAAATTAGAGGTCAGATTAGCCGCAACTGATAGTTTTCGCTTAGCAGAGGCAGTGGTTACTCTCATTAAAGACAATGCTCAAGCATATGACACTTTCATGGAGAAAACAACTTCTATTATTGTGCCATTAAGTACTATTTCTGAAGTTTTTCGCGTTATTGGTCAGGAAACACAAAATATTCAAATCGGTATCGAAGAAAGTCAGATATTTTTCCAAATTGACAATGTTAGGATTGTTTCAAGACTTATTAACGGCAAATATCCGCCATACCAACAGATTATTCCTGAATCCTTCACTACTCGAGTGCTTCTTTCTAAAGAAGACGTTTTGCGTGCAGTGAAAATTGCTGGAATCTTTACTCACAGTAAGGCGGGAGAAGTGAAATTTACCGTCAATGAGGAAACTAAGGAGGTTTTGGTTCAATCTAAGGCGGAAGAAGTTGGTGAAAATAAGACAATTTTGAGCGCTGAAATAACAGGACCTTCTCAAGAAGCACTATTTAATCCACGTTATATGGCTGATGGCCTGCAGGCAATTTCAACTTCAAATCTGGTCTTGCTTATGAATAGTGGTTCTTCTCCAGCAGTTTTGCGCATGGTGCAAGGAGAAAAGAAAGAAGAAATGCTGAATTACACCTATATTATAATGCCAATTAAGAATTAAAGTCTATCCAGGCAGTAAAATTTGAAGAGTGGGGAAGATTAATTTGTTGATATTTAGCTTTAAATAGGGTAATTTAAAATATATAAAATCGAAATTTGGCCGATGGCCATTCGATCTTTACTGTCGGATGAAAACATTAGGATCTTTTATAAGTAAAAAAACCCTAGAAAGGGGAAATTTTGTTGATCAACAGACTGTTTTTTATATTTTTATTCGAATTATCAAAGAAGAATATGGTAAACAGGGAATTGAACATATCGTTCCCGTGTCCTTTAGAGAAAGGAGAATCGAGCTTAAGATTTCTGGCAATATCTGGGAGAGTGAAATTTTGCTTAGAAAAAAGCAAATTATAGCCTTATTAAACAAAGAATTGGGGGGAGAGGAAATTGCTGATTTAGCAGTGACTCAATAATTAGCATATACAACACAAAAGCCAAAAACCTTTAGTATTTGAAATTTTATGTTATTTTGGCGTGTGTTTGTCAAATATTATCGTAATCCTTGCCAAAAGAGATAAGACGTGTTAATAATAGATAGAACTAATATATTATAAACAATTAATTTTATTGAGTTTGCCTTTTCCTAATGCTCTCAGGAGAAAGTGAATTCCAAATACGGACGTGCCAATCAAAAAATCAGCCAAAAAATACATGCGAGTTACTGATCGCAAAACAATTAAGAACAAAATCGTAAAAGGAATTTTCCGAAATGCTATTAAGGATACCAAGGAAAATATTTCAGCTGGAAAAGTAGCTGAAGCTCAAGAATTGCTCAAAAAAGCTATTAAGGCACTTGATAAAGCTGCACAAAAGAAAGTTATCAAAAAAAATACTGCTGCTCGCAAAAAATCAAGACTTAACGCTGAAGTTAAAAAACTTGCACTCAAAAAATAGTTTTTTAATAAACTTTGCTCAATAAAAAAACAACGAAGAAATTCGTTGTTTTTTTATGGAACTATATTTTAAAGAGAGGCAATGAATATATCTAAGGCGAGAATAGGATCGGTTTTGCCAGTCTTGGCATTAAAATCTATTTCAGCCAAGTCGCGAAGCATTTGCTTGGTTTTTTCTTCATTCAAATTTCTAATCTGGGAAAGTGATTTTTGCACTACATAGGGATGAATGCCAGAAGCTTGTGCAATTTGCGGAGCGCTTGTCATGCCTTGCCAATAAAAGTCACCAATCTTAAGCAGTGTTCTGATTTGATAAGTGTACATTGAAAGAATATAAAAAACATCTTCACCTTTGGCAAGTTGCTGATGCAAAAGACCCAGAGCTCTCGCCTTATTTCCACTAGCAAGCGCTTCAATAGTTTCAAACATGGTGGAATCAACCTTGGATTTTACTAATAATATTATGTCAGCTTCAGAAATCTCACCAACATTTTTGTAGTTAACTAATTTTGTAAGCTCATTACTTAAAATATAAAGATCATTTCCTGTTGAGGCCAGCAGCATGTTCAAGGCATTTCGTGAGAAAGTTATTTCAGGGGAAAGTTTTTTAGTATAATCCATTGCCCATTTTGACAAAGCCGTTCCTTCGATAGCTGTAAATTCTTGCCTTTTGGCAGTTTTAAACAAAAATTTGTAGAGTGCTCCATTTTTCTTGGGACTAATATTTTCATAAAAAATAACAGTCGTGAGGGGATCCGTTACTAGTGTGGTGTTTGATTTTAATAGTGCGAGAACTTCTTTTTGCTGATCAGAGGAACCAGTGCTCATAGCATTTTTTATGAGAACTAATTTTTCAGTTGAAAAAAGTCCTTGTGCGGAAAAAATATTTGCAAGTGGCATTAGCGTGCTGGAATCTCCATAGTCAAGAGTGCTCAAGTCTATGCCCGAGCTGTTCTTTTGAATATATTCAATTTTGATGGTGCTTAATTTTTCGCCAGAACTGAAACTGTCAGCACCATATAAAAATATAATCATATTTTTTAATAAACAAATTCTAAATAAAAAATTCCAAACAAATCACAAATTTCAACAGTATCTTAAACCACAAAAGGGTCTATTTGAATATTTTAATTTGTGTATTTATTTGGAATTTGTTTTTTTATTTCGTGTGATTTGCGAGGGTTTAGCTTACTGGCGTCCATTTTAATGCTTGACCTGGATCTATAATGTTTACCCAAATTTGACCAGGCACAAATTTTATTTCTTGTCCTTGTTCATCTGTAAAGGTAAGTTTGCTCTCAATTTTACTTTTATCTTTTTTCCAAGTTCCTTTGTATTGCTGGCCATTCATATAAAAGAAAGCTGTACCTGAATCAGCTTGGTCAAACCATGGATCTCCGATTTGAACATTGACATATTGCTCACCGACTTTGATTGGTGCGGCATCAGCAATCATCACGACAATGTTTTTAGGAGCGATCTTCGCACCATTATTTCTGTCAGTATCTGCAACTCCTCCCCATTCTCTGAAATACGAGTTGCTTTCTTTGTCGTAAGTGTAGTTAATGTCAAAAGGTTTTGCATAAGCAACTCTAAGTGTCCCGCCGCTTGGACGTTGATCAATAGTTGCTTCAGCTTGATGTGGATATCCTGAAAAATGATTTTCACTGCTATATCCAAATGCTTGAGCTCCCTCAAGAAGACTTGAGAATTTTGCATATCCAGTATCGACTCCGCGCATGTTGCCAACAGCATCTTTCCGGAAGCAATATTTTCCAGCTGATTTTCCAGCATCATCATTGCAGTTCATATCATCAATAATCCCACTATTTAGCACGCTTTTGAATTCCTCAATGTCAGCTCTGCCCCAATGAACATAAATCGAATCTAAACTTTTAGCTAGATGCACAAAATCATGACGAGCACTGCGCAATGAACCAACCTCTTCAGGAATATTGCAACCATAAACTCCCATTAAACGAGTGATACTTCCATAAACAGCAACCATTTCAAATGCCATATCAGCCTGCGAAAGTCCTGCAAGTGGACGAGCAGCGACATCAGCTGGCTGCATGACAGCAAAAGTTCGCTTGTTCCAATTATCGCAAGCTATTCCAGTAATAGGGCTTACATTTCCTGAATTGGCTGGACCAGTAGTTTGATCGGAAATTCCATTTATTTGAATTTGCTTGGCAGTATTTTTTTTACCGCTAGTGAAATAAAAAATCGCTCCAACGATAATTGCACTTATGGCTACAATAATACCAATCTGCTTTCTACTCATTTATTTTTTTGTTATTTTATTAATTTTGACATGTTGGACAATGAAAAGTGCTTCTCTGTTCAACGATATTCTTTATGATTATTGTATCACACTTCGTGCATTTTTTGCCAGCTTTTCCATATACTTTCAGATGATTTTGAAAACTGCCTTTTTTTCCTTTTGCGTCGCGATAATCACTGATGGAAGTTCCTCGAAGCTTAATAGCCTTGGTTAGAATTTTTAAAACAGATTTATATAGAGATTCCATCTCTTTTTTATTTAAAGTGTGAATTTTTCTAAGGGGATTTAATTTTGCATCGTATGGGATTTCGGAAGCGTAAATATTTCCAATACCCGAAATAAGAGATTGATCCATTAAGATACTTTTGATACTTTTGTTTTTTTTGCGATTAATAATACTTATGAAATTTTGCAAAGTAAAATTTTTATTAAAAGGGTCTATTCCTTTAGTTGTTTCAATTTCAGAAAGTTTCGTTTTGTTGACAAGTTCAATGGTTGCGAATTTGCGAATATCATGAAATTCTAATTTTTTATTTTTTTTAAAATAAAAGGCGTGATGCAAGTGCTTGTTTTTTGTTTGCTGATCGATTACTGATGACCGATCACTAATAATTAATTTTCCAGTCATTTTTAAATGAATCAGAATAAAAGTTTTATTAGAAAGTTCAATTACAATATTTTTGCTTAATCTGGTAATTTTTAATATTTTTTCCCCAACAATTTTATTTGCAATCTTGTTTGTTTTGATTCCTTTTTCAAAGTCCGTCCAAAAACCGGTGATTGTGTCACCGGTTAATATTTGCAAGTCATTTACTACTGTTTGTACTTCTGGCAATTCAGGCACTTGAGTCATGGAACGTGAAACACATAGCATGGAACATTTTGCTATAGGATGCGCGTTTTATGTTTATTGTATTTACGTTATGCGATTTGCGTTATGCGCGCTAAATTTCTCCCCAGTTGTCTCCAATTTTTGCGTCGACTACAAGTGGGACTCGCAGGGGATGAACATTCTCCATGGCGAGTTTTAGTTTTTTGGCGGCTTCTTCGGCTTTTTCATTTTTAACTTCCAGAATAATTTCATCATGA
This sequence comes from Candidatus Moraniibacteriota bacterium, assembly GCA_038318455.1. Lineage (GTDB taxonomy): Bacteria > Patescibacteriota > Minisyncoccia > Moranbacterales > GWC2-37-73 > UBA12068. Next base: position 15,579 of record JBBQCF010000014.1, read on the forward strand.
ATCTGTAGGATCATTTGCACATCCTTGTCGTCAGCAAAAGCCTGGGCTGTTTTAATCATAGCTAATTTCATGAGGTCTGCTGCCAAGCCTTGTATTGGCATGTTGATGGCCATACGTTCAGCTCCTGCGGCCACTTGAAAATTGGGAGAGTTTATTTCGTGCAAATTTCGTCGTCTGCCAAGCAGCGTCTGGACATATCCATTAATGCGTGCAAACTCGCGAGTTTCTTTCATGTAAGTGGCCACTCCAGAAAATTTTTCCATATAGGCGTCAATAAATTTTTGTGCATCTTCGCGGGTAATTCCAGCTGATTGTGAAAATCCAAAAGCACTTACGCCATATATGATGCCAAAATTAAGAGCTTTGGCGCCAGAGCGCATTTTTTCAGTGACCTGTGAGATGGTCACTTTGTTTATTTCAGCCGCAGTAATTTTGTGAATATCATCTCCGCGATGAAAAGCTTCAATTAATCTTTTGTCATTGCTGACATGGGCCACACAGCGCAGATCAATTTGGGAATAATCAGCACTAACCAATTTGTAACCCTCTTTAGCAGTAAAGGCAGTGCGCAGAAGTTGTCCCAATTCTGTTTTAATTGGAATGTTTTGCAAATTTGGTTCAGTTGAAGAAAGTCTGCCAGTAGCAGTCACTGCCTGATTGAAGGTGGTGTGAATGCGAGAATTTTTATCAACAAGTTTTGGAATCGAATCTAAATAAGTTGTTTTTAATTTGAAAAGTTCACGATATTCTTCAACTTTGGCAATAATCTTATGCTGCTCGCGAAGTTTTTCAAGTTCAGCAGAAGCAGTGGAAAGACCTTTTTTGGTTTTCTTGATGTTGAAAGTAGAAAGTCCCATGGTGACAAAAAGAATTTCAGAGAGCTGCGAGGGGGAATTGATATTAAATTCTTTGCCAGCCATTTCATAAATTGATTTTTCAAGATTTTTGATGGTACCAGTAATTTTTTCAGAAATTCCCTTGAAAATAAAAGTATTGAGTTCAACGCCAGTCAGTTCCATGTTGGCTAGAATTTCCAAAAGAGGCATTTCCATGTCATGAAAAATATTTTCCACTGTACCATCGGTCAAATCTGCCGTCTTTTGCTCCTCGCTTATTTTTTCAATGCTTTTTTCTAGGGAAGCTTTGAGCTTGAGAGCATAATCAGCTTTTTGGCAAATAATATTGATGGCACTTTTTTCTTCTTCAGGATCTGCAACCAAAGAAAGTTGTCCTTTGGATTTTTTTTCAAAAATAATTTCTTCTCCCAGCTCGGAAAAAATAATTTTTTCAAAATCAAGTTTTTCTCCGGGATTAAGAACATAAGCTCCAAGCAGAGTGTCAAATGAAATTCCTCCCAAAGTTATTTTTTCAGCAAAAAGCTGCTTGTAAATGCTTTTTAAATCCCAGCCAACTTTTTTAATTTCAGCATTTTCTAGAATCTTTTTTAGTTCATCAGAAAAAATGTCAGCATTTGGAAAAAATGTGGCGCGCCCTGCTTTCCAAGAAATTGCAATTCCACTCAATTTTCCTTCTTGCATTTCAGTTGCAAGAGAGATTTCCTTGGCATCAGAAAATTCAGCCAAGAGTTCCGTAGCATTTTCTTTCGTTGCAATTGAATATTTGAAATCCTTCACTCCATTTGATTTTTCAATATTTTTTTCAAGGTCACTTCCATTTTCATTTCCTGGTAATCTCTTGATGAGGCTGAAAAAATTTAATTCCGAAAAAAGTTTCACGATGGTTTCGCGATCAAAATCTTTGAGAATTGCTTTTTCAAGTTCAAGTTCCACCGGAGCATCAAGTGAAATGGTAGCCAAGTCTTGACTAAGATAGGCTTGAGCACGGTCACGTACCAATTTGTCTTTCACTGCACCTTTAATTTCCTCAATGTTTTCATACACGCCATCAAGAGTTTGATATTTTTGCAAGAGCGTGACTGCGGTTTTTTCTCCAATGCCTTTCACGCCTGGGATGTTGTCAGATGGATCGCCGCGCAGTGCCTTGTAGTTAATGATCTGATCGGGATTAAGTCCATAGCGCGCAAAAACTTTGTCGCTGTCATACATAATTGAATCACTAAGTCCTCGGCGCATCGTGTAGACGCTTGTGGTGTCATTAACCAATTGCAAAGTATCCATATCGCCAGTCACAATGATTGTTTCAATGTCTTCGCCAAGTTTTTTTATTTGAGTTGAAATTGTTCCAATCACATCGTCAGCTTCAAACCCCGCCATTTCATAGATTGGAATGTTAAAAGCCTGCACAACTTCTTTGACGCGGGGGATTTGAGCGTATAGTTCATCATCTCCTTTGACGCGGGTGGCCTTATATTCTTCAAATTTTTCATGGCGAAAAGTTTTGCCAGCCAAATCGAAAGAGCACGCGACATAGTCGGGCTTAAATTCGCTAATTACGCTAAGCAGGGTTGAAGAAAATCCATACACCGCATTGACCAACTCACCTTTTTTGGTTGTAAATGGCGGCAGTGCATGATATGCCCGATGAATGATGGCGTTTCCATCGATGAGGATGAGTTTTTTTGGAGTATTTTTCATAGTTTTTAAGTATAAGTCAAGAATAAAATAATGCAACTATTTTTTAAAAATCCCATCCGTTTCCCAGAGAATTTCGAATATTGATTTAAAAATATCAACCATGGCTGGAACTTCAACCACAATTGCGAGGACTTGCGTATTAGGGCCTATAATTAAAATTTTATCATCGTAAATATCGATAGTGCTTTTGAATGAATACTTTTCGGGGAGATATTTAAATTCACGCTTAAGTGTTTTGTCTGTAGGATTAACTTTTACTGAATCGCTAGAAAGAATTAATCTAGTTTTGATATTTCTTTTGGCTCTTTGCTTTCGGTAGTTTATAAAAAAATCATTATCGATATTTTCCCAGTTAGCAGTACTGCCAATAGCACAATATTGTTTGTTTTTGTATTCATCCAAAATTTGATTATAAAATTGCTCTAGCTCATTTTTTGTTTCGATAAAACGCAGGCCAATCAAGGCAGCATGTTTTTTTTCAAGCGATTCTAAGTTGGGAATAAGATCGTTCAATGCTTGCAATTTCTTTTCAAAAATATTGCTAAGCTTCTTAGGTTTTATTGGGCGATAATATCTCGTGTTGGACTGGAAATATAAAGATGCCAGACCTTTATGGGTCAATGATCTTAGGATAGGGTAGGAAGTAGTTCTTTTTATACACATTTCCTTTGCTACAGCACTAGCATGAGAGCCTCCAAGCCTAAGCAGAGCTACATAGGCAGAAGCTTCCTGTTCATTAAGGCCAAGATTACTCAAGGCTTCAAAATTACTCATATTTTAGTATGTCAAAATTTATCAACACTAAATAACTTATATTATAATTATAGCTTATATAAAACAAAATGTCAATAATTAAGGTAAAATATTATTGACTTTTTTCTTATTTTAGAGTATACTACGTTGTTAAGATGACTTATCCAAAAGGATTTCACTTAGCAAGTACATTGAAAATTAATCATCTTAAGCAAACCCCACAATGACACGGAGCTTTCGCTTAGCGAGGCACGATTACAGAATGTGAGAAAAGGGAATTAGTCATGAATGTAAATTGCCTGTGTGAACTGGTTAAAGAAGTTTCAGAGATTCAAGAAAGAATAAGGATTGAGTTAACCTGTGACCAAAAGTACATTTATGTTAATAAGATTTATTTTGAAAACATAAATTCTGGCAGAGATCGTGTCTTAGCGGTTATGAGCACAATTAAGAGGGAGGACGGTCATCGCAGTAGATTTGAGGAAGAGCTTGAGCGTATGCTGGAATCATTACACTTTGACATCTAGCTTACTAGGCAAGGAAAATAATCGTATTTTCCTTGCCTCTCTCATTGAATTCATCATTGTGGTGGATTCATGGGAGAAAAGCACTTTCCAAGCCAATAGTCGACGGACTTAAAACGTAAAGGAGTGAAGTATGTTATTTAGAGATCTGTTTCTTGGGAATAAGTTTATTGTTATAGGCGAACTAAATTCAAAAGAAACATTTGTTTTAATTAAGCTTCATCACAGTGTGGTTGCATTTGAAACAGCAAAAAATGTAAGCTCTTTGGAAATAGAAGAAATTCATTCGGAAAATGCAGTAGTAGAATTTAATGGAAAGCTCATGCTGATTGAAGAAGATTGTGAGGTCATCAAGCTTAGATGAGTTAATTTGGCAAGAGAAATGAATCTATTTCTCATTCTACTAAAGTCGGTCACTAAAAAAACCTCAAAGAGCTTGACCAGCTCTTTTTTTCATGTCTTAGTGGCAGGTAAGCTTTTGCAAAAAAAGTTATGCACAAGCCAGAATATTGCAGTGGTATGATAATAGTGTTAAGATAACACTATAATAAATAAAAATAAAATTATGAAAAAAGAACTAAATAACAAAATTATTATCTATAGTTCAGAAGATGGAAAAACTGAAATTGAGGTTAATGTGGAGGGTGAAACAGTTTGGCTCACGCAAAGACAAATGGCCGAGTTATTCGATAAGGATAGAAAAACTATCACAGAGCACATACAAAATGTCTTTAAAGAGGGCGAATTAGAGGAAAAATCAGTATGCCGGAAATCCCAGCATACTGCCAAGGACGGAAAAATATATATTGTCAATTTTTATAATCTCGACGTTATTATCTCTGTCGGTTATCGAGTTAAATCTTTGCGTGGCACACAGTTTCGCATTTGGGCGACTCAAAAACTCAAGGAATATATGATTAAGGGTTTTGTGATGGATGATGAGAGGTTGGCTGAAGGTGGAGTGAAAAAATCATATTTTGAAGAATGGGAAGAACGAATTAGAAAGATTAGAACTTCTGAAGCAAATTTCTATCAAAAGATGCGAGATGTTTTTGCTACTAGTGTGGACTATAATCCGAAAACAGATTATGCTCAGCAATTTTTCGCCACCGTGCAAAATAAGTTTCATTTTGCAATCACAGGACTGACTGCTTCGGAAATAATAACTTCTAGAATCGATAATACGAAAAATAATCTGGGCTTGACCAATTGGAAAG
>JBBQCF010000015.1:0-20540 GCA_038318455.1 Candidatus Moraniibacteriota bacterium
GAAACAACCAAGATTGCTCCATCCATTTGAGCTGCACCAGTAATCATGTTCTTGATGTAGTCAGCATGTCCAGGACAGTCAACGTGAGCGTAATGACGAGAATCAGATTCATATTCACAATGTGAAGTAGCAATAGTAATACCACGTTCTCTTTCTTCTGGAGCGTTATCGATTTCACCAACTCCTCTTTCTTTTGCAAGACCCTTCAAAGCTTGTCCATGCAAAATAGCCGCGGTCAAAGTTGTTTTGCCGTGGTCAACGTGTCCAATTGTTCCTACATTTACGTGTGGTTTTGTTCTTTCAAACTTTGCTACTGCCATAGTGTTTTTTTCGCTAATCTCTTTGAGCTTTTTTGCTCAAGAGCGCGCTTGTTTAAAGATTGTTTATTATTTATCTTAACATGAATTTACTCCGAAAAGCAAATCCAAAAATTCCTTTTACGGGAAATTTGATACTTGATTATTCTACACGATTGGAAATATATGTCAAGGGTCTGGAGCTCAATATATAATAGACAACATGCAATATACAACAAAATACAACTTTATGGCTCAAATAAGGCCTCCATTATTAACATTATTAATATGTTTCACATTTCTCCTTATCATTCTCACATTTAATACATCTGCTGGTTATCGCAACTGTATTGTCGACTATATTGAAATCAAATTTACTATTCGAGCCACAACCAGCATCCCCAGCACCGCCAGTCATTTTCATGATTGATCCTAAACGTTTTCCAAAAGATCTCGGTGGATCAAACCAAGATGTGTCATGACTTAAGGAATTATCAATTTTTTTAGTCATATCAAGTAGATTATTTTGAATATCATACCTAAAAATATAATTTCCTCCACCGCCATACTCTCCAGGAAACGCAACAACAAAAACTGATCCATCTTTTGATAAACAACCTTCACCGTAATCTTTAAGATCACTTATTGTTAATTTTCTGTCCTTATCTGCACAAATATCTGCATTACTCTCACTTTTAGTACTACAAAGTGTTTCTTGAGTGTATTGTATTTTTTGTGGATTATTATATTCATTCGAAGAGGCACTCTTAAGCACTGAATTGATATAATCCTTACTATAAAAATTCACTTGTGAAATTTGCTTTACAAAATTACTCCACCAGGAAAGATTTTCATACTTAGATACACCTCCGCAACTATCAAACTCAACATTCCTCCAATCAATAATTGGACACGCTTTGAATTCGCAATTTGGTCCGGTACGAGAAACATAGGATCCATCGCTACAAAGCTTAGCATCCTGTGTACACATAACTTGCTTTTCATTTTTCGGAATTTTCAAAACTGCTTCTTGAATATCAACAACTGGCGCCTGTTCTATATTTTCATTTTGCATCCAAGAAACTCCGCCCAACACCAACGCCACGAGCAAAACAATTCCAATTGCAAATTCACTAGCAACTTTTTTGTTTGTCATGTTTTTTTAAGATTTTATAATTTTATAATAGATAAATTATACCACGAAAAATGTTTTTTGTTTAATTCTGGGTGGGTATTTAGGTGGGTATCTAAATACCTATTTAAATACTTATTCAAATTTACATTCCCAGTTTACGCCCAAATCATATTTCTAGTAAAACAAATGCAGGCAAATAAAAAAGGAGGGATTTATTTCAAATCCCTCCCCTCCTTGCTTCAAGCAAAAGTTTTTTTTAACCTTTGCAGGGTTTTTTCACCAGTAGGATCTACAACTTTGTGAATTTTTGCTAAAACATCAGTTGAAATAATCCCCCTTTCAGCAAAAAATTTTCGCCTATCATCAGCCTCCGCCAAACCCCAACTGAAAGCTTTACCCGCCAATGGATTTTTTTTCATTCCAACAATACCAATAAAAGATTTATCCTTGTCATTGTCTGACATATGGCCACCCTCCTTTTTCGATTAGTAAATAACTACCAAAAGTATAGGGCTTATGAAATTTAAAGTCAAAAAAAACAACCCCTTACGAGGCTGTTTCCAAAAATATTTCAATTTAATGAGCAAGAGAAAGTTTTTCCAGTTTCACGACGCGCTTTTCCAATTTCTCAAATTGCTCTGCATCAACCTTGCGCTTGAGTTCAAATTTCACTTCAACCATATCGTCCTGAAGAATGTCTATTTTTTTATCAATCGTATCTAATCTACCATCAATGCCATCTAATCTTCCGTCAATGCCATCTAATCTTCCGTCAATGCCATCCAGCCTGCCATCGATGATATCAAATTTTCTATCGATACTATCGAATCTCTTGTCGATACCTTCGAATTTGCCATCCACCCCTTCGAATTTAATAGTCATGCTTTCTGCCAATAGCTTTATTGAACCGTCAAGATGTTCAAACATCACACCCACCTCGGTGGCAGTGAATGCTTTTTCTTCATTTGTATTTTTTAAATTTTTCATAGCTAAATAATACTGCTTTAAGTTGTTAATGTCAATTTCATTTTAAATGCATTTTTTTCTTTTTATTTTACATAGTATTTTGTTTTTATTAATTATTTATTGCTTTAGTGTTATCATAACACTTCTTTAATATCACTGCAAGTTGATACCTGTGCATAACTAAAAACGACTCCTCCAGGGAAGTCGTTTTTAGTTGAGCGTTATGCTCCATGTTCTATGTTATATAAACATTACTTTTTGGCAAATTCCATCACATAGCTTGCACTAGAAATTAAAAATCAATTCTAAATACCAAATCGCTTCCCGTGTTCCACTTTTCACCAATTTCACCCCCGTCATCAATCAAGTCTTTTCCCACAGAATAGATCAATTTATTATTTGCAGAATATTTGATCTGTTTTCCATTAAAAGGATCGTTTCCAATCATTGGGATATAATTTGGCACCAAGTCATTTAATGTATTTGGTAAATTTCCAGTATCCTGCCTATAAGCCTTCAGCGCTAGCAATAATTGCAATCCTTTCACGGAAAAATTTTCCTCAAACTTTTTAACGACAACACTGTCAAGAGAAGTTCTTATAATGTTAGTCAATATTTTCCCACTTGCATTATTGGAAAATATGATCCAGGGCTTTATGGGTATTTCTTTTGCATAACTTACTTCACTAAAGTTATCCTTGCCTGCATTATCAATAAATGCTCTATACGTTTCCATGAAGAGCAACTTCGTTCTATTTGGTTGATAATATAAATTACTGCTTTCTCCAAAATTGGAAGATGCTGCTCCCAGCATTTTCTCATTTAAAGACTTTTCTCCTCCAAGGATTGAGTCTCTCATTTTTTTTAGCGTATTTGCGGTCATGATATATTCTCCTTTCATAACTTTTTGCATTGCTAAACTGCTTTCCTCGTATTGACTTAGTTTTTCAATATAACTCAATAATTCAGATGAAGATAAATGAGTATTAACAATTAAAATTTTAAAACTATCTACCCCAATTCCCTTTATTGAAATTCCCACAAGATATCCCGCCAATCCATTTTGTCCATCCAGGATCATTTGAGCCATCTTCATTGTTTTCATTGCCTGGTCAAAAGCTTCCTTTTCCCTGCCCTGTTTTAATAGCAACAAAGCTTGTAAAGAATTTATTCTCGCTAGAGAACGTAATGAGGAAAAATTAATACCCGAAATAATGCCTGATTCATATTCCGTGGGGTTCTGAAATGCTGGCAGCTGAAAATATGTACGTCCAACTCCTTTTTCAAAAAAAGCCAATGCTTGTTGATTTTTTTGCAAAACTTCATTAACCAATGACTCATTCCAAGCCTCACCTAATAAAATTTTATCTATTTCAGCATCTTGACCAGTTAACATAAAATTAACATCCTTTACTTCTACAAAATCATAATACGCATTTTGCTCCTTTGGAATATTGATTGTTTGAAGTTGTAAATCTGAATCATCTGGATTTGAAATATCATAAGCTGTCAGGTTAAGAATCTGAAGCCCAAAAAATATCAACGCTAGTGGCAGACCAGCTCCCAATAAGCAATAATAAACATATTTACTTAACCTACCTGGTTTTTCAAAAATAGTTCCCTCTTTTATTTCAGAAAGATTTTTATATAACAAAGTTTCAAAGATGACTGCAAGTGGAATAAGTAATAATTTTACCAATTCTGATAAAATCTGAAATCTATCATTAATAAATTGTTGAGCAACAACAAAGGGAGCTGCCAATAAACCTAAGGTGAGAAAAAATAAAAGTGTTCGCCATGCAACTCTCCAGAAATTTCCCCCAACTAATTGCTTACTCCTCCAGATTGTTTCCATACCAATCTTTTCTTCAAAAACAAATGAGAAGATAGAAAAAATAAAATAAACAAAAAAAGTAATATAAAAAATAGCTCCCAGTATTAAAAGTATGGCACGAACTGAATCAATAGAATAAAAAATATTCATAAATTCACGATTATATGATCCTAAAAATCCTGAAATTGCAAACAAGGCAATCAACGAAGTACCAGCTATTATTGGTAAGAAGAATAAAAAAATAACCCAAAGATATGAAAAACTATTCTTTATTGCCCTTAAATACGCCTCCAGCGCGCCAATTTTATACTTAATAGCATATACTATTGCCAAAATACTTATCGATCCAAAATAAAGATAGGTCAAGTAGATAATCGCTTTTAAAACAGAAAAAGCCACAGACTGTGACAATGCTTGCGAAGTTAAAGAAAAAACTTCCGCACCCTTGAGTAAAATAGCCAACAAAAAAGGAATGAGTGTTATCAGCGTCAAAATTTTAAATTCAAGAAAATAAAAAGAAATAGATTCTTTAATTAATCGCCATGTGCTTTTTAATTCCTTGATTACTAATTGCTCTTGTTGAACATTTGTATCTTGCAAATTATCAACAGTTTCGACTGAATTTTCCATTTTTATTTTTATTAAAATTTAACCCATCCTACTTAAAATTATATCACAAATGTTTACAACTAAAAACGACTCCTCCAGGGAAGTCGTTTTTAGTTGAGCATTATGCTCCATGTTCTATGTTTTGTGCTATGTGAAGTTTACTTTTTTGCGATAATTTCGTCAGCAACATTCTTTGGAACTTCGTTGTAGTTTGAAAATTCCATTGAATAACTTGCGCGTCCTTGAGTCATTGAGCGCATTTGTGTTGCATAGCCGAACATATTTGCTAATGGCACTTCAGCTTCGATTTCTTTCACGCGTGCATTTCCTTCTCCACGATCATTGATTTCTTTAATCATTCCACGACGCGAGTTGATGTCACCTACAATGTCTCCCATAAATTGTTCTGGGCAAGTCACTACCACTTTCATGATTGGTTCCAAGATGATTGGAGTTGCGCGTTTCACAGCTTCTTGCACTGCCATTGAACCAGCGATTTTGAAGGCTGCTTCATTGGAGTCAACTTCATGAAAAGATCCATCATACAAAGTCACAACCACGTCAACCATTGGATATCCAGCCAGCACTCCATTTTCCAAAGCTTCTTTTGCTCCAACAGAAATTGGTTTGATATATTCCTGTGGAATAACACCACCCTTAATTTCATCAAAGAATTCAAAGCCTTTGCCTTTCTCTTCTTGTGGACGAACTTTGAGCCAGCAATGTCCATATTGTCCGCGTCCTCCAGATTGCTTAACATATTTTCCTTCAGCTTGCGCTTCAGCTTTGATTGTTTCGCGATATGCAACTTGCGGTTGACCAATATTTGCTTCCACTCCAAATTCTCGTTTCATTCTGTCAACAATAATATCAAGATGAAGTTCTCCCATTCCTGAAATAATTGTTTGTCCAGATTCTTCATCGGTGCGAAGTCGCAAGGTTGGATCTTCCCCAGCAAGTTTGCGAAGAGCAACACCCATTTTTTCTTGATCAGCTTTTGTCTTCGGCTCAACTGCAATGTCAATCACAGGTTCCGGAAAAACAATGTTTTCAAGTTGAATTTGTTTTGTTTCATCGCAAAGTGTGTCTCCAGTGGTGGTGTTTTTAAGTCCAACCAATGCTCCAATTCCACCAGCCTTGATTTCATCAATTTCTTCGCGATGATTTGCATGCATTTGCAAAATTCGTCCAATTCTTTCTCTTTCTCCATTGGTAGCATTGATCACATATGATCCAGCTTTAAGTGTTCCAGAATAAACTCGGAAAAATGTTAGCTGTCCAACGAAAGGATCAGTTGCAACTTTGAAAGCCAAAGCTGAAAAAGATTCATTGTCATCAGCTCTACGTGTTATTTCTGCTCCATTTTTTGGATCAATACCAGTAACAGCAGGAACATCAAGCGGAGATGGAAGATAATCAACCACGGCATCCAAGACCAATTGCACACCTTTGTTTCTAAGTGCAGTTCCAGTGAACACAGGCACAAGCTTTGCAGCGATCACAGCTTTTCGAATGGCAACTTTCAATTCTTCAAGAGAAATTTCTTCGCCGTTTAAATATTTTTCAGTAAGCGCATCGTCAGTTTCAGAAACTTTTTCAATCATTTTTTCTCTCCAAGCCTCGGCCTTTTCCAAAAGCTCCGCAGGAATTTCTCCCTCAACCACGATTTCACCCATTGGACCATCAAAAGAATATGCTTTCATTTTGATCAAATCAACCACACCAGAAAATTCATTGCGTTCTCCGATTGGCATTTGAAGAGCAATCGCATTTGGAGTCAAACGATTCCAAATAGAATTGATCACGTAGTCAAAATCAGCACCTTCTTTATCAATCTTATTGATAAAACAAATTCGAGGTACCTTATATTTGTCAGCCTGACGCCAAACAGTTTCAGATTGTGGCTCCACTCCTTCTTTTCCATCAAAAATCACCACTGCACCGTCAAGCACGCGAAGTGATCGTTCAACTTCCACTGTAAAGTCCACATGTCCCGGTGTGTCAATAATATTAATCGGATGTCCTTTCCAGAAACATTTGGTTGCAGCAGAAGTAATTGTGATTCCACGCTCTTGCTCTTGCTCCATCCAGTCCATAGTGGCTGATCCATCATGAACCTCACCAATCTTATGAGTGATTCCAGTGTAAAACAAAATACGTTCAGTTGTTGTGGTTTTTCCACCATCGATATGAGCGATGATACCAATATTTCTTAATTTTGCAATTTCGCTAGTTTGGTCAGACATACAATTTTATTATTATTTATTATTGCAACTCACACAAAGCAACATGAGACTATTTTCTTTTTCGTCCAACAGCTGCGACAGCAGCTCTTGAGTTTTTGAATATTGAGTATTTATTCAAAAACGTGACGAAAGAGAAAGTAGTTGAAAGTTGCAAGGCCTGGTTTGCTAATTCTTAAAAAAGTAAAGCGCTCTCCAAGAATGGTTTGCGCTTTACGGTTAGTTCCAAAGATGTTTTATGCAAAATGGGCAAATGCCTTGTTTGCTTCAGCCATTCTATGTGTATCATCGCGCTTCTTCATTGCTGATCCAATCTTGTTTGATCCATCGATCAATTCGTCAGCAAGTTTTTCAGCCATGCGCTTTCCTTTCTTTGCTCTGCATGCTGTAAGAATCCATCTTACTGCTAATGTTTGTCGACGTTCACCAGAAACTTGAATCGGGACTTGATAGTTTGCACCACCAACTCTTTTTGATTTAAGTTCAAGGAGTGGAGAAATGTTTTTGATTGCTTGTTCGAAAACATTCAATCCTCCTTTTTTGGTTCGTTCATGGATAACATCAAAACAATCGTAGATAACTTTTTCAGCTACACTTCTTTTTCCATGTTGCATCACGTTTCCAATAAAGCGACCAACTAAAATATTTCCATATCGTGAGTCAGGTTTCCATTGTTTTACAAATGTTCTTTTTCTTCTTGCCATATATACTAAGTTTAATTCTAATTATTCAAAAGTTAGTTATTCAGTCTTTGCCTTAGGACGTTTTGCACCATATTTTGAGCGTGAGCGATTTCTTCCCTCAACTCCAGCACTGTCCAAAACTCCACGCACAATGTGATATCTTACTCCCGGCAAATCCTTCACACGTCCTCCGCGAATCATCACGATTGAATGTTCTTGCAAGTTGTGTCCAACTCCTGGGATATATGCAGTCACTTCCATTCCATTTGTAAGTCTAACGCGAGCAATTTTTCGAAGAGCAGAGTTAGGTTTCTTTGGGGTTGTTGTACTTACTTTAATACAAACTCCTCGCTTGAAAGGGTTTATAGTCTTTTTAGGTTTATTTTGCAAAGTATTAAAAGTCATTGTCATTGCTGGAGACTTTGTTTTCTTTACTGCAGATTTACGGCCTTTTTTCACTAACTGATTTATTGTTGGCATATTCTCGGTAATAAAAATAATTTAAATGCTAAAAAACTAAGACGCCCTCCTTGCCGCATCCAGAACGAAATGAAGCTTATAAGACACCTTTTTTAAACTAAAAACGACTATTTACATAGCAAGATTATATTAAACGATATTTTGATTTGTGTCAACACTGATAAGCTTTTATACTGTTATTCTAAAGAAAAGATTAAGCATTGAATTGAGGAAAAAACCAAGTGGACTTGAAAAAATAAGAATAAAAAGCAAAAGAAGCATAAAACCATATTGCTCAAGCATAATCATTATCTCGGTTTTAATTGGAAAAATAGCAAACAGCAATTTAGAACCGTCTAATGGAGGAAAGGGAATCAAATTAAAAAAGGCCAAAATAACATTCCAAAAAATAGCCAGCAAGGCTAATTCAAAAAATATGCCCCCAACAGAACCAGAAATAAGTCCAGAGACAACACTCCAATCACTAAAATGATTAATAATGTCGAATTTCATTGCCGTCGTAATTGGCATCATTTTAGCAAAAATAGCAAAAATAAAGGCAATCAAGATGTTTGATCCAGGGCCACCAAGCGCCACGAGCGCCGGTCCCCACTTTTGATTTTTCAAATTATATGGATTGTATGGAACTGGTTTAGCCCATCCAAAAGCAAAACCGGAAGTCATAATCATAAATAGTGGCACAACAATTGAACCCCAGGGATCAATGTGCTTGATTGGATTAAAGTTAAGCCTGTCTGCATATTTGGCGGTAGAATCCCCAAGCCAAAGTGCCACATATCCATGCATAACTTCATGAATGATTATGGTATATATAAGAATAAAAATGTAAAAACCAACCAAAACAATTGAATTAAGATCCATTTTTCATTAAACATGGAACATGGAACATGGAACAAAAATTCAAGAAAATGCAAATATGCACAGGAATTTAAGTTATGTTATATGCTATATGTTGTATGTTATGTGATTACATCTTGCCAAAACTCAATATATATGATACACTGAACTCTGTAATAAATCAAACACTTATAACGCACAATAAATATGAGTAAAACATGCAGCGTATGTGGCCGAGGAACAATTGCTGGAAACTCTCGAAGTCATTCGAATATCGCCTCTAAAAGAAAATTCTCTATCAATATCCAAACTAAAAAGATTGATGGAAAGAAGGCTAAAATTTGTACAAAGTGCATAAAGACTGAAAACAAAGAAGCATAATTTCGAATTTGTTTCAAATCTTTCAAAAAATTCCTCACCAATTGGTGAGGAATTTTTGTTACGTAACATGTTACGTAACAATTATCATATCATCTTGAGCGAAACGATGACATGCTAGTGTAAGAATGTGGTTAAATGATCCACGCAAAAATACAGCTAGCGATAATAACACACAGATTCTTCGACTTCGCTACGCTATAATCAAAATGACAAGAGTGGCTAGAAAAGTTTATTAGTAGGTTTTTCAAAAACCATTTTGCGATAAACTGCGCGAGTTGTTTCAATGTCCCTTTTGCAATATTCCAAAATGTCATTCACTTTCCCATCGGCAAAAAACTGCGCCACTTGCGATCCATCAATTCCATCTTTTGGAGATGGAATGTCCAAGGCCATTGCAAGATATTCAAGACCAATACTTGAATTTGACCATTTTACCCATTCTTTCATGGTGTCATAAATCGGATAGCCACGATAACGTGCAAAGTTAAGTTCATAACTCGGCAATACACCCAAAACTATTGATCGCTGATAAATAAAACGAAGATCAAAATCCATCACATTATGGCCAACAAATTGCACGCCATAATCAGGATATTGAGAATTTCTCGGTTCAATGCTTATACTGCTCACCAGTTCCCAAAATTGACGTATTGTTTCTTTTTCATTGTTTTCGTTATAAAAATTCTTTGGCGCATCATCATCAACTGCATAGCCAATGCAAAGAACTCTTCCAAAGGCTCCGTCAAAATTCGTCTTAGTCACAAATTCGTCAAATTTTTCCTGCTCAAATTCAGGATTTTTTTTGTCAAAAAGAATACGCAAGGTTTCCAATTTAGAATCTTCGGCTGGCAAGGTTTCAATGTCCAAAAATAGTTTTCGCATAGATTTATATAATCAATTTTTATATAAGCATTATAGCACAGAAATAAAAAACATCTCTGAAAATTATCCCCGAATCATCAGCCATCAGAAATCAGCAATCAAAAAAACAAGTTTTCGAATTTAAAATAATGACTAATGACTGATGGCCGATTACCGATGACCGGCTAATTTTAAACAAAAAATCCGCTTATAAGCGAAAGCGGATTTTTACGAAAAATACAAAATTTAACCTAGAGAACTTTAAGTTGTGAAACAATGCTTTCATATTCTGGAATAGTTTGAGAAACCAAATTCCAGAAACGTTTGCCGTGATTGAATTCTTTCAAATGACAAAGTTCATGCACAATAATATAATCAGCATGACGTTGCGGCAAAAGCAAAATCTTATAATTAAAATTCAAATTACCTTTTGAGGAACAGCTGCCCCAACGAGTTTTTTGATTACGTATAGCCACGCTTCCATATTTAAATCCATAAAATTCAGCATATTTGTCAAGGCGCCGAGCCACCATGGCGCGAGCATGTTCTTTCAATTTCAGATATTCAACTTGATCATGGCGCGCAAAAAGACTTTTTCGTCCAATTTTCTTCATGGCTTTCATTTTTTCCAGCACCCATTCGGCATTTTTCCTGATAAAATCATCAGCGCTAACAAATCCCATGCGCCATGGCAAAGTCACCGCCAAATTTCCATCACAAGAAATAGCTAACTTAAGCCTCTTTGCTTGACGATGCTTTCGTACGGTATATTCAATTTTTTCGCTGTTAAGCGTCATTTTCTTGGAAATAGTCATTTTTGTCTCGTCAACTGGATTATCAAAATTTTCATCTAAATCAAGCCAATCTTGCAATGAAATACCACTGTTTAAGGAAAAAACTTCCTTTTTAAATGGCTTTATTGACAAACAAATATTAAAATGTTTTAATATATACTTTCTCATTATTGCTTGATTAATACGTTATACCTTGTGGTGATTTTATTGTAAAGCGCCACCTTTTCATTATAATTTTTTGCGTCTTTTTTATATTTCTCCAAAAAAGTATTGTATTCTTTAACAAGTGAATTATATTTTTCAATATTTGCGTCTTTTTTATATTCTTTCAAATTATTCATCATACCTTCAAGCTTTTTTTCTTCACTTGTGACTATTTTTTTCTCAAACTGTAATTCTGGCAGCGTCTTCTCAATACTTTTCTTAAGATTATCAATTTCAGCTAGCAACTTCTTTGTCTCAATCACCTCTTGATATTGTTTGCCTGAAGTTTTTTGATAAATAGTAGCTTGCCCTAATTGTTGCAATTTAGCTTGCTGACTCTGATTTGAATCAATCGAAGAAAGATCCCCCGAGTCCACAGTTTTATTGCTCGTCAAATTAAATGTCGGAATAATACCAATCTTATTTCCAATACTAGTTGTTTCTGCAAAGCAATATCCACTACCATAGGTTGAATAATCTTTTGGACACTCGATTCCAATTGCCATGTGGTTATCTTGTTCATAAGCAAAAATTGCGACGCCATAACCCATTTTTCGAAGAAGCGTAGTCGCCAATAAACTTTTATCGGAGCAAACACCTTTTTGCTCATATAATGTCTCGTAAGGATATAGCATGGTTTCATTTCCTGTTCGAGCCAAAATATTTTCAGCTTTAGCATCATCATAGGCAATTGTCTGCACAAAAGACAAGGTCAAATCAACAATCTGATCATCAGTCAATTTGTGCTGTTTGCCAAGATTTTGCAAATCACTAGCGAGATTACTTATGGAATTATCTCCATCAGCGACAGTTAAAAACATCCCGTAATACTCATCTTGCCAGTTGGGCTTAAGTTCACCTGCATAAGAGAAAATTTTCGGCTGGCTCTTGTAATAGTCATAGGCTGATTGATGAAATTGCTCGCTAAGACTATATTTCACCCCTTTATACACCCAAACAAAATCACGTGTAACTGGTTTTTCCAATGCCGGAAAAGGTTTCCCTAGGTCACTTCCCTGAATCAATTTATCTTTTGATTCGGATACTAATTCTTGCAATGCTGGAACAATTTGACTGGGAGAGCTAAATTCCTTTTTTTGATAGACAAAAAACAGCAATCCAAAAATCATCGCCAACTCAATAAATATTATGCCTATTTTTTTCAAAAAATTCATATACTGTAAAGTGTTTATATTTTTAACATCTCTTATGCATATACGTCTAGCATCGTACATTTCATTGCTGCCACTTTAATATAGCAAAATTAGACAAAAGAAAACAGGGTTTCGAATTTATCGAAACCCTGTTTGATTCTTACTTGCAGTTTTTTTCAGAATCTTTTTCAGCTAAAATCTTACTGCAATTTTTTGCCAACTTCTCACATGAAGCTGGCGAGATGCATTGACACTCTCCACCTTTGTGCATGCATTCATTTCTTTCTTCAGTATTTTCTCTCATGACATCCTCCTTTTTTTGCGCAGCCTTTTTCGCTAGCTGCTCGGTAAGTGTTGCAATTAAAGGTGTTAGCGGGCTCATGTGTTTTGAGCAACACTTCCCATGTTTCGATGGGCACCTTCCCCTTGAAATCAAACTTATGCACACATGATTTCCAAAAGACTCATTACAAGTCTTTCTTGGTTCATTTGCATTGCCAAAATTTGGCATTAGCGTACCCTCCTTAAATTAATTTATTAAAAAACAAAACTCGGCCTTTGCCGAGCATCTTTTGCATTTGTTTTTTTGTTTCTAAAACCTATGCATTATTACCCAGCAAAATATATCCTTCCAGAAGGAGTGTATCGAGAACGATGACAAATTTTGCTAAATAATTACTCATATACTCTATTATACACCCATTTAAGCTATATGTCAACACCAGTCGCCCAAATAAAATCCTCACCGAGGTGAGGATTTTATATACTCTTTAAAGCTATTTGGCTAAAATTTGTTAAACTATTCAAGAATACCATCCAAATTTACATCGTATAGCATTGCTTCGGAAATTGAACGATATTTGATGATTTCAGATTCATCAAACCAAATTTTAATTTCTCTTTCAGCTTCTTCTGGCTTATCAGAGCAATGAATCAAATTTCGCACAGCGCGTGAGTCAATTCCAGCCAAATCATATGAATCAATAGTAAGATCTCCGCGGATTGTTCCGATGTCAGAAGTAAGGGGTTCAGTTCCTCCAACAAGCTTTGTTACAATTCCAACAGCAGAATTTCCCTCGATAACCATAGCCACCACTGGTCCAGCAGTCATGAATGTTACCAATTGCCCAATAATATCCCGTCCATATTCAATAGCTGGTTTTTCAACTGGCATTTTATTTTCCTCTCTGCCCTTAACAATTCTCTCGCCCTTAGATTGAAACCACGCTTCATCTTTATTGTAGTGTGTCCAACATTGTTCAGCCTTAGGAACTAACATTTTCATTGCTGTAACTTTAAGACCAGTCCTTTCGAAACGTGAGATGATTTCTCCAATAAAATTTCTTTGAATTGCATCTGGCTTAAGGATAACAAATGTGCGTTCTTTCTTTGGATGATTCATAGTCTTTATTTTTTGTTAATATTAATTACTTTATTTAGACAGTTTAGCAAATAATCAGGATTAATCAAGTGTATTTTCACTGTATTTGCTTTTTGTGCTTTATATTGCTATATTCAACTCAAGTTTCATACTATATCGAATTAGGAGGTTTTTATGCATCTTATTAATGCACCAGCCAGGTTATCATTCAATGAAGATAAATGCACTACTGCCTTAATTATGGGAACGACCTACCACGATGTCCTTATTACTGAATCAGCAAAAATAAGCTGGCCCTCCACAGATGACACGTATGTAGACGTTATCATCAATGGAACCTGTGCTTGGAAAAGTATCACTATAACAAAAATACAGCTATGCTGAAAATCAGCGCCGAGAGACTGCTATGCAACCGCTAGCAGTCTCTTTTTTAATTTTGTATTATTTGGCATTTATTATTCAAAGCACTGCAGTCATATTGAATATCTCCCATTTCATCTGTTCTAAAAATATTAATCCCTCGACTCAAAAGTCTCTGCAAAACTTCCTGATTAGGATGACCATAGGAATTATTTTTTCCAACAGAAACAATAGCAGTGGATGGTCTTACTTTTTCCAAAAATTCATTACTACTAGCATATTTACTGCCATGATGAGAAACTTTCAAAAAATCAGCACCGATGTCAACATTTTTTGCCAAAATTTTATTCTCCTGCTGTGTTGGCAAGTCTCCAGTAAATAGAAATTTATTTTCACCAATCGTTAACTTCACTACCACACTATACATATTTGTGTCTTTACCATTTATGTCCGTGACTGTCTCAAATGGATATAAAATTTCAGCAATTGCTCCGCTGGAAAATTTCACGCTTACACTTTTTTTAGCCTCAATTTTTTTAATCCTTTTACTTTCAATTTCTTCTTCCAATTTCTTATAAGTCTGCGACTCACTTTGCATTTTTGTTTCCAAAATAGAACCCACCTTATATACTCCCAACACATTAACCAAACCTCCAATATGATCTTGATCTGGATGCGACTCAATAATTGTTTCAATATTGCGATCCCAAAATGGAATATACTTTCCAAATTTTTCCAATAATAATTTTCCATCTTTTCCTCCATCAATCAGGAGCTGTTGAGAACCACTTGAGATTAAAATACTATCACCCTGTCCAACATCAAGAAAAACAACTGTAGTTTTTGTATTTTTATCATAAAAAATAATACTGCCCAATATTATTCCAAGAGCAAGTAAGCTAAAAATTATGAAATATTTTATTTTTCTATTTTGCATAATATTTTTTCATTTTCCAATTCCCTATCCCGTTTTTTCAAGAAATATATAACCGTCATAAGAATACAATAATATATAACAATCCACCAATAAGAACTATTTTCAATTGAAACACTAGCCCAAGGAAACTGTGCCAAAATATGAATTAATTTTATCTCATAAAAAAGCAGTAGGAATGCGAACCAAGCAATAACGATTGATAATGGCGTAAAAATAAAACCAACCACGATCACCAGAAATACCAACAACATCGAAAGTGGAATGATTGGCAAAATAAAAACATTGGCCAAAAGCGAAATTAACGAGGCGATATGAAAATTATAAGCGATGATAGGCAATACAAAAATCTGTGCGCTTAAGGAAAGAGTAATCATCTCGGAAATTCCCAAGGCTTTATTGTTTTTCACAAAACTTCTTTCCCAAAAAGATGATGTTGTCACAATTCCCAAGGTGG
This sequence comes from Candidatus Moraniibacteriota bacterium, assembly GCA_038318455.1. GTDB lineage: Bacteria > Patescibacteriota > Minisyncoccia > Moranbacterales > GWC2-37-73 > UBA12068. Next base: position 15,610 of record JBBQCF010000015.1, read on the forward strand.
CCAAAAATGACAGTTGAAAACCAACATCATAACGCAATAATAACGGATTTAATAAGAGCATAATTCCCGCTGCAAAGATAATTGCATTTTCAGAAGATGCCAAGCGTCCATTTTTCATCGCCCAAAGCAAAATCCCACTCATCACTCCGGCACGAACCGCACTAGCAGGCAAACCACTCATAACCACAAATAAAATAATTCCTACTAGCGCAAACCAAATTGCTTGTTTGCGCCAAAGTCCCAAGAAAATTCCCAATAAAATTAAATATTCAGCGATGATGGTAACATTATATCCCGAAACTGCCACGATATGCGTCATGCCAGTTTGCGAGAACTCATTTTGAATTTCTTTGGAAAGACCTCCACTCCCGCCAAGCAACAATCCAACAGCCAGTGCGGAATATGGCGCAGGAATAACTTTGCTCACTTTTTCTTCAAAAACTTTTCGTGCTGAAATTATTCTTGCATAAATCCAACTACCCTTATTTTCTCCTATCTTTTTTGCACCTCCTTTGTCACATTGATACAGCACGCCTTCTTTGGCCATATACATTCGATAATCAAAACTACTATCTATACTCTTAATAGGCAAAGCTTTGCAGGAAATTTTCAAAAGATCGCCATAATTATATTCTGGATATTGGGGAACTTGCATCAAGACATTAATTCCTGCCTCATCGGCAGGTGAATTTTCCAGCCGTATAATTAAATTTTGCCCAAAGCTAGAAGGTGAAACTTTTTGCACCACCGCATTTTCATTGAAAATCTTATCAACATAAATAAGATTTTTTGTCTTTACAATTGCATCATCTGTAATCCAACACCCAAACAAAAAAGTGATTGCAAACATGGCAGCCACCACTATAATCTTATTTTTATAAAAAATAAATAAAATTATTAAAGAAAAAAGTAGTAGCAAGAAGAAATAATTTTGAGAAATTTCAAAAAACGAGCGCGTAAAGACACCAGCCAGAAAACTTAAAAGTATAAACAAAAAGACGCGTGATTTGCTCATGCGTCTATTATATCAAATATAGAAGATATAACCATCATCCAATGTCCACAATTTTAACTTTTGCAGTTTTGCCACCAACGATGACAACAAGACTTTTTGAGACTTTGAAATGTTTGGCAAGAATTTCAATGAGGGCTGTATTAGCTTTGCCATCAACGGGCGCAGCTGTTAATTTCACCTTATATTCCCCTTCTGAAATTTTAATGACTTCATTTTTTGAAGAACGCGGCGAAGCATGGACGTAAATTCGTAAGCTTTTTTCCTTACTTTCTAAACTTTTCATATAGTTAAAAAATTGTCATCGTTTCGTTCAGGATGACAGAAGTTGATTATTACTGTTGTCTTGCAATGCGCGAGCTTTTTTAATTCGACGAGCGTCGCTAATTCGAATTTCGATATTATACAGCATAACGAAAATGAGGAATGCATTGGCGAAAATAAAGATATCAAAAACTATTGGATTTTTCATGTCAGTTCCAAGATTCACTGCATGAATCATTCCAAGAACATATAGCGCTATATTTGCAAAATGAGTAATTCTCCAAATCTTTTGCGAAATAAATTTTCTTGCATATGATGTCAGGACCAAAAGCACCATTAAATAAAATGCCACGATTCCCATCGCTAATGGTTTTGGTTCAAAACTTGAAACAAATGGAACAAAAAGATCTGCAAAGCTAAAATTATAAAATTTATCAAACATTAAAACCATGCCATGAATCAAGGCAAACAGAGTCGCTTGAAGTGCTATCCAGCCATGAACTTTCATTGAATATACCGGCGAAAATATTTTTCTAAGAAATGGGATCCGCAATGTCAATCCAAGGAAAATAGAAACGTATAAAAGAAAAAAGGCTACCAAAGCACTAGAGCGTGAAACATACCAAGCCCAAGGAGTTTCATAGTTAGGACTTTTTGTTTGCTCCAATGGAATAATCATTCCTGGAAATGAAGCTTTGATTAATGGATCAGTTCCAGCTGTAACCTCAACTCCATCACTAAATCCATCGCCATCTGTGTCGAATTTATTTTTTTCAGTGTGATAAATTTGTTTTTCACCTTCATCAGTGAGTCCATCAGAATCACTGTCGACAGTTGGAGCACTTTTATAATCAACTGTTTGTGATTGGGATTGTTGAGCTTTAACGCTATGTCCAGTGAAAATTAGGACAATAGCGAACAAGACAATTAACAATTTTACTTTATAACTTTTTTTCATACAAATATTTTTTTATTATTGATGAAATCCAAACCGATCCTTTATAATCAAGTATAACACATGCAATTTCTTTTTCCTTGGCATATTTAATGGCATCATCCTTTCCCATAAGGAATAAGGTTTTTGCCCATACATCTGCCTGCTCGGTTGTTTTGGCGATTACCGTGACAGATTTCAAATCAAAAGAAAAATCATTTGGGTTTTTCGGATTTACAAGATGATGAAATCTTTTTCCATTTTTTTCCCATTTCCTTTTTCCAATTCCTGATGTTGCTATGGCCATGTCAGAAAGTGCAAACATCATTTTTTCATGCGAAAAACCTTCCAAATCAACATACCAAGGATTGTTCTCTTCATCTTTTCCAGCAAAAAAAATATCTCCACCAGAATCAACAAGAAAATTCCTCCAACCTTTCTGGGATAAAAAATCAGACACTCTATCAGTAATATAACCCTTAACAATTCCAGAAAAATCCATGCGAGCCGCAAAATATAATTTTTCGTCATCAATCAGAATATCCTCTACAAGATCTCTTTTAATTTCAACAATTTCATTTTCAATACTTAAATCATAATTGGAAATATCATCAAAATTTTTATCGTAACCAGTTTTTTCAAGTGCTTCAATAATACGTGGATCAAAAAAACCTCCAGTTTCTTTGTAGCACTTGAGAACCTTCTTTGAAACACTTAGCATTTCAGAAGAAGTTTTTTTATATTGATTCAGGTTACTATTAAACCATGACAGTTCACTCTCTGGATCAAATCTACTAAATGTTTTTTCTGTTTTAAAATAAATCTCTTGAATTTCAAACAAGTCATTTTTTGCATTAGCGATGCTTTGTTGCTGATTAACAACTATCCGCACATTGATAGTTGTTCCAAGACATTTAAAAACAATTTCTTTGATAATATTTTTTTCTTCCAAGGTTTTCATTCTTGTATGTTTTCCAATTCCAGACGATCATCAATTCCATCAAGATTAAAATCATCCACAATGAGATGATTTGGCACATTTGGATATATGTCCTGCTCATCAGGAATTCCATCTCTGTCAGAGTCAGCTAGCACAACATCTTTCATGATAACACTTGTAACAGTTTTTGCAGGTTCAATAATAATTGTTTGAGTTACCATTTTTGTTATGCTTGAGCTGGAACTAGATGAACTTATTGTTTGCGATTTTTCATTATCTTTTTCTTCATCGTCATCATCATCCGCTAGAGCCAAGGATGAAGAAAACAAAATAAAGGAGAGTAAGAATAATAACATTAATAAATATTTCTTTTTCATAAGACTAAGATTTTTTAGTGGTAGCCTTAGGAGCAGGAGCCGTGGTTTTCACTGGAACCTGAACTGTCTTTGTCACCGCTGGAATTGTTTGCGTGACAGTTGTGGGTTTTTGCACCGTGATTGTTGCTGGATTATTAGCAACAATATTATCCTTGACTTGTTTATTTTGCTCCACAATCTGCTGAAGCTGCGCTACTTGCGCTGCTATTCCCTGTGCATCCTGATTAGCGCCAGTATTATTAGCTAAATCTTGAGCTACTTGTTTTTTCTGTTGCTGATCCTTGATAATAAAAACTCCACCAATAACCAATCCCGCATTAAGCACTAAAACAAAAAACTTAAAAAGAAAAGATTTTACTTTATCCCACATAAAATATTTTTATTTACATAATTATCCCACCTTAAATCATGGTACAATTTCTATTACGCAATAAATTTACATTTATTTCTATGCAAATATTATACCACAAGTTTTAATTATTTTCCCTAATACCTATTTTTTCAAAATTTCCTTCAATAGCTAGCTTTATTTTTTTCAAATCAAGTTTTTTCCCAGCTGTTATTTCTTTCATTTTCGGATTAAGTGTTCTCATTTCACGATATTCTTGCAAATAATAAGATCTTGCTCCTTTGATCCATTTAGCAATTTCAAGAAAATCTTCCTCGGTATGAATCCCGGGGACAACCGTGGTGCGAAATTCATATGCAATTCCACTGTTCATGATAAGCTTCACGCTCAATTTAACACGTTCAATATCAGCCTTAAGTCCTACAGCTTTATCATAATTTTTCGGAGAATTTTTAATATCCATGGCCACAAAATCAACCAATTTTTCCTTGAAAACTTTTCGAAGGACATCTGGACGGGTTCCATTGGAGTCAAGCTTAACTTTGAAGCCCATTTCTTTTATTTTGCGAATAAATTCAATGATATCAGGTTGGATTGTTGGCTCTCCCCCAGTAATACAAACCCCTTCTAATTTTCCTGTGCGCTTAGCGAGATGCGCAAAAAATTCCTCTTCCATATTATTCAAAGCAGGAAATTGAGATTTGATAACCAATTCAGGATTATGACAAAAGCCACAACGAAAACTGCAGCCGATTGTGAAAACAGTTGCTGCAATTGTGCCAGGAAAATCAATCAGTGTTAATTTTTGATAACCACCTATTCTCATAATTTTAAAATATATCAAAATTCAATCGAAACTCAAAATTAAACATTCAAAATTACTATTCAAGAAAATTCGAGGCGATATTCCACGAATGCAAAATATCGCCCCTGTTTTTCATGATCAAGTACTGCCTAGCAAGAAGTGCAAGCGCTACCCTCGGCAACATATTCCTTGCGATCAGCAAATTCTGCTTGCTTACCCTTGTTCCATTGTGTTACTGGGCGAATATATC
>JBBQCF010000016.1:0-20202 GCA_038318455.1 Candidatus Moraniibacteriota bacterium
CGTGGCAGCAGCACGTTTTGGAGCAGCTTTGGAAGGTGGAACGCTTTATTGCCATATGACACCATGCTATGCTTGCGCAAAGATGATTATTAATGCAGGAATAAGAAGAGTTGTTAGTCAGATGGATTATCACGCTGGCGAGCGTAGCAAAGAAGTATTCAAAGAAGCTGGAGTTGTATATGAACTTGCAAGTGATGAGATGCAAAAATATTCAGACATGTAATTGAAACATATAACAAAAAAACATATAACATGAAACATGGGGTGCATGAAAATGCTCCATGATCCATGCTCTATGATCTATGATAAAATATGCCAAAATTAATCTTAGGAATTGCGGGTGAAATGGGAAGTGGAAAAGGCACAATTGCTAAGCATGTTGTGCAAGAGCATAAAGGAAATTCGCATCGTTTTTCAACGATACTTCGAGATATCTTGAATAGAGTGTATCTGGAACACTCACGTGACAATATGCAAAAACTTTCAACAATGCTACGAAAAACATATGGTGAAGATATCCTTGCCAAAGCTATGTATCATGATGCCGAGAGTGACGCTAATGACCTGGTTGTTATTGATGGAGTGCGTCGCATGGCAGACATTGCCTTCTTGAAAGAACTTCCACATTTTAAACTTGTCTATGTCGAAGCTGATATGCAAAATCGCTTTGAGCGCATTGCTAGACGTGGTGAAAATTCAGATGATGCGGAGCAAACTTTTGAAGAATTCAAAAAAGCACATGAAGATGAATCAGAAATACAAATTCTTGATCTCAAGAATTATGCCGATTTTGTGGTTGATAATAACATGGTGTATGCTGATCTTTACAAGCAGATTGATGAAATAATTGCTGAAAATATTAAATAAAAAATATGAAACAATATTTAGACTTACTTTCACATATTATGGACAATGGTGTCCAAAAAAATGATCGCACGGGTGTGGGAACGAAGAGTGTTTTTGGATATCAAATGCGCTTTGACCTAGCAAAAGGTTTTCCACTTCTGACAACGAAAAAAGTTTTCCTAAAAGGCATTATTCATGAGCTTATTTGGTTTCTGAAAGGGGAATCTAATATTAAATATTTGGTGGACAATGATGTGCACATTTGGAATGATTGGCCATATCAAGCATATCTTGAGAAAAATGGTTTGGCTGAAAAATTTCCCAAATATTCCGATGAATGGAAAGCTGAAATGAAAAACTATATTGAGAAAATAAAAACTGATGAATCCTTTGCAAAAAGTTGGGGAGAACTTGGTCCAGTTTATGGCGTACAATGGAGAAAATGGAAAACAACTGAAGGAAAAGAAATAGATCAGGTTCAACAGATCATTGATACTATTAAAAATAATCCAGATTCAAGAAGAATAATTTTGTCCGCTTGGAATGTGGGAGACATTGACAAAATGGCGCTTCCGCCATGTCATTTGCTTTTTCAGTTTAATGTAGCTAATGGAAAACTTTCTTGTCAGCTTTATCAAAGAAGTGCGGACACACTCTTGGGAGTGCCATTCAATATTGCTTCCTATGCACTGCTAACGATGATGATTGCGCAAGCTTGCGATTTGGAAGCTGGAGAATTTGTGCACACAATCGGTGACGCTCATATTTATAATTTTCATTTTGATCAAGTGGCTGAACAGCTTTCACGTGAAACAAGAAAACTTCCAGAAATGAAAATAAATTCAGAGGTGAAAAATATTTTCGATTTTAAATATGAAGATTTTACCTTGGAGGGTTATGATCCACATCCAGCCATTAAGGCGCCAATTGCAGTTTAAAAAAATATGAACAATCCAAAATTTAGTATCATTTGTGCGATAGCTCAAAATAGAGCGATTGGAAAAAACAATCAGCTGCTTTGGCATATTCCAGAAGACTTCAAGCATTTCAAGCAAATCACGACTGGACATGTGATTGTGATGGGACAAAAAACTTTTGAATCAATTGGAAAACCTCTGCCAAATCGCACCACTATTGTTCTTTCAAACGATCCTGAATGCAACATTGAGGGAGTTGTGATGGCGCGGACATTTGATGAAGTTTTTGCAAAAGCGCGCGAATTGGAAAAAGACGAAGTTTTCATCTGCGGTGGCGGAAGCGTCTATGCGCAAACAATTGGCATGGCGGATAAGTTATATTTAACAGTGGTAAAAAAAGATTTTGAAGCAGACACTTTTTTTCCAGAATATTCTCAATTTACAAAAATTATTTCTGAAAGAGAAAGTTCAGACGATAATTTTAAATATACATTTTTGGAATTAGAAAAGTAAGGAATAAGATTTATTACAGCTGAAAAATAAGAATTACATTTTGCAACTTTCAACCATTTCCTCTTGAGGCACACTTTTGAATGAAAACAATATTCAAAAGCTCTGATTCACTCTCGTTGCATACGGCCTCAAGAGGAAATAGTCTCATGTTGCTAAATGTGTAAGTTATAAACAATATGGAAAAAGGAAAATTTATTGCGATATATGGAATCAATGGAATTGGAAAAACAACCCAGGTTGAGTTGTTGGTGGAACATTTGAAAAAACAAGGCAAGAATGCTTCAAGACTCAAATATCCAGTGTATGATCTTGAGCCAGAAGGACCATTTATATATAAATATTTGCGAGATCTAAAGTTTAGAGAAGAAAATGAACTTTCCACGCACAAATTGCAAAAAAAATACGCAGAGAATAGAATAAGACATGAAACAATGTTGAGAGAAAGATTGAATAATGGCGAGTGGATTGTGGCCGAAGATTATGTTGGCACTGGAATTGCATGGGGATTGACCTGGGGTGGGGAACTTGATTATCTGGAAAAAATAAACGAAAATCTTTTAGAGCCAGATTTGGAAATCTTGATGCACGGCAGCAGGTTCTTGAGCGCCATTGAAAAAGATCATCGTAATGAAATGGAGTCAGAGCGGATATTGATCTGCAAAAATTTTCATGAATTATTGTGTGATAGATATGTGTGGAAAAAAGTTAATGCAAATCGAGAAATAACAAATGTGCAAATGGACATTATTGAGTGGATTAAAGAATTAATGTAAAAATATTAATAGTGTCATCCCCGAGAAATCGGGGATCCAGGTTTTAGATCACTTGTGGAAATAAATCCTGGATCCCCAATTAAGTTTGGAATGCCAAAAAATTATATGGATTTTAAAGAATATCAAGAAAAATCAAGAAAAACAGCGCTATATCCTGACTTGGGGAATAATTTTGTGTATCCTACACTGGGACTTTCTGGTGAGGCTGGAGAGGTGGCAGAAAAAATAAAAAAAGTTATTCGGGATAAAGGTGGAATCATTGATGATAATACAAGAGAGGAAATAAAAAAGGAGCTCGGCGATGTTTTGTGGTATGTTTCTCAAATTGCAAGTGAATTGAAAATCGAACTTGATGATTTGGCCCAACTTAATATTGAAAAATTGCATAGCAGACTTGAAAGAAATATGATTCATGGCGATGGAGACAATAGGTAGTGAGAAAATTTAAAATCCAATGGCTTAATGTTTAAAATATTTGAAATTTTAGAATTGGGATTTATTTGGAAATTGGAAATTGAGATTTGAAAATTTGAGCGTTTGAATAAAATCACGAAAGTATTATTTTTTAAATAACTATAATAAAAACGATAAATTTACTATTATGACTAGATATATCCCAGTTATTGGTATGGAGATTCATGTGGAGCTTAAGACGCATTCTAAAATGTTTTGTAACTCCAAAAATGGTCTTGGTCTTGAGAAAAAACCCAACATTCATATTTGCCCAGTTTGCACCGCGCAACCGGGAACTTTGCCAGTGCCAAACGAGCAGGCAATAGAATTTGTGCAAATGGCGGGCTTGGCGCTTAATTGCGAACTTAATTTGAAATCCAAATTTGATCGAAAGAATTATTTTTATCCTGACTTGCCAAAGGGTTATCAAATTTCACAATTTGATCAGCCACTTTGTGGTCTGGGGCATTTGGACATTCAAGTGACCAATGGAAAAGATAAAGAGGAAAATAAATTGATTGGTATTACTCGAATTCATCTTGAAGAGGACACGGGAAAGCTTATTCATCCAGATGGTGCCGATTATACTCTGGTGGATTATAATCGTGCTGGAGTGCCTCTTATGGAGCTTGTGACGGAACCTGATATTGAAAACGGCGAACAGGCTCGAATATTTTGCACCAGATTCCAACAAATTTGCCGATATTTGGGAATTTCCGATGCTAATATGGAAAAAGGCAACATGCGCTGTGAGGTGAACTTGTCACTTCATAAAGAGGGCGAGGCAAAATTAAGCGGAACTAAAGTGGAAGTGAAAAACATCAACTCTTTTCGATTTGTGGAAAAGGCGATTAACTATGAAATCGAGAGGCAGACTGAAGCACTTGAAAATGGAGAGGAAATTATTCAAGAAACTCGTGGTTGGGACAGTGTGAAAAATGTGACTGTTTCGCAGCGAAAAAAGGAATCAGCTCATGACTATCGATATTTTCCCGAACCAGACATCCCACCAATGGAATTTTCAGCAAAATATGTGGAAAATTTGCGAGCAAAATTGCCCGAGCTTCCTGCAGCTAAGGAAAAAAGATTTGCTGCGGAATATGGTCTTAATCAGGCTGACATTTTAATTTTAACTGCTGAAAAAGATTTGGCAGAATATTTTGAAAATGTAATCAGTGAGCTCAAGGAGAAAATAGTTTCAAAAGAAATTTCTGTAGCAGAAGAAAAAGCTATTAAGTTGGCAGTGAATTATATTATTTCCGAAGTACGCAAGCATTTGGCTGAAAATAATCATGATATTCGCGATCTCAAAATTTCAGCTGAAAATTATGCTGAATTCATTGGAATCGTGGCAGATGGAAAAATAAATTCCAGTGCAGCACAAATTGTGCTTAAAGAAATGTATCACACTGGTGGCGATCCATCTCAAATAATTTCCGAAAAAAATCTTGGGCAAGTAAATGATTCATCTGCCTTGGAGGGTGCAGTGGATAAAATTCTTAGTGCTAATCAAAAATCAATTGATGATTATAAGGCTGGGAAGGAAAATGCTATCAAGTTTTTGATGGGTCAGGTTATGAAGGAAACTGGTGGTAAGGCAAACCCGGGTATGATTATGGAAATCTTAAAAGAGAAGCTAGGTTAAAATTTATTGACAAAAATACAAAAAAGGTGTATAATAAGAGATAGTCTTAATTCTATTAATAAAAAACATATGAATATGGAAATGGCTAATATGCAAAATGGGTCAGAAAGGAAAGCTGTTAACTATGGTAGAGATGGTCAAGGACATGTTGATATTGAGGAATTGAAGAAGAAAAATATGGAGAAATTGATGAAAGGTGATGGTTTGTCCAAAGAAAGCAATAATAGTGGATCATTTAATATTGGAAAACCAGCTACAGGTGAAACGCGTGAGTTTCTTAAGGAGAATTTTAAGGATTCTTTGGAATTGATTGATGGGGAGCTGCAATTAGCTAGTGGCTTAATTGAAGATATTAAAATTCATGCTGATGACGATTCTAGGAAAGAGTTGAGTATTATTGCTTTTGGTCAAAAAGTTACAAATATAGAAGATAGTTTAAAGAATTTGCAAGAACTATATAAGATGGATGAATTTCCGGAGTTATTTGGTAAGCTTAAAGAAGAATTATCTATGTTTGATACTATTAAGGCGAATTATCTTAAGATTAAATTTGATTTTAATCAGAAAGACGCTGCATAAGAAGGTTATAAGGAAAAAAGGTGTATCATTTTATGATACACCTTTTAAGTTAATTCAAGCTTGAATTCTTTTGATATTCCACCATTTAGACCTGCATTAATTTTGACCTTATCGGCAGACATTAGATCTAAATCTTTTTCCAGTGGAATTATAAGGACATGTTTGTTCTTGATTTCAATCATTGTTTCTGAAAGCGGCAAGCGAGCCTTATTTAGCAATGATGCGATTCCACAGTTCAATAAAACCTTTTCATTCTTGGTAAAATTCAAGAAGATGCCATGAATCAAGGTTGCCACGTTTATTGTCGGATGTGTTTCTAGCATTATCGATTGCAGGCCTGTTTCATCAACTTTTATGCTTATTTTTTTGCATTTCACTATAGTGCCAGTAATCAGCTTGTTGATTAGTTTGTTCATTTCGACCACCACCCCCCCTTTTTTTTGTATTGTTAAAAAGCTATTTTTTTGGTTGACTTATATTTGTACCAGAAATAAACCTAGTAGTCAAGGGGTGTGCATAAACTCTTGTTGAAGTAATTTAAATTTGGGTGTATTATGTGTTTAAGCTTATGAATAAAAGAAAAAAAATATTCGAAAAGGTAAATAAATTATGTGATTAATAATCGCCAGTGATGGTGATTTTTTTTATGTCAAAAATAGTTCTTTTACAAAAGTTGATAAAATAAAAAGAAAATTCTATCTTAGGAGGTGGGTTATGTTTAAAGTTATGGTAGCTTTCGAAGAGGAACAGGCAATCAAGAAAAAACTTTATTTTTGCATGGGTTGTGGAGAGCTTCATGGCTGTGATACTTTCAGCAGATGTTCTGGTTGCAGTAATAGGGAGCGCATAGCTTGCCTTGACATGCTTGCTGTTCAAAATGAATATTCTGGCAAATGTCATAAATGCGAATCTCGTCCAAAATTATATTTAGTTTGATTGTACTGCGAAGATTTAATTAAAAACCGCTTGCATAAAATGCAGCGGTTTTCTTATTTTTTTTCTAGAAATTTTTCAACTTCTTTTCTAATGGCATCGTAATTTTTGAGCCAAATGATCTCCTTGTTTTTTTTGAGCCAAGTCATTTGGCGCTTGGCATAATGAATAATGTCAAAATATAATTTTTCCTTCATTTCTTGCTCGGAAATTTTTTCTTGCAAAAATCTTGAAATCCAGCGATATTCTAGTCCAATTCGTTCCATCCATTCCCAAGAAACGCCATTATTATGCAACTTTTCAACCTCAACAATCATTCCATCACTAAATCTTTCATGTAGTCGTTTTTTTATTTTTGCATTCAAGGTTTCTCTTTCTGTGGTAATGCCTATTTGCAAAAACATGTATTTTTCTTGAAGGGTTTCTTTGAGTGATGGGACTTTGCCCAGAGTCTCGCATATTTCAAGCGCTCGAATGAGCCTAACTTTGTTTTTGCTGTCTATGTTTTTTGCGCGCTCTGGATCAATTTTCTCAAGGCTTGAAAAAAGCTCTGTAATATTTTTTTGTTCAAGTTTTTTTCTTAAATTTTCATTTGGTGCAACCTCTGGTATGATGGTATTTTTAACAATTGCATCAATCCAAAAAGCTGTGCCACCACAAATAATTGGAACTTTTCCTTTGGCTATAATTTTTTCAATAGCAATATTGGCGAAAGTTTTGAAATGGGAAATATTGAAATCATCCATGGGATCAGCAACATCAATTATATGATGAATAATTCCTTCAGAAATATAGTTATCCTGATGACTAATTGTTGATGACTGATGACCAATTGAGTCTCGCGCCACTTTTCCTGTACCAATGTTCATATTTCTATAGATCTGACGACTGTCGGCAGAAATTATTTCACCATCAAATTCTTTGGCAAGCTTAATCGCCACATCAGATTTTCCTGAAGCAGTTGGGCCAAATATGACGATAATTTTAGCTGTTGCAGTGTTCATATTTAAAGAGTATAGTGGCTTTATAAGGAAAAAGCAACCGCTTTTAATTATCTAGTTCTTTTCTATTTACTAACCATCAAACAAAAAAAGGAGGAATTATGTATGAAAAAATTTTTGGAAATAATAGGCGAGTATTATTGGTTGATGACAACAAAAATGTAATTTTTGTATTTGCAAAATTGCTTGAAGGTTGTGGCTTTAAAGTTCTTACCGCACTTAGTGGAGAGGAGGCGTTGCCACTCATTGATTCTTCACTGCATGCAGTTGTTACCGATATGCATATGTATGCACTTAATGGTAATGATATTGCTAAGGCTGTACGCAATTTTAGTAGCAATATTATAACCATATTGGTGTATGCTCCAAAGACAATAGAGCCAGAAAAAAAACTTTTTGATCACATAATTATGAAACCAGTAGATTGGAACCTTCTTGTTTCGGCGATTGTTTGAATTAGGATGTTCTTTGAAAAAGGGAGGGATTAATATGGGTGGAATAAATTTTGGCATCATTGGCAGTGCTTGCAAAGATTGCTCAAAAACTGAAGAATTGCCAGATCGAATTTATGCTAAACAGGGCATTAATGAAATTCTGAATGAAGCTCTTGAGCTTATTGGCAGGCAACATGAAATGGGTGAAATGTGTGATTGTGAGTTTATTCAAGCAAAGAAAGTACTTGAGTTTATGGGAAATCAATGTATTTTTTGTGACAATAGAAAAGCCCTTATATATCATGAAGTATTTTCATACATCAAAAAGGAAAATCCACTCAAGGAGGATAAAAAGAAAGAGTTAGTTAAAAAGGCCATAGTTGGTTCAAAAAATAAAGTTCTTTATCCAAAAGCATTTGAAAAGAGCACCTGAAGGCGCTCATTGTTCATCAAAAGGACAGTTTTCTATCAGAAGACTGTCCTTTATGCTATTTCACCTTCAAGATTCCAGATGTTTGCTTTGGTTATTTTTACTTTTACAAAAGTTCCAACCAAATTCTTTTTTTCAGAAACTAACATGACATTTTTTTGAGTCCTAGTTTTTCCAAAATATGTTCCATTTTTTTCTTTTTCTATAAGAACTTTCAAATTCTGGTTTAGATATTTTTTATTATTCGCTAGGGCAGTTTTTTTGAGAATATCATTGAGAAAATTTTCGCGGCGAATTTTTTCTTCACGTTCGACATCATCTTTCATTTTCCACGCAACTGTTTCGGGACGAGGTGAGAATTGCCCGAAAAAGACCATATCAAATTTTGCCTTTTTCATAAGCTCGGCACTATCCATGAATTGTTTTTTTGTTTCGCCAGGAAAACCAACGATGATGTCAGATGATATTGAGAATATGTTTTCGGGTTTATTTTTTTTAAATTCAATCTTTATTTTTTTTAGTCGCTCAAGATAATGTTCCCGAGTGTATTTGCGATTCATTTTCTCTAAGATTTTATTATTTCCAGCTTGTACAGGAAGATGAATCCATTCGCAAACCTTTTTAAGTTTAGTGACTGTTTCAATAAGCTCATCACTCATATCCTTTGGATGAGAGGAAACAAATAGAATCCAAAAATCTCCAGGGATTGCATTTATTTTTTTTAGCAATTGCGTGAAATTAAGTTCAGTTTTTTTGTTTCTTGCCTCATGCTTCATGCTCAATGCTCCATGATATGAATTTACATTTTGTCCAAGCAGTGTAATGCTTTTGTATCCTTTTTTAATAAGGCTTTTTACTTCAGAAATTATTTCATCTGCACTTCGAGAAACTTCACGTCCTCGCGCATAGGGAACAACGCAATAAGTGCAAAAATTGTCACAACCAGTCATGATTGGAACATAAGCTTGGAAATCGTTGGTGTGTTTAGGGTTAATAGAAAGGTAGTTTATGCTTTCTTGATTGAGATGCTCTTGATTATTTTCTGCGTTAAACAATTTGGTGGACATTTTAGCAGGAAAATCTTTTATTTCCGTAAAAAGGTCAACTTTTCCCTTAAGTCTTTTTTGTACATCTTTTCGCAGAGCTAAACATCCAGTTAGAATAATCATGCACACTTTATCTTTTTTGCGAATATTATTAATAAGACTATAAATACGATTTTCTGGTCCTTGCTTTATTCCGCAGGTATTGAAAATTATTATATCAGCCAAATCTGATTTTTCCTCGACAATAAAACCATTCTTTTCCAAGAATGTTGAAATGCGTTCGCTGTCTGAATGATTCATTGCACAGCCAAAAGTTTTAATTGAATATGTTTTTTGCATGCAAAATTATCATAATGTATTGTCATTCCCAACTTACAGTGCCCGCCTTGGGAGGGATTGGGAATCCAGGATTTTATTCAGCATGTGACATGAAACCTGGATCCCCGATTTCTCGGGGATGACACAACATGCAAGAGTATTATTAAAAAGATTACGCTTTGTTTTTGATTTCGCTAATAATTTTTTCTACAAATTCATCAAGGGAAAGTGTTTGCTGTTCCCTGGTTCCGCGGGTTCTGATGGCCACAGTTTTGTCTGCAACTTCTTTTTCTCCAACCACGATGATATAGGGAGTTTTTTGTTTTTCAGCAATTGAAATTCTTTTTCCAAGTGATTCTGCTTCATCTGACATTTTAACTCTAATATCATTTTCTAATAATTTTTGCTCAACAACTTTTGCATAATCTGCAAATTTTTCAGAAATTGGAAGTAATGCAACTTGCACTGGGGAGAGCCAAAGAGGGAAGGCACAAGCAAAATGCTCAATGAGAAGCATCATGAAGCGTTCATATGATCCAAGGATGGCGCGATGCACCATCACTGGTGAAGATTTTCCTCCTTCATTATTAGCATATTCCAAATCAAATCTTTTTGGCGTGGCAAAGTCTAATTGCACGGTCGGGATTTGAATTTCTTTGCCAAGTGAATCGCGGAACATGAAATCAAGTTTTGGACCATAGAGCGCAGCTTCACCTTCATGCTTTACTGCATTTAATCCCATTTCATCTGAAATTTCCTCGAGCATTTTTTCGCAAAGATCCCAATCGGAAGCTTCACCAATATACTTTTCAGGATGAGCATAATCTCTAACTGAAAGCGAAACGCTATGATTATCCCACATGCCAAGTGAAGTATAGAAATTTTGAATAATTTCTACCATGTTCTTCACTTCTTGTTTTACTTGATCTACAGTGCAAAAGCTGTGACCATCTTCCACAGTGATCGCAATCACACGTTGCAGTCCACCAATTTCACCAGGTTTTTCATCGCGATATTGTTTTTCACTTTCCATGTAACGAATGGGAAGATCTTTGTATGAACGAGGCTGCGAAGCAAAAATTTGAGTTTGATGTGGACATTGCACAGGTTTCATTACATAGTTTTGCTTGTAATGTGAAGCGACTTGGAAAAGCTCTTCTCCAAATTTTTGAGCGTGTCCTGATTTTTCATATAGATCAATCTTGGCCAAATGTGGTGTGGAAACTTTTTGAAAACCATAAGTTCGACAAACTTTTTCAATATGTTTTTGCAATTCATCTTTGATTATTGTTCCGTTTGGCGTGAAAAGAGGAAGTCCTGGACCAACCAAATCGGAAAAACAAAACAAGTCCAATTCTTTGCCGAGTTTTCGGTGGTCTCTTTTTGCTGCTTCTTCAACTAGGTGATAATAATTTTTGAGGCCATCTTTGTTTTCAAAAACCACCCCATAAATTCTTTGCAATTGCTGCTTGGACGCATCTCCTTTCCAATATGCTCCAGAAATTTTTGTCAGCGCAAAAGCACGTGAATCAATTTCTCCAGTGTTTTCAATGTGTGGTCCAGAGCAGAGATCAACGAAATTTCCGGATTTGTAGACGGTGACAGTTTCATTACCTTTT
Organism: Candidatus Moraniibacteriota bacterium; assembly: GCA_038318455.1. Classification (GTDB taxonomy): domain Bacteria; phylum Patescibacteriota; class Minisyncoccia; order Moranbacterales; family GWC2-37-73; genus UBA12068. The sequence goes on from JBBQCF010000016.1 coordinate 11,508, forward strand.
TTGTGCAGGTCGTCGATAAGTTCCTGTTTTAATGTTTGATTTAATTCTTTGAATTTTGACATCGCTTCGTCAACAGAAATCTCAGCTTTTTCAAAAGCATTTTTTTCTTTGATAATTTCTTTCATTTTTTCTTCAAGTAAGGGGAGATCTTCTGGAATAAGTGTGCGAGGAAGTTCGAAGTCATAATAAAAGCCATTTTCCACTGCTGGCCCAATGCCAAATTTTGCTTCCGGAAACATTTCCAAGACGGCGGAAGCTAAAATATGAGCAGTGGAGTGGCGCAATAGTTCCAATTTTTCAGATTCGTTTTTCATAGTTTTAAATTTAATGATTTTAGAAAACAAAAAAATGCCTAAACAATACAGTAGAAACAACTTTGTTTCCGCATCGAGGTCAGACTTTTGAGTCAGACGGTTCCACTCGATTTCCCGTATTGTTTGGGCACTTTATGCGCTCTATTCGTAAGCTGCTTAAACGAAGGCTTCTATTGTGAATTGGTAGTCCACACCTTATTTAATTGTTCTTAAAATATACAACAATATTCAAGTAGGCGCAAGTTTTCATGATTATTATTATGTAAGTTCAGCACTTCCACCTTGAATAAGTTTTTTTATTTCACTCAAGAGTTGCGGATGATGCTCAATGGAAAAAGGAGTTTCTAGTTTGTTGGCTTGATGATGAAGAAAAACTTTGCAAGAACCAATTGTGCAGGTATTAAAAAATTTCGAAAGATTGTGGATGATATCGGGCGTTGCATTGGGGGGCAGTGTCACAATCAATTTATTTCCCGCAATAGTATTATTTGGTGTTTGTTTTTCAATATTTAACGATGGTGTTCCACTTGGATTATTTTTATCATCATCATTTTCTTCATCTTTAACCCCATAAGTTTTTTTGGTGGCTTCCACTCGCAGATAATTTTCAATTTCACTGCGATTAAGTTCCTTGGCTTCGTCAACAATTAATTTATATACACCATCTTTATCAGAAAGTCTTCCTTCTGCGATAATCATCCGTTCCTCTTCCCAAACACTACCCATTCTTTCGAGCACTTTAGGGAAAACTAATATTTCAATTTTACCTTTTGTGTCTTCAAGCATTACAAACAGCATCGTTTCTTGGCGCTTGGTTAAAATCTTTTGAATTTTTTGAATCACGCCGCCGACTGCAATTTTTTGTCCAACTAATTCTGGTGTGAGCTTATCGAGCGATACTGCAACTTTGTCAATATATGCTTGGTATGGTTTCACTGGATGACCACTAACATAGAGCCCAAGTAATTCCTTTTCCCATTTTAGTTGTTGATTTTTGCTGGCAGGCTCAACTTCGAGCAGGGGAACTTGAGGCGTTTCTAGAATTGCTTCGCCAAATAAGCTGACTTGATTAGAATTTTTTGATTTTTGTACACTTTTTGTGAACATTAAAATTTGTTCCATGCTTTCAATGATTTGGTTTCTTTCTCCAAGCTCATCTAGTGCTCCAACCTTCGCTAGAGCATCAATGGATTTTTTATTGAGATCTTTAGTTTCTACTCGTTCAAGAAAATCTCCGAGAGATTTGAATTTTCCTCCACGTTTTCTTTCTGCCACAATTTCATGTGCAATCACATGACCCACGTTTTTGATAGCATTAAATCCGAAACGAATATTTTCACTACCATCTTCATTAGTGATCACTGCAAAATCTTCAAAACTTTCATTAACATTTGGCGCTAGAACTTTGATTCCCATGTCATGACATTCGGCTGCCTCAATAGCGATGCGATCAATATTGTCTTGATCTGAAGTTTGTAGTGCTGCCATAAAAGCCGCAGGGTAGTGTGCTTTGAGGTATGCTGTTTGATAGGCAATGATGGCATAACAAGCAGCGTGAGAACGATTGAAGCCATAACCAGCAAACGGTTCAATGAATGAAAAAACTTTTTCTGCGATTTCCTTGGTGCTGCCGTTGTCAATGCAACCTTGAATAAATTTTATTTTTTGTTCTTTAATGAGTTCAAAAATTTTCTTACCCATAGCTTTTCTAAGGACATCAGCTTCGCCCATAGTGAAACCTGCCAAATCGCGAGCGATTTGCATAACTTGTTCTTGATATACGGCCACTCCATATGTGTTGGCCAAAATCGGTTCAAGTTTTGGATGAACATATTTCACTTTGCGACCATGTTTTCCGGAAATGAAATCTGGAATCCAATCCATTGGACCAGGACGATAAAGTGCTACCATAGCAATAATGTCCTCAATAACTGTTGGTTGAAGCAGTTTAAGATAGCGTTTCATGCCGGAACTTTCAAATTGAAAAACTCCTGTAGTTTGTCCAGTAGCAAAGAGCTTATAGGCCGCCTCGTCATTAATAGGGATGGTTTCAATATCAATATCTATTCCCTTAGTTTTTTTGACAATGCGAAGAGTGTTTTGAATGATAGTAAGATTTTTCAGTCCCAAAAAGTCCATCTTGAGTAAGCCAATTTTTTCCACATAGGAAGACTTGGTTGAAGACGAATATTGAGTCACTGTTCCTTCGCGCGAGCCCGTGATGTTTTGAATAGGTGAATAATAGGTAACAGGTTCTTTGGTGATCACAACTCCGCAAGCATGCATGCCAGCGTGACGCACCACGCCTTCAAGGCGCATGGCAGAGTCAATAAGTTTTTTGGCATCTGGTCCAGAATTGTAATGTTCTCTAAATTCAGGAACTTCCTCTAAAGCTTTTTTAATAGAAGTGAACATTGGAATCATTTGCGAAGTTTTATTGCAAAAATCATAGGGGATTCCTAATGCTCTTCCAGTATCACGAATGGCAGCGCGCGCCGCCATTGTTCCAAAGGTGATGATTTGCGAAACATGATCATTGCCATATTTTCTGCGGCAATAATTGAGTACATCCTCTCTTCTATCGTCAGCAAAATCCATGTCGACGTCGGGCATGGAAACTCTTTCAGGATTTAGAAATCTCTCAAAAAGCAAATTATATTCGATTGGATCAACGTTGGTTATTCCAGTTAAATATGAAACAAAGCTTCCAGCAGCGCTTCCGCGTCCAGGACCAACCACGATTCCATTATTACGTGCCCAGTTTACGAAATCTTGTACGATTAAAAAGTATGAGCCATATCCGCATTTTTCAATAACAGAAATTTCATAATCCATACGCTTGCGATGCACATCAGTTATGTCAGTGCCATATTTTTTCACAAGTCCTGCCTCGCAAAGCTCAATGAGATATGACATGTCAGTGTGACCCTCTGGCACATCAAAATGGGGAAGTTGAGTTTCTCCCATTTTTATTTTGAAATCACACTGATCTGTGACGAGTTGTGTGTTGGAAATAACTTCAGGGTTGCTTGGAAAACAGGTCAGCATTTCTTCTGGTGAACGCAGTGACAAATCAAAATCCATCAAATTCATGCGATCACTTTCATAAACTTTGCGGTTAGTTTGTACACAAAGCAAAATATCTTGCGCGCTGGCATCTTCCTTGTTGACATAATGCACATCATTAGTTGCCACCACTGGAATGCCAAGTTCTGTTCCAAGTTTGAAAATACCAGCATTGGCAACTTCTTGATTGGAAAATTTTGTATGACTTTGTACTTCCAAAAAAAACCCATTTTCATCAAAAATATCTCGATATTCCAAAGCAAGTTCTCTGGCCTTATCATAATTTCCCATTACAATTTGTGCGGGAATTTCTCCTTCCACGCAAGCGGAAAGACCAATCAGTCCTTTGGCATATTTACGAAGAACTTTGCGATCGATGCGGGGTTTGTAATAAAATCCATCAAGATGTGCAATGGAAACAAGTTTCATGAGGTTGTGATATCCTTCCTCATCTTTTACGAGCAAAATAAGATGATTGCGTTTGCGATCTTCAGCAGTAGGATTTTTACTAGTAAGGTCATTGGCGGTGATATACATTTCACATCCTATGATGGCTTTAATTCCTTTTTCTTTAGCCTTGATGAAAAGTTCCACCGCTCCATACATCACACCATGGTCAGTCAATGCTATTGAGTCCATGCCAAGTTCTAGCGCGCGATCAAGCAGGTCATCGATTTTACCGAGACCATCTAATAGTGAGTAGTGAGAATGGACGTGTAAATGGGTGTATTTTGGTGTGCTCATATATTGGAAAAATTAAATATATATTCCAAATTTTAAATTTAAAATTTTAAATTTAAAATTAAGGATAAAAACAAAAATCACTTAACTAATAAGTGACCCAAAGATAAATATAGAAAAAATGTATGTAAGCATATGTTTTTAGATCTTCATAGCCCAGGGACCAAGCCATTGGGTTTTGCAAGATATTTTATTACTCAAGTATGGTAGCATCTTTTTGTGTTGTTGGCTAGTTGTCTTTTTTTGAATTGTTTGTGCGCCCACTCATGGGAGTAAAAAAACTTAGCACAACTTTTTCATGTTGCCATTTTTCTCTTTCAAGTGGTCTTTTTCTTGCAAGATAATATATCAAAGCTCCTAGTGGGCCCAATATGAAAATAATAAAAACCCAAGTCTTTCTCCAAATAAGTTCATTTTTCTTGGCATACCTCAATGTCCAAATCCAAATATATAATATGATAAGAATAACAACAGCTATGATGCTAGCCAGGAGCTTATTTGCTCCGAAAAAATCTAACACAATTGGCTTTACTATTATAAACTGTTCACTAGTATAGGATATTGCTTGGGATACTATGTTTTTCACGAAAACATAAATAGTGGCGAAAAAATCCACAACCTTTTGCAGTGTTGGTGAAATTTTTTGCCACAGCGCAGAAAAAAACTCGTACGCGCGCACTAGCAGTGGCCATGATTTCTCCCAAACATTTAAAATAGTTTCTTGCATTTTTTTGAAAGTGTTGATATATGTCATAATTATACCGTCTTATTTAATTGTGCACAAATCATTTCCCAATTTTTCTTTTTTGTGATAAAATATTAATAAGCTTTTCATATAAAAATAAATAATAAAAAACTCTCTTTTTCTTAAAAATATTGCGGAGAGTGAAAAAAAATGAATAAAAAAACAACCAAAGTTGTTCCACATAAAAAAGCGGTAGAAAAAAAGAAAATCACAAGAAAAACTTCTCCTCGTGTTTCGTCTGTTTCGAAAAAAATAAACAGGACTATTCCTGCCAAAATAGAATGGAGCAAGAAATTTAGAATAAATAGACGTATAGCAAGTGAATTTGCCATTGGCATCACATTGATATTGGCTGTTACTATTGGCGTAATATTTTGGATTCAAGATAGAATTGTCGAAGAACAGTACATGAATAGCTCAATAAATGCTCTAAAAAAAGTAAATAAAATTGTGAAAGAAACACCAGTAAAAAAACCCGCTGCTACTGTTGTCGATAATAAAAATAATGTGTCAGTTGAAAATAGTGGAGATGTTTGCAAAGCCCGCCTTTATGTTGGAGAGTCCATGTTAAATGGAAACTATGTCTTAAGCACTATCCCTGGAACAGCGAAAAAGGATTGGTTGTTTAAAGTTTCAAAAGAGGATATTGGTAAGTTACCTCAAGCTGTTAGTGAATTGCTTTTTATTGCAGATGCAACTCCAGAAATGATTGAAAAATTAAAAAAGGCTACAGAAAAGAAAACCGAAGCAATTACAGTCAAAGGATTTTATTATGATTGTCAGGGTGTACCAGTCGTGAGTATTGGCGATGCTAGGATTGCAATGGCAAAATTTATCAAAAAATAACAAATTAGTAAAACTTGAATAATTTAAAAATACCCTCCTTTTTTGTGAGGGTATTTTTAAAAAGCTGGATATTGATTCTTGAATGTTGTATATTGAATTTATATGGAATTATCAACATTTATTCTTGAAAAAGATTTCGCCAAACAGGGATTTACACATATCATCGGAACTGACGAGGTTGGACGTGGTCCTCTTTGTGGCCCAGTTTTGGCTTGTGCAGCGATGTATAAAAATCATGATTTTGAAATTCCCAAGGAATTAGAAAAGGAATTTGAGCTAATTAGAGACTCTAAGAAAGTTTCTGAAAAACAAAGAGAGAGTATTTTTGAACTCATTCATGAGCATTTCTATATTGGAATTGGACTTTGTGATCATGAAACAATTGACAGAATTAACATTCTGGAGGCCAGCTTCCTTTCCATGAAAAAGGCTGTGCAGGATCTTAGAAAGAATATTGGTCAAGATATTTGGGGTGATATTGAGCCAAAATATATAATTCTAGTTGATGGAAACAAACAAATACCAAACCTTTCAATGGAGCAATATGCCGTTATTGGTGGGGATAAATTAGTTAAGTCTATTTCAGCAGCTTCAATTGTGGCTAAGGTGACCAGGGATCGCATGATGGAGAAAATGCATGCTAAATATCCACAATATGGCTTAGATAAGCACAAAGGTTATGGGACAAAAATGCACATGGATGCCCTTGTCGCTCATGGTCCTTGCGAAATTCATCGCAAAAGTTTTGCGCCAGTCAAAAGGGCTCTAAAAAAAATAGAAACACGCGTTGATACTACCGATTATTCAAATGAATTGTCAGAATAAGACATATATGTATTAAAAACAAAAAATCCCTTAAAGTGAGGTGGATTCATCTCATAGGCTTGCCAGATTGAATGATTGATGTTAAGATGGTTTTGATATTTAATATTTAAAAAGGTTTGAAATAGAGCGAAATTTTCGTTTTTAAAATTTAGAAATTTAGTCATTGTAAATTGATTGGAAATTGGAAATTAAAAATTGGAAATTAAAACCCTAAGATTATCAAAAACTTACTTTAGTTTTCAAGATATAGTTAGAGAGAAACGCTTTATTTTTATGTAATGCTATGTCAGTACCAAAACAACGACACACCAAACAACGCAGAGATGCGAAACGTGACCGTTTCGAAATTGATGCTATCAAAACTCAAACTTGTCCAAAATGTGGCAAGGAAAAACTTTCACATCGTGTTTGCCCACATTGCGGCTTCTATAAGGGAAATGAAGTTATAAACACAATTAAAAAAGTAGCAAAAAAGAAATAGTTACTAAATTTTGTCATCCTGAAATTGTTTCAGGATCTTAGTGCTGATTAGGGCTAAGATTTTCAATTACTTCTGGAATGACATGCAAAAATAAAAATGGCAAATAGACATCTTCAACGATCAGTTGCAATGCAGGCTCTTTTTGAGTGGGATTTTCAAGGTAAACATGATGAGTTTGCAGATGCTATTATTGATAGAAATATCAAGGAATTTGCACCAGGAATTGAAGAAGCTGAATTTACTTCCAAATTAGTAAAGGGAACACTTGAAAAAAGGTCCATTATTGATGCGTTAATTGAAAAATGTGCTCCGGAATGGCCACTTGATCAGGTGACGATTATTGACCGCAACATTCTTCGCTTGGGAATCTATGAACTTATGCACGGTAATTATGCCGAAGTTCCACCGAAGGTTGCAATTAATGAATCCATAGAGCTTGCCAAAACTTTTGGAGGTGAAAGTTCTGCACGTTTTGTTAATGGTGTGCTGGGAACAATCTATCGTGAAATGGGCGAACCAATGAAAGATGATACTACCAAGAAACACAAAGAATTTATTGAAGTTGCTCCAGAAAAAGTTATAGTTAACGCTGAATCAGAAGAAAAAGTAAAATAATAAGTTATTTAAAATCTCAAATCTCAAATCTCAATGTCAGATAAATGACTAAATATCAAAATCTTAATTTTTAGATTTTGAACTTTTGATTTTATTAGGATTTTAGATTTTAGATTTGAGATTTCTTGAATCCATGATTGAATCTTTAGCCAAAAAAATTGGGGTTAAATTTAATAATATTGAACTTCTGCGACAAGCTGTGACTCATCGTAGTTATTTGAATGAAAACAGGGAATACACCTTGGATCACAATGAGCGTTTGGAATTTTTGGGCGATGCAGTTCTCGAATTGATTATTACCGAGCATTTATATAATAATTATAAGAATCCAGAGGGAGAATTGACAAGTTGGCGAAGCGCCCTGGTTAATGGCGAAATGTTAGCAACTGTTTCTCAAGAAATTGGTGTGGAGAAATTTTTACTAATGAGTCGTGGTGAAGCTAGGGATAAAGGACGAGCTCGACAATATTTGCTGGCCAACGCACTTGAGGCTATTATTGGTGCGACATATTTGGATCATGGTTATGATACCACTAAAGAATTTGTGCTTAAAAATGTCGCTACTAAATTAGGTGAAATAATTGAAAAAAAATTATATCTTGATCCAAAAAGTTATTTTCAAGAAAAAGCACAAGAACATAGCAAAGTGACTCCTTCATATAGAGTTATGAAAGAATGGGGACCTGACCATGATAAACATTTTGTGGTGGGTGTATATTTGGCAGAGGAATTGGTGGCTGAAGGAGAGGGCAATTCAAAACAAGAAGCTCAACGCGAGGCAGCCAGACTTGGTCTTGAGGCAAAAGAGTGGATTTAATCTTTTCATGATATGCGACCTTGAGATGTGTCTATAAATATTTTCAAAAAAACAAAGATTATTCTTTGTTTTTTTTGTTGTACTCTTATTGAAAAATATGATATAATTCAAGCAAGTAAAATAATAAAAAAAGAAATAAATTTAATTTTTTGAAACAAATATTTTTTAAGATGAAAAACTTCATTAAAGACAGATATCATCTGCTTTTTAAAGGTGCAGCAGAAAATCACTTACGCATTCAAAAT
>JBBQCF010000017.1:0-19423 GCA_038318455.1 Candidatus Moraniibacteriota bacterium
TGATGCGCCAGAAAGACCACCAGCCGCGCTTATTGATTGGGTAGAAGTAATACCATCACCCCTTATGACGCCAACAACATCGAGTTTTGTTAATGCATCTGGAGTTGTTGTGCCAATTCCAAAATTTCCAATTTTTCCCTGCGCAATAGTTCCAGTATTAATTGGTGCTCCGATATTTTGATTTGGTGGAGTTGCTGTTGGTTCAGTCCAAGCTTTGGCAAATTGAAGAAGTGTTCCAAGTGCGATTGCGCTAATCACTATTCCAAAAACATAGCCGATGGATTTTAGTTTTGTTTTCATATTATTTTTTTAATATTAATTATTTTTTATAAAAGAATAACAAAATACATTTCTATTATACCCCACTTCAAGATTGTGCGTCAAATTTTGAAATTCGTGAAAATAAGTGCTTCGTGGAGGTTCAACCTCCATAAGGGAGGTTGAACCTCCACGAAGTTTCCGCAAGACACTGAACTAACAAATTAATCAAGAAAAAAAGCCTAACCACGAACGGCTAGGCTTTTAAGTAAGTTGAGCATTTTTGCGCATCTCACCTTTGTCCGTATATCATCATGAGCATTTGCAATCTCTCTAGCTCATGATATCTTTTTTGTTCATCTTGTTCAATTTGTTCTGACTTATTTTCAAGCCTTTTACTTTTTTCTTCCTTAAGAATTTTTTCGGAAAAAACTTGAACATCAATACTGCCAAGGAGACTGTAAGCGGGTTTTTGTTGATCTTGCCTCTTTTCTTCTTCACCATTTTCGCCTGCGTGCGCAACATTGTTCGCAGCCAAGGCCAAAAAAAGCACCATCAGAATCCTTTTTAAAACATTCATCTTACACCCCCTTAAAATTTAGATACTTTGCCACAAAATTTATGACAACCTATCATTATATCACCTTTTGAGTGTTTTGTAAAGGGTGGTACTATATTTGGCCGCATTAAAGCCCGATACGCTATTTTAATTTTTCATATCTCATTTTCATTGCGTAACAAATGCCCTTATTGAGTTTTATTAAATATTAAATATTATATATTTAATATTAATCTTATTCCCCAACACCTGTCACTTCTGCCATATCTTCGGTAATAATTTTCTTAGCTTTGAAGATTTTTTTGCTTATTGAATGAGTAAATTGAAAAAATTCCTTCACATTGAAGTAATAACTAGCTAGACAAAATGCTGCAAGTCCAGATGAGCCAGCGACCACAAGTTGAATGAAAACTGCCACGAAAGTATCAAGCTCACCCTGCGTTCCAACAATAATTTTAGTAATTTGAGTGACGAATCCTGCGATGATTGTTGCTCCCACGATTCGTATCGTTGAATTCCAAATATTTTTGCCATCAATGCTTGGCAAATTCTTCCTAAGGAAAAAGATTAATAAAAATGTATTAACCAAGCTCGCCAGAGAAAAAGCAATCGCAAGAGAGAAAACTGGATTCCATCCAGCTACAAATTTATCAGAGAAAAAAGCAGGCGGGAGTCCAAGCACCGTTCCCGTTCTAAGTAAAAATAAAACTGCTGAAATATTAATACCCTCACTTACAATTGCAATATAGAGAGGAGTTTTTGTATTTTGCAAAGCATAAAAAGCTCGCGTGAGAAGTGGCAAGAGTGATTGCGCAAATAAACTCAAGGCCATCAATCCTAATACTTGAAAAGTTAAAATTGTGTTGTCCCAATTGAATTTTCCTGTTCCAAGCAGAACACGCACCGTTTGCGCGCGAAGCACGAAAATAAACATACTAAGAGGAATAACAAAAAACAAAATTTGACGAAATGTGCGAGAAAAAGCTCGCACAAATTCAGCTGGTTCTTTTTTGGCACTATGCGAACTTAATGTTGGAAAAACTGCAATTGCAAATGAAACTCCAAAAAGACCAAGCGGTGCACTTTGAATATTGTTAGCAAAATTAAAAACCGCCAAACTCCCCGCCGAAAGAGTTGAAGCAAAAATCGTGATAATAGTAAAGTTAATCTGACTGACTGCGATTGTCAGAGTCCTTGGAATCATCAAGCGAAAAACCTTGCGGACACTTGGATTATTCCAAGCGTCAAAAAACATTGGCTTAAAATTAAAACCTGAAAATTTCACTGCTGGATATTGCACCAACAAATGAAGCAGTGCTCCAAGCACCACGCCCCAAGCAAGACCAGCTGGACCAAAAGGTTTCACAAAAAACAATGCTCCAATAATAATCCCAGCATTATAAAAAACAGGAGCTAGTGAATATACCAAAAATTTCTTGAAAGAAACTAGTGCCCCACCAATAATACCGCTAATACCCAACAGAAATGGACTAAGAAACATGATGCGCGTGAGCGTGACAGTTAAATCCATTTTTTCTCCTGTATATCCAGGAGTGACAAGATGCATAAGCTGGGGTGCGAATATTACCAAGACAATAGACACCACCCCTGTAACAAGAATTTGCAAACTTAAAATTCCAGAAGAAAGCTTCCAGGCCTCATCTTCGTTTTTATTAGCAATAAGTTCAGTAAAGACAGGGATGAAGGCTGCGCTAAGCGCTCCAACAATCATTAAATTATAAATAAGATCAGGAATACGAAAGGCTGCATAATAAGCATCCAAGGTGTCGCCAGCACCAAATTGACCAGCCAAGATTCTATCCCTAACTAATCCCAACAAACGACTAGCCACTCCAGCCAATGAAATAATGAGCGCCGCCGCCGCGACTGACTGTGTTGGCTTATCCCTTAAGAAATCTCCACTAACTATTTTTTTTATCATATTTTTGCAAAAAAAGGCTTTAATTCAACTTGAAAATACTACAACAAAAATTAAAATTTATCAATCATAGACTTTTTTGATTAATTCTTTTTAAAAACCGCACCGAAAAACCTGTCTATATTCAACTTGGTTACATTTTTAATTTCATTGTCAGAGCCAAGATTTCCAGATGGAAAATTCCACTTAATTTCATAATTTTTAGGATATTTTATATCAGAAGAGAATGTGCTTCCAATACTTCCTGATTGTTTTTGTGCAACCAAGGAATATGAATCAGCTTGTTCATTTTCATTGACAGTAATTTTAAACAAAGTAAATGGCAGCAAGTATTTATATGTGATTGTCATAGTTTCCTGCGGACTAACATATGTCCAGTTTGCAAAAACAGTCTTGCCTGCTTCTTGATATATTTTTGTTCCAGATTCAGGATCAATCACCATGCTTTGTTCCTCATTTTGCACATCGCTGTCACGCTTAAATCCAAGCGCCGTATAATCTAATGGCTCCTTATCGATTTCTCTTGTTTGACCACTAACCTCCAAAAGTTTTGAACCAAGTGGCACATATACACGCATATAATCAGCATTAACTTTGTTGAGCCAATCATACTCTGAATTTCCACCACTGTGCTTTCTGGTTATCGTCACCGTATCAACAATCGATCCGTCCTCATCAATCTCTGCAAAATGTTTAATGTCTTCATCAATAACAGCATCTGTTTTGAATCCATTTATATTAGCATTAATAACGCTCAAATAATCTTTTGACGATGCAATAACTTCACCTGACCAACCTTGCTTGGAGATAATTTTTTGAAGCTCCACGTTTTCAGAATAAAACAGGATATGTTTTTCATTGAGACCTTCAAAGAAAGCTTGCATTGTTTTTGAAATAACATTTAAATCCTTACTGCTTAATAATTTATCCAAAACTAACGGAGCTAAATCAGACAAAATTTTCTTTGGCTTATTTTCTTCCTTATCATAATCAACTTCAACTTTAAATTGTGTTAGCTCAATAAAATTTTTCGCATCCAGTGTCACGTCATATTCCGGCATCTCTATTGGTCCAGTTATTTCCAGAAGTTTTTGCATTACTGTTGGGGTCAAAGTGATCACGCCATCAGCCGAGGGTCCACCTGTTTTTTCATAAAAAGAAATAGCTTTTCTCGCTGACATTGGAAAATCTGCAAACCAATTGCTATCATGCATGCTCCACGCTGTAGAAATTTTTTGAATTGGAAAAGGTGGAACAATTTTTTCACGAAGCTGTCCGTCTGGATTAAAAATTCCATCAATAAAAAACTTCTTAACATGCCCATCGGCAATATCCAAAAGTCCATAGCTTCCAATGAACCCTCCTGTTGCTCGCATTTCTGAATTATTTTGAAATAAAAACAAATATTTTCTAGGACCATTGCCTCCCAATAAATCCGCCAGAATATGACTATTATTTAAAAATAAATCCAAAGCATTTCTAAGATCTGGCAAATTTTGCTTCACCAACAAAAATTTACCTTGCTTATCTTGAGGTAAATCATCAATTTTAATAAGATCTAAATTTTGTTGAGCAGAATCAAGTTCTTTTTTTGCCTCAATGATATTTTTTTCCGCAACCTTAAAAATATCGAGAAATGACAAAGATGACTGCTGTGCTAAATTGGATGCATTCTTCACTTCAGCGACCACTCTAGCGATTTCATTTAGAGATTTTCCGGCGGCAGAAAAATGCTTTCCCGCTTCAACTGCATTTTTGCCAGAAGAAACTTTTGAAGCAAATGGGATGAAACGTGTCACATCCAAAAGTATTCCACCCATACTTTCAAGCTGATCTGACCCTTGTGAAAAATTCGCAAAAGCTTGATCGAATTTTTGTGCGCCATCTTCAAAATTTTGATGCGCGATATCACTAACAGCAGAATTGAGATCGGCAAATCCATCTGTACTTGCACCCAAAACACTGCTCTTTAGTCCTACTCCTCTGCTGACATAGGAAACCATACCAACACCAACAAGAATAACCAGAGCAGTGATTGCAAAACCCATCATTGACCTGCTCATATCGAATTGAAAAGAAAGTTTTTTTGGAAATAGAATATTTTTCCAAGAAAAAGAGTTTTTTTCACTTTCTTTTTCTAATCCCAACCATTTTCCATCAAAAGCCGTTCTATTCTTTTCTTCTTTAGTTCTTTTGATGATAGTTTCCTGCAATTTTTTGGCTTTTTCTTCAGTGATCGATTCTATCTCTAGCCATTTAGCAAGTTTCTTTTCATGTTTTTCCTTTTCTACCATCATTCTGAACTCACATTCTTCCTGCTTTTTGCGATCTTGTTCAGCAATTTTTTTTATGCGTTCTTGATTTGCAAGATTTTGTGCAAGAATAAACTCTTGTTTTCTTTTCGCTTCCACTTCCTTCTGCGCAATTTTTTTAAATTGATTTTCTTCTTTTATTATTCTATTTTTTTCAAATTGAGCACGTCCGTCGACTGCTTGAATTTTTTTCCAATCCAAATCACCAGCGTTATCAACTGGTCTCACATCAAACATCTGTGGAATAATTTTATTTTTTGACACTTTTTTCTTTTTTAGTTTGAATTTTCTTGCAAACAATCACTCTTAATTTTCCAACTTTTCTATGCAAACATTACTACAACAATCTTCTATTCGTAACTCAAATGCATCGATAAATTTCCAATGTTTCTTTTGCCATTTTTTTCCAACTATATTTAGTCACTTGCTGATAACCTTTCTGAATCAATTCTTGCTTCAAATCTCTATCCTCAATAATTCTTATAATACCATCAGCAATACTCTTTGCACTTTTCGCATTCACAAACAAAGCTGCATTTTCAAGAATTTCTTGCATACAAGGATGATCAGAGGATACAACAACCGAACCTTTTGTCATGGCCTCAAGTGGTGGCAGTCCAAATCCTTCGTAAAGCGAAGGAAAAACATATGCTTCCGCAAAACGATACAGAACGTCCAAGTCAGTATCATCAACAAACCCCAGAAAATGTATGCTTGAAATATTTTTCTCAGCGCTATATTCTTTCAATCTTTTGTAAAAAAAATCTTCCTTGCCAACCAAAGCCAACTGCATATTGGGGTATCTGGTCAAAACAAGATCAAATGCTTCAATAAGCTTTTCCAAATTTTTATGTGGATATGCATTACCAACATAAAGTAAGTACGGTTTAATTATACCATACTTTTCCAATGAAAGATGAGGGGTTATATTTGAAACTCTACACGAATCATCACTAGCTTCATAGGTAACTATTATTTTTTTATGCAAAGATGGATATTGTCCTATGATATCGTTTTTGGTGAACTTCGAAACTGTAATTATAACTCGTGCCCTTTTGGCAGCGCTATAGATATTAAATTTATAGGCAGCGTATTTTATCCAATACCAAAAAGGATTAAGCCTTGTCGCTCTGATAGTGGGAAAATGAAGTAGGATTAAATCATGAATAGTGAGCACAAACTTTTTCCTGTATAAAAGTGGAACATTAAAATGAGGAAAATGCACCAAATCGAGATTATATTTGTTCAACATTTTTGGCAATAGAAATTGTTCAGCAAAAGAATACCAGCGATAATTTGCCAATACTTTCGTGAAATTTTTATTATGAGGCTGATATTCATCAAAATTTTCACTGCGCAAAAAAATGAAATATTGATTTTCACTATCAATTTCTTCAAGATGCTGAATCAATTTTTGTGTATAGCGCCCCAGTCCTTTGCCAATCTTGCCAAAAAAGCGCGCATCAATTCCAATTCGCATATCAATTTCAGAAACATTATTATATTATATTTTTATTATAGATACATATTGTCATATAGCTATTTTAACATTTTTATCGCAATAAAAAAAGGCAGTCCATTTGGACTGCCCAATAAGAGCAAAGCAGAATTGTTAATAAAAAAAACACAACAACCGACGATATGCAAAAGTATTTGACATCACAATAGAATGCCGATCAAGATTAATAAACACTCTCCTTTTCGCTTGACCCACAATTTGACTTCTTTTTTTGCCAATAAAAGCCTTAGCGCTTTTTGAGGCGTGAAAACGTGCTGCCGCAACCCTGTTGTTGTGTCTCATTTGAAACCTCCTTGATTTTTAAATAACTGCAAATAGTATGCCAATATATCAATAATAACTCATGCTTTCGCTAATTGCAATTCACGATGAGATAAATACAAAAATATGCCTAAAAATAGGATTGTATTTAGTGGCGCTAGCCAAAATGGGAAGTGCTTCCCAAGAGATTCAAGCACCATAATCATTCCCAGCATTCCAATAGAATACATCGCCCCATTTTTAAGATAGGCATATTTGGTAATCACATCCATTCCACGAATTGTAAATTCCCTCACAACGAAAGCGCCTATCCCATTTCCAATTAAAATAAGTGGCACATAAATAGTAAAAGCAAAGGCACCAATAACTCCATCCATTGAAAAAGAGGTATCGAGAACTTCCAAATATAAAAGTTTACTCCAAGCACTCATTGAGCTTGAAGGATTCGCCAATTCCTTTTCTTTTTCTTCAGCATTTTTTTTGAAACCATCTGTAATAAAAAACATCGTTGAACCTATTGAGGCTGAAAGTGCTAATATAGGATCAGCTTTAAGCGCAAGATAAACAATGATTGTTACAAATATAGAAGTAACAGCATAAAACCACGCGCTTCTTTTGTGAATAAAATTTTCAACCAAAAAAGCATATTTCTTTTCTTCCAGAAAAAGCCACGAGAGTGCAATCAAAAAAAGATAAATTCCTCCGCCTAAAAGCAAAAGTGGTTTTGATTTTTCGACATAAACAGCTATTGCTGGATCATTTGAAAATGCAAACTTAAGCAATTCGCTCACGGAAAGAGCTGGATTAACCATCCAAATAATCAAAAATGGCAGCAATCCCCTCACTACAAAAACTGCAAAGATCATACCCCACAGCAAGAAAAATTTGCGATACTTTTCTGGCAAAGTCTTAAGGACATGAGCGTTAACAATGGCATTATCAATACTGCTAATAATCTCAAAAATAATTAAACCGACAATAACAATAATTGCGCTAAGCATATTTTTTTAAAAATTTTACTACTTATAAATAGCAACTCCAAATTGTGCAAAAGTTTTTCATTTTCAAATTATACCACATTTTATTTTTTGAATTTTTCAAAAAGTTCCCATGTCTCGCGAGCCGAAGTGCGCCAATTGAACCTCACTGCCTGTTTCAAGCCCTGCTGTTGCAACTGCGCATGGAAATCACGATCAAGCAAGACCTCTTTCATGGCCAAATATAATTCATCTGGTCTGTCAGGCTCTATCATTATTGCGCCTTGATCAACAACTTCCGGCAGCGCGCTACAATTAGAAGTTATCACGGGCACACCAGAGCGCATAGCTTCAAGCACAGGGATTCCAAAACCTTCAAAAAATGATGGGTATACAAAAAGTGATGCCAAAGTATAAACAGCAGCCTTATCATCATTTACAATACAACTAGTAAAGATAATGTCATTTGTAAATTTAGCTTTTCGTGCCACATCTAAAATATCATTCACTTTCCATCCCTTGCCCCCTGCAATAACTAATTTATATTTATCCAATTGTGGATTTCCAAGTAAGCGCAATTGATCATAGGCCTCAATAATAGCTGGGACATTTTTTCTTGGCTCTACTGTACCCAAATATAAAATAAAATTGAACGGCAAATGATATCGTTCCTTTACTTCTATTAACTTTGGATTGTTACGATCGAGTTGTTGAACTTCCTCATGCACACCATTATAAATACGCTGAACTTTTTGCTGATTTATTTTATAACGTGAAATGATATCATTTCTTGAAGAATCAGAAACGGCAATTATTTTATCCGCTCTCTTGCAAAGACTGCGCGAGTTAATAAAATGATGCCAAATACGACTTTTCAATGAGAATGTCTCGGGAAAAATTTCATATGACAAATCATGAACTGTCAGCACAAGTTTTGTTTTTTTTGAAAGTGCCACAAAATTTATATTGGGCATGAAGAAAATATCCACTCCGCCAAGCATTTTGTCCACCAATGGCCAACGCAAATACCAAAAACATAAATTGAGCAACTTATTCGGATAGTTGAATCTCTTTTCACTCACATTTTTGTATTGCGAAAATATACGCGCGTCGAAATACGAATCATGATATGAATTTGAAAAAAGTATGTATTGATTTTTTTTGTCCAACTCAAAAAGATTCTCCAAGAGATTTATAGTATATTCCTCAACTCCAGTTCTTTTTCCATCCGAGAGACAACGAATGTCAATTCCAATTTTCATGTTAACTTTTTATAAAATTCAAATTTAAGTGTTCTTTAAGCATACGCCCATAATCAATATCGGCCAATATTGACTTTTTGGTGAAAAAGGAGTATAATTAACTATCGTGGTTGATTTTATAATTGAATACAAAACCGCCTATTTCAGGCAAAACTCAATAAAAAGGAGGCTTTATGATTTGCAAAGAAAGAAACTGTATTGGAATTGTGTCCTTACGTAGAACATTTTTTGTCACTATCGAAGAAGCGAAAGTTTTTGTCTGCAAATGTTTTTCTTGCGGAAAGCTTTACACTCCACATCAGAAACCCTTATTAACAAGTGATAACAAAAAGATTTTTCTAATTGAAAAAATAATTGTTATTAAATAAAAAGTTAAGGAGGAAAATGAAATGGACAAAATCCTGATAAAATTAATCATCAGTGCTGCAATTTTCAGGGTATGCAGAATAACCCATCTAGAGCTCAAAAATGGTACCATTTATTGCAATCCAGACTTAGTTCAACTCGCCGAATATGATCGCTTCGGGATAGTAAGTGAAGATGAAATTGACGGAACTTTCCACATAAACATCTCGGATGTTTATATTATTTATTGAAAAAATTTCCCAGCAAGCAAAGACCAACACGAAACATCATGTTGGTCTTTTTTACATATAAAGCAGAAGATTATTTATTCTTATATTCAGTAACAGCATTTTCAATAAAAGTTTTCATTTTCTCCTTAAAAATTTCCCTATCAAATTTAAGAACCTTCGAGCGAATATATTGATTGTCAAAAGATAATTGCTGAAATTTTTTAACCGCTTCAATAACACCAGCGGAAGTCTGCTCATCGAAAAACACGCCCATCTTATTTTCCTCCATATGTTCAGGAATATCCCCTCCTCGATATGCAATCAGAGACTTGCCAGAAGAAAGTGCTTCTATCGCGACAATTCCAAAATCTTCTTCCTGCGGAAAAATAACCGCCTGACAATCTGTATAGAATTTTTTAAGATTTTCATCGTTCACCCTTTCCATAAATTCAATGGTTGGTCCTGCAATTTTCTTGAGTCTTTTTAATTCAGGACCTCTTCCGATGATTTTGAGTGGCAA
The DNA here is from genome assembly GCA_038318455.1 of Candidatus Moraniibacteriota bacterium. Lineage (GTDB taxonomy): Bacteria > Patescibacteriota > Minisyncoccia > Moranbacterales > GWC2-37-73 > UBA12068. Next base: position 10,183 of record JBBQCF010000017.1, read on the forward strand.
TTTCATTTCATTAAAAGCTCTAATCGCAATACTATGTCTTTTATATGCAATAAGTCTTCCCACCATTAAAAAATAGTCTTCTTTGGCACTTGATTCAGCAGCTGCAAAATTTTTTGTATCAACTGGTGGATGAATAACAACGGAATCCTTACGATAATATTTCTTAATTCGACGAGCCACAAAATTTGAATTAGCAATAAACAAATCTATTCTGTCAGCACTTGCCTTATCCCAAACACGAATATAATTCATCGCAAAAGGAATAAGTTTTTTAATAAGATGAGGAAAATAGAAATCTCTAGTATATTTTTGACAATCATCCCAAGCGTAGCGCATTGGCGTGTGCATATAGCAAATATGCAATGTTTCTGGACGCGTGATAATGCCTTTAGCATAACTTGAGGAGTCAGAAACCACGACATCATAAGATGAAAAATCAAATTGTTCAATAGCAGGAGGCATCAAAAGTGGAAAGATACGATGCCATTTTCTAGCAAAAGGAAATTTTTGTAGGTATGAAGTATAGATACGCTTATCCTCAAAGACGCCATGCATAGCGTCCTTATTGTGCAAGATAGTATAAATAGAAGCGTATGGATAAATTTCAGTAAGACATTCCAGCACGCGTTCAGCACCACCATATTGCACTAAATAATCATGAACGAAAGCTATTTTCATAAAATTCTAAATTAAAAAATGCCGTGCTAGGCGTAAGTTATTTTTGGCTATAAAATAAATGCTTAAGTAATTTTTCACAAAATATAACCACGCAAAGATAACCACACAAATTCATTTTTTGATCTCCAACATTATATTTGAGAATTCTTAATATCCACAACCACTAACTGAATTTTTCTATTCCCATTCCATTCATCCTTTTCAATATTACAAGCTAAATCAATTTGATCGTTTTCCTGAATCCCGAAATATTTATCGTAGCCATTAAAACTAATTGCTTCAAAAATTTTTGGTGACCCGTCAGCAGGAGATAAAAATAATTTAATGTGCTTATTACCTGTTCCAATATTTTTCTTTTCTCTTACTATTAAATTACGAATAACAAAAATAGGTTCAACATTCCCCTCTCCAAATGGTTTTAGTTTTTCTAAATCTTCCACCAAATTAAAATCAATATCAGCTGAATCAATCTCTCCATCGATCCTAACTTCTTCCACCAATTCAATCCCTTCAAGTTTGGCACTAATCAAGTCATTCATTTTTGCATAAAACTTTTCCAAATTTTCATTTTTAACCGAAACTCCAGCTGCTTGAGAATGTCCACCATATCTTTCCAAGAGCTCACTACACTGCCCAATTGTTTCAATAATATTAATTTGTGGAATACTGCGAAATGAACCCTTACTAACTTCTTCGCTTTTTTGAAAAATAGCTGTTGGTTTGTTAAATTTTTGTGATATCTTTCCCGCCACCAACCCAACAACCCCGATTGAATAATGTTCACTAATTGCGTAAATAAATTTTTTATCCTTGAAATCATTTTCGGCCAATGCTTTCACTTCATCCACCATGGCAGTTGTTATTTTTTGTCTTTCAGTGTTGTTTGCTTCAAGCTCCAAAGCAAAATCTCTTGCCAGCACAGTATCCTTTTCCATCACTAAATTGTAAGCAAGATTAGCATGATTAACTCTGCCAGCTGCATTAATTCGTGGTGCAATATAAAAAGAAACTTTTTTGGTATCAGGCACTTCATTTTCTCCAATCACAATTCTGCCAACCGCAAACAACTCCAAAAGACCAACGCGTCTTGTTTTAGATAGGACGACTAATCCATATTTCACAAAAAGCCTATTCTCTCCAACCAAGGGCACACAATCAGCAATAGTTCCAATCGCCACCAAATCAAGCATCCACTTTGAAAGATGTATTTTTTCAGGCATAAGCCTAGTAAAGATAGCTTGCACCACTTTGAAAGCCACACCTACGCCAGCCAAATCACTAAAAGGATATCCACATTCATCTTGATGAGGATTGATGATAGCATGCGCTTTTGGCACAATCGCTGGAACATGATGATGATCTGTTATTATCACATCAATTCCAAGAGAATTAGCTTTTTCCACCTCTTCGATACTGGTGATGCCACAATCTACAGTTATAATCAGCGTTACACCTTTCTCCTTGAAAATATCTATCGACTGCAAGCTAAGACCATAACCTTCAGTATTTTTATTGGGAATATACACAAAAGAATTAGCACCAAGCAAGTCCAGTGTTTCTTTTATAATAGCTGATGATGTTATTCCATCTGCATCATAATCACCAAAAATAACAATTTGTTCCTTATTCTCACTAGCCTTTTTGATTCTTTCTACAGCTTTTTCCATATCACAAAAGGAAAATGGATTTGGAGAATCAATCCCATAATCAGGTGTGATAAATTGTGCTATTTCTTTTTCTGTTTTTATCCCTCTGGAGAATAGGAGTCTTGCCACAAGTGAATTTATTTGCAGAGAGAAAGTTGAAGGAATTTCTTGTAACTCTTTTTGCATCCATTTTGCCATAGTGTTCATTCAATCATTCAAGCATATAAACATTTTTATATGGCTGTATGTTTTTTATTTAGATATTTGCATGTTTTTGGAATAATATATTTATTTCAAAACTGTGCCACATTTAGAACAAACAAAGCTCGCCTCAAATGTTCTATTTTTAGGATCTATCAATTTGAGCTTGAGAACAAGTTTTTCTTGACAATCCAAGCAAAGAAAACTTGCTTGTAAATTCAATTCTTGAGCTAATTTTTGAGCATCTTTAGCATAAGGATTAAATTCTATTTCATATTCATCTCCGGCAATCACAAACAAGGAATTAATACGTTCAACCACCTCAATTGGACGAGTTGTATCCCTGATAATAAAATCCTTAACACCCAAGGCGTCAGATCTGACCCTATCTTCCTCTCTGCCCATATGAGAAGATACCACAACTGGAATATTTGAAGTCATGACAGTTTTTTTCAGTGCTTCAATCATTGAGAAACCATCCATGCGAGGCATCACAATGCCCGTAAAAATAACGTCAGGCAAATTTTTTGTTGCAAGATCAAGGCCTTCAAGTCCATCGCCTGCCTGCATAACTTCAAAATTACTCCTTTGAAAAACTTCCACATACATGTCCAGCAAATTTCTATCATCATCAACGAGAAGTATTTTTAATTTTTTATTTTCCATACTTTTCATCTAAACATATTAGCATATAAACATCGGGGTGTTCTGCTTACATGGCTATATGGTTATTTTTTATTAAATATTTATAATTTATAAGATGATTTTAATATCAACGGCACTGGAACGCTGTCCATCATTATATAGAAAAAGCGGATTAATATCAAACTCTTTCACATTGTCATGTTCCAGCGCAAAATTCATTATCCCCTTAATTGTTGTCACAAATTCATCAATATCACAGACTTTTTGACCACGCACACCAGCAAACAAGAAACTTATTTTGCTTTTCATTATTTGATCCTTGATATTTTGTTCAGACATCGGAGGAATCATAAAATTGACCATCTTGAAAATTTCCGTATAAATTCCGCCCAAACCATAGACAATCACTGGACCAAAAATCTTATCCCTTTTTATTCCTAAAATAATTTCAGCATACTGTTTTTGCATTGTTTGCACAATCAAACGCTCAACTGGAAAATCAACTCGCAATTTTTTGACAGCAATTTCCAAATCATCATAATTCTTAATACCGAGCACGAGAGCTTGTTTATCTGATTTATGCAAAACCTTATCACTATCAACCTTAAGAGCAACGGGATATTTATTGATTTGCGGTATTTTTATGTTTGGTAATAAATCAATAGATTCGATTGGATTAAGACCATATTTTTTCATCACCATTGCAGCTTCAGAGAAAAACAATGCTCCTCTTTTTTCGCTAATCGCCTTGGCTATTATTTTTGCAGTTTCTTTTTTTCGAGTAATATTTAAATTAATTTTAAAAATTTGTTCTTTCTTTTTTCTAAAAACACTCCATTTATAATATTTATCCAATGCTCTGATGGCACTATCTGGATTAGAAAAATTGGGTATTGAGTTTTGCTTTAATTTAATAATTGATTTATTAACACGCTCACCACCAATAAAAATAGCTATCATTGTAGCTGAACTATGCTGCTTGTTTGCAATTATAACTTCCGTAATTTTTTCAACAGGCGTTTGCTCTTGTGGAGTAAGCACTGCAATTAGACTACCAAAAGTTTTAATATTCAAGTGATTAAAAGCTTTTTGATACCTATCCTCCGTGGCATCTCCCAATAAATCAATAGGGTTTTCCGCTGAAGCTTCCGCCGGCAATGTGCTCTTCATGATTTCTTTTATTTTTTTTGGCAAATCAGCCAATACGATATCTTTACCCTTAAAGGCGTCTGTAGCAAGCACTCCAGCTCCTCCGGCATTCGTAATTAGGACAGCTTTTTCATTCTTAGGAGCTTCAGTAAATGAAATCAAAGTAAGCAAGTCAAAAAATTCTTCCAAATCACCTGCTCTAATAATGCCTGCTTCCTCAAAAGCAACGTCCATGATGTCATCACTGCCAGCCAAGGCTCCAGTATGCGATGAAATAGCTCTTTGTGCCTTCTCTGTTTTTCCTGCCTTGAGAATAACTATTGGTTTTATTTTAGAAACTTTTTTTGCAACTTCAATAAATTTTTCGCCATCCTTAATTCCCTCTAAATACATGCCTATTACCTTTGTTTCTTTATCTTTTGCTAGATATTCCAAAAACTGGGATTCTGCCAACTGCATTTTATTTCCCACTGAAATAACATTTGAAAAACTGATATTTTCTTGTTTCGCCTTGTCCATTAATGCCACAGCAAGTGCCCCTGATTGCGAAATAAAGGAAATATTGCCAGCCTTAGGCATGCCACCAGCAAATGAAGCATTCAATTTCAATTTTGGTACAATAAATCCAAGACAATTTGGTCCCAAGATATTAAGCCCGCGCTCGGCTGCTAATTTTGCCAATTCATGTTCTCTCTTGACACCATCTTCTCCAATCTCCGAAAAACCAGCTGAAATAACCACAAAATTTTTCACTTTATCAGAACTTTCCCTGATTACATCCAGCACAAACTTGGCTGGCAAGGAAATAATTGCGACGTCTATGTCTTTTTTAATATTATTCAAGGATGAATAACATCTTTTGAGCTTCAATATTTTATAAGAAGGATTGACCAGGTATACCTTTCCTTTGTAGCCTAATTTTAAAATATTATTAGTTATCACTGTTCCAACTTTACCCTTTTTATTTGAAGCGCCCACAATCGCAATCGATTTTGGAGCAAAAAGTTTATTCAACATATTTTTTATTTTTATTTTTTAATACATAACAATAACATATATTTTATTATACTCTTTTTAGTCACTCATGTAAAAAAAATTGCATAGAAAAAACCCGCCAGTATAAAATACTTAGCGGGTTTGAATTATTGTGCAGCTGCACAGTTTATGGAATTCTGGAAAGTGGCAAAGATTCAAGCTTATTATTACCACTGACGAAATATACACTCGTGCCATTGATGTACCAGGCAATATTTGCAGGAATCGCTGGAGGATTGGCCATGGTGTAAAATTCTCCCGTAGCTTTATCAACTCTTCCAATACGATTGCCGACAGAAACATACAAGTTCCCTGTCGCGTCTGAACCCAATCGAATCTTATCAGTTCCAATCGGAATACTGGCAGTATTTCTGAAGGCAGGATTGCCAAGCTGCGTCAAAACCAACTTGTCATTCACGACTCCAGCAACAAATGTCTCATTGCCGACTGTTTTCACATTATGGATGACAGGATTCACTCCTGTTGACCATATCTGTGGAGCAACAAGTACTGTCAGCAAATCATGGGAATATTTCATATATTGCCCTTGACCAAAAACATTAACCCCTGCCACATCTGTTGTGATAAATTCAGGATCGATCAATGGCACAATTCCGAGCACATCACTAACTGCCATATTATTTCTGGTTAATTGCGTGCTGCTAAAAGGTATCGGTGGAGGCAATGCAACTGTTGGCTGGACTCTCCCAATCAACATATTGTTGCCATCAAAACTAACCACAGCAGAAGTAAGATTGTAACCAATGTTAACCTCTGCCAAAGCTCTTGGAGAACCGTCCATGCCAATACCATAGACCAACCAGTCCGTCAGAGGCATTCTGGTGAAAACTGGCACTATACGTGTCCCATCGCAAAAGATAGCCTTCGGAGTCAAGGTGTTGCCAAGTGGAGAATCAATTTGATTTCTCCATTGCTCATCCCCTCGTGAATTCAAATAAACAACAATGCCTTTATTATTCTTGGCTGTATTATCTACTCCAAAAACAATAACACCTTCACTATTAACATCTGGCGTACTGACAATATTTGTAATGTCTGAAAATGTTTTAAACAATGTCGTCGCCGAATCACCAGCTCTTTCAATCCAAAGATTTTTTGTTCCTCTGGCTTCTCTCTTAGCTCCACAGTTACTAGTTTGCTCAAAAATAACATCCAGCGGTTGCGTGCTTGGATCCGGCGCCCAAGTGCTGTCGACACATGCGACAACAACTGAATCCGAACTTCCACCACCGCCACAGCCTACCATTCCCGCAGTCAAAGATACCAATGCAATCATTACTAACCAATTCCAGATATTTCTTTTCATGACTTCCTCCTTGGCTCATTTAAGGCCTTTTTTTGATTTTTCACGCACCACGATAATAAGATTTTCGCATGAGTTATTATATTGTCAAAGAAACTACCAATTATCTATTATACTCTTTTTTTGATAAATTGTCAACAATGATGCAGAGCTTAAGCCAAGTGTGCACTCAAGTCTTTATCGGAAAAAGCTTCTCATTAAAATTAATATATCCTTTTACTTTTTCCACCTAAAAGAATCTGTAAAATCTTGAAAGTCTTTTTGAAAAAAGTCATATTGCGCTTCTCCACTTCCACAAATAATCAAATAGTCTTTGTCCGCATTTGAAACCATGATTTGATTTATGTGCAAAGTGTTACCAAGTGGATCTGTCAAAAGAAAATTACTAAGTATCGCAGGTTTTCCATCAATTTTAATACGCTTTGCTTGATATTTTGAAAATCCTTTTACATGAGTACTTAAGTCACTTGAAATTGCATCGCTTATTTCTTGATCGCTTTTGGAGAAATTAACTCCAACTATGCTTTGTCTGACATCGCAACCTATACGTTGATCTGATTGCAAATGAAATCCGGCCAAATAGTCATCACCATACTTTTTTTGTTCATCTGAATCATAGGTGTAATGTTTGGAAAAAGAAAAACTGAAAGTTGGATTTTCTTGAGAATGATGTAGCCGTGAAATAATTTCAATCGGACTATGTAAACGCATGCTCCAAGAAAAAGTTGCAGCTTGGGTTATTAAATAATATCCAATGCTAATAAAAATTAACACACAAAGTGAGATGACAATTTTTTTTGCATCTTTTTTCCAGCCACGCATATCGGTCAAGCTTTTGAAGATAAATTTTTTCTCTACCTTTAATAACTGAATTTCTTTTTCCTCTTCAACAATTTCAATATGGCTCACTTCTTCTTCAATCATATAATTTAAGTTGAAATAAAGCTTCCGATTAGTTTACAGTAGGCTTCCAGTTGTTTGATCCTACACATACAAACATATATGCGGTTGATGGATTGCCTCCAACAGTAACGAGCTGACCATCAGTTTTCACAAATACCTCACCAGTTGAGCAAACCAAGGGCAATGTGCTTCCACTTGGCACTCGCAGTTTCGCTGAACTCAAGTTCAAAGTTCCATTCATTGTGATATTATTAACACCTGTAATGTCATTATTACTAAGGTCTATTCCTCCATTAGCAGTAAGTTTACCCGCAAGATTAAGTCCACCTAAAGATGTGAAATCTGTTCCGGTGTTCCCAATATTGGTTATCAAATTATTATGTACATCTAAATTATCACGCAGGTCTGAAGCGCCAGTCACATCAAATCCTCCCGCAGAAATTGTAAATCTTCCATTGGTTGTTAATGCTCCACCAAAAATACCGGCTCCATCAACATTAAGACTTGCTAGTCCAGCACCCGAGTTTTTAATATTAAATACAGTATTTGAACCGCTTGCCAAGTCAACTGAACGGGATGCGCTTGATGTTATGTCCCCGTTTAATGCAATTCCCATGAATCTTGCGATGCCATTGCTTCCAATTTGCCAATTTGTACTATTCATATCAATTGAAGCAGCTGGATTTCCAATTTGAATTTGTGAAGCATCTCCTCCACCTGTTCCTAATTTTATAACAGAAGGTGTTCCATTATTTGATTCATTAGTAAGTCCGCTCAAGAAATTTATCGCATCGGCATATATTGTAGACCAACGAGTTCCTGATGCTCCCAATGTGCCACCACCAGTAACATTTCCTTCAACATTAAGATTAGCACTTCCAGCTCCAGCATTTTGAATAAAAACATTTGAACTTCCACCATTGCCGACATTGATATTCATGGAACTACTCGTTGATGAAATATTTCCACCAGCAAGTGTTGTTATTCCATCATTCACATTTGTTGCGGAAACTGTTCCTGTTGTTGCAATATTAATGTCTGATGCAAGATCTGCTCCAATAATTGTTCCATCAGCAATTTTGTCAGTTGTCACAGCATTAGCTCTAAGTTGAGCATTACTAATAGTTCCAGTTAGTTTTGCACTATCAAGAGCAGTTATCCATGTTGGATTATTATATGATCCAGTTGTATAAACACCATTAGTCACGGTATCAGCATTTCCTGTAACGTTTCCTGTTAGATTGCCTGTAACATTTCCAGTAACATCACCAGTCACATTACCTAAAACATTTCCAGTCACATCACCAGTCACATTTGAAATGATTCCGTTTGAGAAAGTTTTAATTCCTGAAATTGTTTGGTTAGTTGTTGCATATACTCCATCAGTTACCGTTGCTGCATTGCCAGTAATATTTCCAACAATGTCTGAACTGAAAGTTTTAATTCCATCAATTGTTTGATTTCCAATACTGTAAACACCATTTGTTACTGTTGCTGCGTTTCCTGTGATATTTCCAATAATATCTTGAGTGAAAGTATTAACACCAGCAAAAGTATTGTCAGCAAGAGAGTAAACTCCGTCAGTTACTGTTGCAGCATTGCCAGTGATGCTTCCAACAAGGTTACCGATAAATCCACCTGTTGATGAGACTGTTCCTGT
>JBBQCF010000018.1:0-19173 GCA_038318455.1 Candidatus Moraniibacteriota bacterium
AAGCGTGGGAAACAAGTTGGACACGAAGACTTTTTATTGCAACTATAACCTATCTTGTTGCAGTTTTCTGGATGAAAACCATCGGAGAATCATTAATATTTCTGAAGGCATGTATTCCTACGGGTGGTGTTTTGCTTTCAACCTTGTCGCTTCCGTTTGTGAAAAAATGGTGGTTAAAAAGATAGTAATCTTAGAATGTTGCCTATAAGAAAGGTGAAAAACCACTTTGACAATGAGATAAGCCAAGGAAATAATCTCGTTCCCTTAATCACCTGTAAAAGGGTGTTTTTTGTTGTGGGAACGATTGCTTGACAAATAGTTCAAAATAAGGTATTTTCAAGCATGTGCTATTTTTGTTCTTTTTATAATTTAATGAGCGAGAAGGAGGTGAAAAATTAGTGCTTGAGGCGTTTCATTGACAATTTGCAGTTCAACCAAAAGGAGGATGAAATGAAAAAAATCTTATTTGCAATAGCTTGTCTCTTGATTGCTGCCCCAGTTTGGGCACTGCCTGTTACTTTCACGGAAAGCTATCTTGGATCAGCAAGCGATGGTAATTTTTTTGAAGTTGGAAACGGAGGCAGAGCAGAATTTAATTTTGACTTAACTCAAGAAGGGGGAAAAGCCAATCTGTATAACATTTTTGGTACGCGAGTAGGTCAAAAAAATCCAACATTAGACGAAACAAGCTTTGGCAGTGCTGTCTATGGCTACGACATTCAAAGTGCAATCTTGAGTTTTGCTATCTCTTCAGCCGACCTTCAATCTGAAAAAGTTCAGATAAATTCCGGTATTTCTGATGGAAATAAAAATATTTTTGAGAAAACATATTCTCTCGGAAATTGGTCCTGGCGTGAAGGACTGCAAAGACAACAAAGCTACCTTGTGATAGATTTGCTAAACATTGCAGGTCTAGAAGATGTCTTGTCTGATGGTAAATTTATGGCGATATCATTGTCACCATTTAACTTTTTCGGGAATGATTTCCGAATCGATCAGGCGGAACTTTTCGTTACTGCGAATTCTGGTGCGGCGCCAGTGCCCGAACCATCGTCAATGCTGCTTTTTGGCGCCGGTGGTCTGATGCTCTTTACAATCAAAAAAAAGCGCGAACAGCATAAAAAATCTTTCTTAGCGAGATAATTTTCGCCTTTGCTACAAAACCCATCATCTTATAAATAAGATGATGGGTTTTTTATTGCTTTTATAGCTTGGTTGTTAACTAAAATTAGAATATTTTTTGATTTATGGACTTATTTAATATTTTATTATAATCATAAAATGTGGTATAATTAAAATAATATAAATTTTAATATAAAAATATGCATAAATTTTTGAAAATTGGGGGAATTGTTTTTGCTGGGATGGCGGTTATTATTGTTACTATTTTCTATTTTTCAGTAACTTTTCTGGGTGGAAATGCAGGTTTGTCTTCAGGGGATTCATCATTGAGCGGTTCAGGTGCAGGCAGAGGTTTCGCGACTCCAATGAGCACAGGTTTGCCATCAGGAAATTTCTCAAATTCCCTTGGTAGTCAGAAAATTATGCAAACTGAAATAGCGCCGATGGATATGAATCAACCTGGTTCTGTTGAAAATGATAAAAAAATCATCAAAAATGGAGATTTGAATTTGAAAGTTGATAGTGCAGATGTGGCTGCTACAAAAATTGCAGATATTGCTCAAGCAAACAGTGGGGAAGTTTTTTCTTCTAATTTTTATCAAAATTCAAACAATGTTAAAAGTGGAACAATAAGCCTGAAAGTTCCGTTGGCAAATTTTGAAAAAACTTTTAGTGAAGTCAAAAAAGTTGCTTCTCTCGTTCTTCGCGAATCAACCTCTGGTCAAGATGTGACGGAGCAATACACTGATTTGCAAGCTCAATTGAAAAATAGTCAAGCAGAGGAGCAATCTTTCACGCGTATCCTTGACCAGGCTCAAAAAATTGATGATGTTTTGGCAGTTACGCGTGAACTTGCCAGAGTGCGTGGAGAAATTGAACAATTGCAAGGACAAATAAAATATCTTGCATCTCAAACTGACATGTCGACGATTACTGTGAGCTTAAGTGAAGATCAAAATATTACGATTTCAAGTTCATGGAGACCTTGGCAAGTTGTGAAGGATTCGGCCAATTCATTGCTGAAAGGTTTGCAAGGTTTTGTTAATTTCGTTATTCGTTTTCTTATTGTGATGTTGCCACTTTTGCTTATTTGGGCGATTATTTTTTGGGCAATTTATCGCCTAGGAAAAAAAATCTATTTCAAAATAAGAAGTAGGGAATAAATTTGTTTTTGTTGAAATACTTATACTTTTTGTTTTCAAATAAAATAAGAGCTCCACTGAAAATTCAGGGGAGCTCTTTTGACGAAAAATCTTCGCCTATTTCTTGATGCTAGCAACTTTGACCTTGTCGGTTTTGGTTGCTTTTTTCTTCGCTTCTTTTGTGTTGAAATTGGCTGGCAACTTCATGACAACTTTTTCTCGAACCAAAATTCCTGTTGATTCAAGATTTTTCATTGTTAGCGAACCATCTCGAGCAGCGTCGCGAAGCTTGTTGAGCATTACCCGCTGGTTCACTTCAATGTTGCTGGTGCCAAAGTTGCCAATCGGCTCGTTTGACTTGGCTTGCGCTGTGAAAATTTTCGTGCGCAGTTCCATCGCTTTGGCCGGATTGGACTGCAGAGCTTGCAGTTCTTTCACTGCCAGCATACCCTCTTTCCAATACGCCTTTTGGATGTATTCGTGAATTTCATCAGCGTTGGCCACACCGACTTTTTTCAGCCATTTGTCATTGGAAATTTTATCACTCGGATTGAGTGATTTGATTTCCTTGGCAAAGGCTTCGGCCTGGGCGCCATCTTCCGATTGGCGTAGGGCAGTGAACACGCTTCGAGCTTTGGCGGCAGCTGTTTGACCTTTATCAAAGTTAAAGCCAAAATATCCGCCAACTGCAAAAACTGCGATTACTGCCAAAATCATAAATTTTCTCATTTTAAATCTCCTTTTTGGGTTTGATGCTACTTTAGATTGGGTGTTTCAAAGAACATATAATAGTAGCCTATTTTGATGTTTTTGTCAACACTGGCGGTAAATCTCCATATACATGTGGCATTTTTTCCAATGTATGTCTATTTTGAATGAGTGATTATTTGTATTTCAAGGCTGAATTAATAATTTGAAAAAGCCATCCTCTATTGAGAGGATGGCTTCGGTTTTTTCAAAAATCAGAAGTTGGAGGAGAAAATATCAATGTGAAAATTCATCTTGCCAATACCGAGCATCTTTTTGTCGCCCAGAAATAGGGGGTAATGCTGACCGGCGTGGAGAGGTTCTCCATTAATATGGGCCGCGACATGCTTTTCTGGAATCAAGACAATTTTGCCATGTTGGGTAAAATCAAAATGAATGCCAGAATTTTGTGGAAAAATATCATGTAATAATTCTGTGGGCAAAGCGTGCTGCAATTCTTTGTGATTCAGTTGCATGCACTGGTGAATCGTCTTGATTACATTGTTTTTATTGCTAAATCCAATCAATCTTGCTCTCAAATTCATGGTACCCTCCAAGTTTTTTGGCTGTCAGTGGCCGTAAAAGAACAAAGTATAGATTAACATAGATATTAAATTTTATCAATACTTGATCTGGCCACCTCCTCTTTTTGTTAATTGAATATTAAATTTTATAATGATATAATCATTATAAAAATAGGGTGGGTATTTAGGTGGGTACCTAAATACCCACCTGTAAATTTTAAAAATAGCTCAAATTTTTTGTTATAAATTAAAAATAAAAAATATGAAAAAAATTATCTATATTTTTTTGGCAGTAGTGATCGGAATTTTGCTTGGTGTTATTTTCGATGGACTTTTGGAAACATGGTGGATAAGTCATAATCTAGCACAAGGCGTCGTGCCCAAAATTAATAATAATTGGGATTTTGCAAGTTATTTGCCTTGGCAATTATCATTGGGAATTTTGGCGCTTGGCCTTGCTTTTGGTTTCCAACTTGGTTTTTGGGGTTGGCGAGTGGTGTATATTGAAAAGCGTCACTGGAGAAATAGAAAATAAAAAATAGGAATCAATTCTTTACATGATATGAATATAGTGTTAAGATCATTTATTATTGTTGTTTGAAAATTTCATACAAATCATAGAAAAAAGGAGGATTTCAAAATGAAATATGAAAGTAAGTTTATTGTGGTGATGAAGAATTCTTTTTCATTTTCTTCATTGGGGGATTTTTTGAACACTTTTTATCGAACTGATGGTGAGGAGATTCATTTTCTCTTCGGCACAGTTCCAAAAGATGGCTTTTTTGTTCCGCATGGGGTTATAACCAAAATCAAGCAAATGATTCCTGATTGGAAAGAGCGCTACGAATTTTATTCTCAAAAAGGGGACAACAGAATTCAAAAATATTCCATTCCGGAAAGAAAAAAATCATGTGAAGAAAAAAGAGTCAATGTTGAACTTCAAAAAATAATCAGCAAAAGAGCAAGGGATAGTCAATTATAGAAAATAGTTAAAAGCGAGAAGGGTAAATCCCAACTCGCTTTTTTATTGACTTTTTTCTTTGTTTGTGCTATTATTCTATGAATACAAAAATGAGCACATTGATAATTTAATATTAGTAAAAGCACATGTTCTTTCCGGCGAAGGATTTCTATTTGCGTAAATATTTTACTTGGGAGGTTAAAATGGCTAAAGTGGCTTTTTTGAAACTGCTGACAATTGAAGAGATTATTCCAGAACTATCAGAAATTGAAGAATATTTAATAAAATATCTTAAGTATGAAGAGATCCGTCCGTTTAATGAATATGTTTCCAATGGAGATGATCATGATATTATCGTTTGGAGATTTAATCGCGAGGACACTGTTCCTGACTCTGAAATAAATAAGCTTTGCGCAGACAAAGTTATTTATCTTTGGAGATGCAAAAGGTGTCAATCCATTGTGGCTAGCATTGAATATCCAAATGAATCATTGAAAAATCTTTATTATGGCTGTGCCTGTATTGGCACTGTAATAAGGTTTGGATGCAAAATGTGAGAAAAAGGTTAGTGAGTTAAAAACTCGCTAACCTTTTTTATTTTAATAAAAAGGCCTTTGAAAATTTTTCAAAGGCCTTGGACGTATGGGTACTTCTTTTTTGCTAGTAGTCTTCTGTGACAATTTGATATGACTTGTGAAAAATTGCTCTTCTGTCAATATCGTTTTGCATATTGACCAAGAGTCTTTCCACGAAGCCCTTCTTTAGATCTTTTTTTGACATCTTTTTTGCATTTGGTTGAAACTCTGGAATGTTCTCGAGTTCTTTGCAACCAAAGAATTCCATTTCCGCAGTTTCATGCGCGTCGCAGCAGTGTTTTTTGCAAATAGGCACGTTGACATTCTTCTTGCGATGGAAAGTTTGAACCATGATGGCGTGATGGCCTGTGGGGATTGCCTCAATGCAATATCCACATATGAGAGGCTTTGTTGTCACAATGACGTCAGTGTTGGCATGCCTATCTGTGACATCTCTCACTATTGCTGCTGAAAGTAGCACTTCAGCTGTCGATACTTTTTTCATCTTTGCTCCTTTTGTTGCTATAGAATGGGCTATACTTTCTTGGTTATGCCTAATAACGCAAGAAAAATTATTATAGAAAAATAATCGATACTTGTCAAGTAGGCAAAAAAATATAAATTGAAATATTCTATTATTTAAAACGTATTAATATTTGCTAGAGGAACATTTTGTCGTGAGGGTGTCAGGCAAAGCAAGAAGCCATGCCAATACGAGTTCGTCCTCTGGAAAATCAAGCGGTTGGAAACAAATGTTTCTGATCGCTTTTTCTTTTTGAAAGGATAATCAATTTTGATTGTATAAGATAGTAGGTAAATAATTAGGCAATGGTCGATGCTTATGTTTTGTTAAAATAATTAAATTATTACAAAACCTAGTTTAATATTTGTAAATAGTTGCAAATTTAACAGGTTGAAAATGTATGAAAAGTCTACACATGGTGACGTTTATTTTATTAGTTGTTGGCGGTTTGAATTGGTTGGTGCTTGCTCTTTTTGGCTGGGAAATAGGAAGTTTGTTTGGTGGACAAATGGCAATTGTTTCAAAGATCATTTATGTTTTAGTTGGTCTCTCTGCAATAAACGAGGTCATTATCCACAAAGGCATTTGCAAGATGTGCAGTAATTAAATTGAACTAAAATAACTTAAGATTATGCAAGAGTGTCATTTTTTGTCACTCTTGCATTTTTTTGTGCATAGCATTTTTGCTACAGGCATAATCGTGCTATAATCTCGATATTATTTAATGCTTTTATTTTTCAATATTTATGAAAAAAATATCAATCATTATTCCAGCTTATAATGAGGAAAAAAACATCCCGCTGATCCATGCTGAACTCGAAAAAGTTTTTGCAAAATTCTCAAGTGAATATGTGTTTGATATCCTTTTTATTGATGATGGGAGTATTGATGGTACTAAAGAGGAAATTGAAAAGTTGGCAAAAAATAATAACAACGTTACGACTATTAATTTTTCTAGAAACTTTGGCAAAGAGATTGCCACCACAGCTGGAATCAATAATTGCATGGGAGATGCTTGCATTATGATCGATGCTGATTTGCAGCATCCAGTAGAACTTATTCCTGAATTCATTGAAAAATGGGAAAAAGGTGCTGATGTGGTGATTGGAGTTCGCAGAAACAATATGAGTGATGGAATAATAAAGAAGATTGGTTCAGCAATTTTTTATAGGGTTTTGAATAAAATTGCAGAAGTGAAAGTTATTCCAAATTCAACTGATTTTAGACTTTTAGATAGGGCTGTTATTGATGAGTTTAATCGTTTCAGTGAAACGCATCGTATGACTAGAGCACTTGTGGATTGGCTTGGTTTTGAGCGCGAGTTTATTTATTTTGATGCTAATGAGCGTTTGCATGGAAATGCAAGTTATGATTTTTGGAAATTGCTTGGGCTGGCAATGAATAGTTTTGTGTCACTTAGTCTTTTGCCGCTTAAATTGGCTGGTTATTTGGGGATTATCATAACTCTTATTTCAGGTATTGCAGGTTTTATTATTTTAATCGGTAAATATTTTTTGCATAATCCTCTGGCTTCAACTTTTTCTGATTCTGAAAACCTTGCAATTATGATTGTTTTTTTGGTGGGAATAATTCTGATGTCTATTGGTTTGCTAGCATTGTATGTGGCAAATATTCATGAGGAAGTCATCAGAAGGCCCATATATGTTGTCAAAAAAAAGAGATCTTAATATATCTTGATTTATAAAGAACAAATTGAAAAATCTAAAAATATTAGTATGTCTTTTTTGAGTTAATTTGATTGACAAAAAATGAGATACATCGTATACTAGTTTGCGACACTATGAAAAAAGGTTCTGTATAGAACTCTTTTTTGTTTTAGTCAAAAAAATAAAAATTGCTCGTTTTGTCGATGAGATGAGCAAAGAAATAACTATTAACAATAAATATATTAGTATTGAAAAAAGTTTTTTAAATCAGCGATTTCTGAAGTTGATGTTGCTGGTGGGTGTTTTGTTTTTGTTTGTGCCTAGCGCTCAAGCATCCAAATCTCCTTTGCAAAATATGATTAATTTTTCAAAGGAAAAAATAACAAAAACAAAAGAAGTGGTGATTGACAATTCAATTGTGACTACGCAATCTCAAAATGATTCAAATTTTGAAGATAATCAAGATTTGATGGATATTATCAGCAAAAAGTCAGGCATTCCAGTGGCGGTTGCTGATCCAGCTGAAATTGAAAAAGCTGCTCAATTTGCCAGTGAAGCCACGGGTGTTCGTAAGGATTTCATTATGGGACTTCTTGCTGTGGAGTCTGATCTTGGAAGAAATCCAGGAAAATGCACCTATCAAGAAGTTGAAGATGGCGCCAGGGTATCCCACCAAAAGGGAAATTTAAGCACAACTGCATGGAATACTTTCAATGAGCGCAGGAAAATAATCAAAGATGTTGCCAAGAATCTCGGTTATGATTATGAAAAGTTGAATGTTTCTTGTAATCCTGGTTCTGCATACGCTGGAACTGGCGGTGCGATGGGCATTCCTCAATTCATGCCAGATACTTGGATGGAATATAAGGATCGCATTTCTGCTATTGTTGGTAAGAGCAATCCTGATCCATGGGATGAAAAAGATGCAGCTGTTGCAGTTGCCTTGAAATTGTCTGATGTTTATGGTGTGACTGCGCATAATAGGCTTGCAGAGAGAAATGCTGCCAAGCTATATCTTTCAGGAACAACTTCCTGGAGATATGATTGGTATGCTAATCAGATTTTCTATTGGGCTGAAAATTACAAATCCTTGATGGGGTAATGATCATCAAAAAAGGCCACACGGCCTTTTTTGATTTTCCATATGGCGAAAATGCTTATAAGTTGTATACTTAAATTATGAAAAAGATATTTTTTGGAGTATTATTGGTAATCATTTTTGCTACAGGTTTATTTTTTTGGCGCGCAGATTATTTGTCGAAAAAAAAACAAATCACAATAAATCGAGTGGAAAGTGTTTCAGTGGGGAAAGCTATGGATGACAAAAATGAAACAGTAAATGTTTCAAATATTAATAATAGTCAAATCAAAAATGCTGAAACAAAAACAACAAATCAATTAAGACTCATTAGTGTGCCCTTTACCTCGCAAGCGCCATTTGGCGATTGGAGTGATGAGCGCTTTCAAAATGGTTGTGAGGAAGCCTCGGTTATTATGGCTATGAAATGGGTTAATGGCGAATCATTTTCTTCACCCAAGGAAGCTAAACAAAAAATTTTTGACATTGCAAGATTTGAAGAAAAAATTTTTGGAAATTTTATTGATGCTTCAGTCGATGATGTGAGTAAAATTTTTTTGCAATATTATGAATTTGATAATTTTAGCATAAAAAGAAATTTCGTATTGGCCGATATTAAAAGTGAGCTTGCAAAGGGTAATATTGTTATAGTTCCAGCCTATGGGCGCGCACTAAAAAATCCTAATTACACTAGTCCTGGGCCAATAACACATATGCTTGTCTTGGTTGGATATAATGAAGAAGCCAAAAAGTTTATCACTAATGATCCTGGCACCAGAAAAGGTGAGGGTTATGAGTATGATGAAAATATTTTATTTAATGCTATTTGGGATTATCCTAGTGGAAAAGTTCATCCAATGTCTCCAGCGTCCACCGAGGAAAAGGCTATGATAATCGTTCATCGTGACTAAAAATTTATATTAAAATGCATAACTTGTGCTATTGTGCTATGATTTAGGGGTAATTTGAGAAAATTATTATTAATATTTATGCAAAAAATTATACTATTCACTTTTGTATTCATAGGGCTGTTGTTTTCATTCTTGGCTGCTCACTGGCTGGTCTATATTTTTGCGATTAAATTTTTTAATATAACAAGTTTATTGATTAGGAATATTTTGATTTGGAGTTTGGTTTTTTTGGGTATGAGTTTTTTTATTTCCACTTTTCTGTCTCATGTGGCTGACAACATTTTTACCCGTGGATATTATTTGGTTAGTGGTTTTTGGATAGGTCTGCTCATCAATCTGCTTTTATTTTTTGCTTTAGTCTGGATGATCTCAATAATTCCTCAACTCAAGAATATTTTGCCAAATCAGTATATTCTGCCGAGTGTAGCTATTTTTGCAGCTATTATATATTCAGTATATGGTGTTTGGAATGCATTTTCTCCAAAAGTCATAAGCATTGATGTGGCTATTGATAACTTGCCAAGAGAATGGGTTGGTAAAAAAATAGTTCAGATTTCTGATGTGCATTTGGGGCATGTTTATAGAGAAAATTATCTGGCTGACGTTGTTGCAAAAATAAACAATCTTAATCCGGAGGTTGTTGTGATTACGGGGGATCTTTTTGATGGCACTGATGGAAGCATAGATTCTTTTTTGTCTATTCTTAATAATATAAAAGTGCCTGTATTTTTTGTTACGGGTAATCACGAAACATATTTAGGCTTGGATAAGGTTTATACTGCAATTGCAAAAACAAAAATAATGCCACTGCGTGATAAGCTACAAAACATGAATGGTTTGCAATTTATTGGCATTGATTATCCGTTGCGAGGAGATGATCGAGATATTTCTAAAATAATTCCAAAAATGGCCGGTTGGGATGACTTTGCTCCGAGCATCCTGCTTATCCATGAGCCTCTGCAAATTAAGAATGCTAAAAAGGTTGGAATATCGTTGCAACTTTCTGGACATACTCATAAAGGACAACTTTTTCCTTTTGGCTTCGTTACCACACTTGTTTTTGGAGGATATGATTATGGATTTTTTCGTGAAGGTTCATTTGCGATTTATACCTCAAGTGGTCTTGGTGGATGGGGTCCTCCGATGCGAACACAGAATCACTCGGAAATTGTTCAGATAACATTGAGATAAAAATACAGCAAAATGATGATTCTGTGCCAGATTAAAGTTTTTTTGGAATATTTTTCAATGTTATTTGTAATTTATTATTAACAAGTTCAGCACTTATAAAGCAAAGCATATGCCCAGAAGCGAAAATTCAAAGTTTTTGGTTTAATGTCGGAAATGAGCTTTGAGCACGGATATCTTTTTTGTTGATAATTAATTTTTGAAATTTTTGAGCATAGCTCATTGGAATTTCTACTTCTGGATATGATTGTATTTGCTGCAATTATGCCACATCCTCCAGTGAGCATCCCTGGCATTGGCAATATGAATGATTTGAAGTCTCTTACGAAAACACTTGATGCTTTTGAGACTCTTCGAGTTGGATTGGAAGCTGCTGATCCCGATACAATAATCGTCATTTCTCCACATGCTCACTTGGAGCCGTATGAATTTGTGATAAATTCAGGAAGTGATTTAAGTGGAAGCTTGTTGCAATTTGGGCTGGATGAAGTTTATGAATACAAGAATAATATAGAAATAGCTAACAAGATAGACTATGCATGCCTTATGAGTGAATTTCCAGCTAAATTGCAGGAAGATTTTTTGGATCATGGAACATTAATTCCGCTTTATCATTTGACAAAAAATATCAAACCAAGAATTGTGCAACTTGCCTTTTCTCTTATGGATTATGAGCGTCATTACCATTATGGAGAGATTATTCAAGGAGTAATTGATAATATTAGCAGTGGAAGGCGATATTCCGATGATGCTAAAAATGAAAGAGTAGCGGTAATTGCTAGCGGAGATCTTTCACACAGGCTCACTCTTGATTCTCCAGTCAGTTTTTCGCCAAATGCTGAAAATTTTGATCACAGCATTCTGCGTTTTTTGGGTAGTGATGACATAGTGAGTTTAATGAATATGGAACCAGATATTGTCACTGAAGCTGCTGAATGCGGACTTCGTTCTATTATCATACTACTGGGTGTTTTGCATGAAAAAAAATATAAATTTGAATTACTAAGTTACGAAGCTCCTTTTGGAATTGGATATCTAACAGCCAGATTATTGTAATTTAATTTTTTTGAAATATTAATTAGAAAAAATAAATTATTTGGTATATAATGAGATAAGCATGGCTTATCTTTTTAATGTTTTTAAACAAATGGAAAAACAAATATACAATTTAAGCGCGGAAGAAGTTTTGCAGAAATTTGGAGTAACAAGTTCCGGCATCACATTCAAAGAGGCAGAGGAAAGAATGAAGAAATATGGAAAAAATGTGGTACAAAAGAAAAAATCCTGGAGTGTCTTTTCACTATTTATAAATCAATTTAATGATGCATTGGTTTGGATTTTATTGGTTGCAGGTAGTTTATCATTTTTTTTCGGAGAGTTTAGAGATACGACAATCATCTTGCTTATTGTTAGTATTAATGCGGCCATAGGTTTTTTTCAAGAATATAAAGCAGAGCGTACCTTGGAACATATTCGAAAATTGACTTCTGATAAAGCGATAGTGCTTCGCGATGGACAGCGCATGGAAATTGATGCAGCTTTGTTGGTGCCAGGAGATGTTATCATGCTCGCTTCTGGCGATACTGTTGCAGCTGATGGATATTTACTTGAAAGTTATGATGTCTATGTGAATGAATTTATTTTTACAGGTGAATCAAAGGCGGGTAAAAAACAAACAGGAGCAATCGATGATTCTCAATTAATACTAGCTGACAAGGATAATATGGTTTTTGCTGGAACATCGCTAACAAGAGGTAGTGCTACTGTTTTGGTGACTGAAACAGGAATGGAGACGCAACTTGGACATATTGCACACATGGTTAGTGAAGTTGAAGATCAGGAAACACCACTTCAAAAACAAATGAGAATACTTGGGCGTGATGTTTCAGTCTTGGCAGTGTTGGTTGGAATACTGGTAATGATAGCTGGTTATTATAATAAAACATCAGTATATGATAATTTTTTGTTTGCGTTGGCTTTATCAGTATCAGTTGTTCCAGAGGGTTTGCCAGCTGCTATTTCTGTGGCTCTTTCCTTGGGAATGAAAAAACTATTAAAATTTAATGTACTTGCCAAAAAATTGAACGCCGTTGAAACCCTTGCCTCTGTTTCTGTTATTTGTTCTGACAAAACTGGCACAATAACACGAAATGAATTGATGGTGACAAATATTATTATTGGCAGTGACGAAATGACAGTGGATGGTCAGGGATATCAAGGCAAAGGAAACTTTTATTTATTTGGTCGTCAAATTGAAGCTAAGAAAAATCTCCCGCTGGAAACATTGCTACAAATTGGTGTGATTTGTAATGATAGTGCACTGACTGAAAAGGGAAATGAAGTTTCAATTGCAGGTGATCCGACCGAGGGAGCTCTTTTGGTGGTAGCAAAAAAATATCAAAATGATTTAGATTTTTTTCGCAAAGGTTTTCAAAAAATTGATGAAAAACCATTTTCTTCTGAACGTATGCGAATGAGTGTGATTTGTTCGGAAGAATCTTCTGGTAAAATTATTTCATTCGTGAAGGGTTCTCCAGATGTATTAATTGACCTTTGCACTCATAAACAATCTGGTGATCAAATAATTGAATTTACAGCTCAAAAAAAACAAAAAGCTAAAAATTCCTACAATGCTATGTCGCGTCAGGCATTGCGTGTGCTAGCCTTTGCTCAACGCGACTTGAATGGAATTGATAAAAAAGATTTTCAAGATGAAGCTGAAAAAAACCTTGTTTGGGTTGGGATGATGGGCATGATTGATCCGCCACGCGCTGATGTTCACAAAGCGATTGCAAGTTGCATCAAGTCTGGAATAAAAGTCATCATGATAACAGGTGATTATGAAGTCACTGCCGAAGCTATTGCTAAAAAAGTAGGATTAATAACTTCGACAAATGCAGAAATTATTAATGGAAAGAAAATAGATTCAATGTCTGATGATGAATTGACCGAAAAGATTTTTCAAAAGGAAGTTGTTTTTGCACGCATAACTCCAAGACAAAAATTACGAATTGCAACTTTGCTCAAAAAAAGTGGCGCTGTGATTGCGATGACTGGCGATGGCGTAAATGACGCTCCAGCTCTCAAAAAGGCTGATATTGGAGTGGCTATGGGAATTATTGGTACTGACGTGGCCAAGGAAGCTTCTGATATGATCTTGCTTGATGACAATTTTGCTTCCATTGTGGAGGGCATCAAGGAGGGAAGGACTATTTTTCAGAATTTAAAAAAGTTTGTATATTATGTTTTTACCTCAAATGTTAGTGAATTTTTCACTGTTGTTATCGGTGTGCTATTGCAAATACCTTCACCTATAATGGCTGTGCAAATTTTGGCAATTGATCTTGGAACTGATATTTTACCGTCGTTTTCACTTGGACTTGAACCATCAGAGCCTGACATTATGAACAGAAAACCATTTGGATTGAATGATAAAATTATTGATTCTGCTGGAATATGGCGCCTTATCCGCGTAGGGCTTATAATGGCGATAGGCGCAGTAATTGCCTTTATTCTTTCTATGAAGCGTGGCGGATGGGATTTTGGTAATAAAATTGATGCCAGCAGCGTACTATATATTAGATCAACAACTGCAGCATATGCAGTATTGTCGATAACTCAAATGGCTAATCTGTTGCAAGCTCGCAGTGAGAATCTTTCAGTTTTTGCAATAGGATTTTTCAAAAATAAATATGCCATTGGCGCGGTTGTTTTTTCAGTAGGAATTCTGTTGTCTTTCATGTATTTGCCAATTGCACAAAAATATTTGCACATGACGCCTATTATGTGGCAAGATTGGGTGGCAGTAGCAATTGTAACAATAGTAGTATTTGTTTTCGAGGAAGGTAGAAAAGCTGAAAATTTACGAAAGTAGGAATAGTATATAAATATATAAATGAATACGGTGTAATTTTGCAGGGTTATAATAAATTTAAAACAGGAAAATATGATAAACGTGCAAGAAAAAATTCCGCTAGCTCCAATTACCTCATTTCGTATCGGTGGAAGTGCGAAATTTTATGTAGAAGCATCAACAGTTGAAGAATTAAGAGAAGCTATTTTATTTGCAAAAGAAAAAAAAATAGATTTTTATGTTTTAGCTGGAGCAACTAATATTCTTGTTAGTGATGATGGTTTCGATGGTTTGCTTATTAGGATGAAAATGAATACCATCACTGTTAGCAATGAAACTATTTGCGCTGAAGCTGGAACACCATTGATAAAAATTATCAACATGGCTTCGGAAGCGGGACTTAGTGGAATGGAAAAAATGGCTGGAATTCCTGGTTCAATCGGTGGTGCAATCAGGGGAAACGCTGGTGCTTTTGGAACAGAGATTGTATCATGTGTGAAAAATGTGCTGGCCTTTGACACTGAAAAAATGGAAGTTGTTTCTTTTGAAAATGAACAATGTGATTTTTCTTACAGGGCAAGTATATTCAAGAAAAATAAGAATTTGATAGTTATCTCTGCTTATCTTGAATTAAAAAGTGGAAAAGTTGAAGAAATAAAAAAACTTGTAACTGATACTATCATGATGCGTGCAAGTAAAGGTTTGCATGGCGTGAAAAGTGCAGGTTCATTTTTTATGAATCCTGTGACTCAAAATGAAAAATTATTGACAGATTTTGAAAAAGAAATGGGCATGGCAGCAAGAAACAAAACATTACCAGCAGGTTGGGTTATTGAACAAGCTGGACTTATTGGCAAAAAGATGGGAGGAGCTGAAGTGAGCCCACTTCATGCTAATTATATCGTCAATACTGGCGAGGCTAGCGCCAAAGATGTTATAATGTTAGTGAGCTATATTAAGCAACAAGTGAGGGATCAATTTGGAATTCAACTTGTTGAAGAAGTGAATTATGTGGGGTTCTAATATTATTTATTAAATAATTAACGTATTAAAGTATTAACGAATTAAGAATTGCAATAATCCGTTGATCCGCTAATCCGTTAATAAACAATAAATTCATGAGTACAACAGAAAACATGAGATTCTTTTTTAAGGGATTGGAAGTAGATGCCTCGCAGAGGGCATATGTTGAAAAAAGATTGAGCACTTTGGACAAATTCGTTAGCGATATTATTAAAAGTGAAGTTGAAATAGATCTGGATAAAAAGGGGAAATTTCGCGTTGAAGTCATGCTTTATACTCCTCGTAACATGTTTCGTGCTGATAATGTTACCGAAAGCATTGAAGGTTCAATCGATTTGGTTGTGGATGAATTGCAGTCGCAAGTTACTCATCTTAAAGATAAAATCAGGACATTAAAAAAACGTGGAGCAATTTCATTGAAAAAGAAAACAGTTTTGGCTGAAGAGGCAAGATTCTAATCTTACGATTACATTTAAAACAAGGGAAACCTTGTTTTAAATGTGCTTGATTTTTGACAAGAAAATGGTACAATGCATTTACATGATTAAAAGAAAAAAAATAGCTTTAATTTTAGCTTTGGTACTTGTTGTTCCTGTTTTTGTTGCGTCGCAAGTTTCTTTCTGGCAGGATATGACAAAAAGAGTTAACGCTGCTGATCCTGTGCTGACACAAGCCCAAATTGATGCACAAGCAGTGCAGGATGCACAAGACGCTAAGGACAAAGAAGCTAAAAAACTACTAGAAGATAAACAAGATTCTCTTTTAAGTAAAATAGAGAAAGAGGAAAAGGCTAAGGCTAAACTCCAACAAAATCTGGGACAAATTCAAGGTGCAGTTTATTCTACCCAGAAAACTATTAATAATGCTAAGTCATCTATAGCTGAAACTGCTGAAAATATTTCTCGCAAAGAAGCCGAAGTCAAAAATTTGAGCGACAAGATTGAACTTCAAAAAAGTATGCTTCGTGCTCTTCTGCAACAAGTTTATTATAACCAAAGTCAGCCAATATTGAATGTTGTTTTGACTAAAGCAAGTTTTGCTGATGTCTTTTCTGATACTGACAATTTATTAACAATTGAAGATAAGATTAAAAATCTTTCCTTTGAAGTTTCTAAGACAAAATCTCAAATGGAAGATGATAAACAACAACTTGCTTTAGAAAAAGAAAAGCATGAAGAAATTCTTGCTGATAAGGTTGATGAAAAACAAGGGTTAGTCGCTACTCAAATAGGCGTACAAAGTGATATACAAGAAAAAGAAGCAACAATTAGTGAACTTCAGGCAAAATTAGCTGAATTGCAAAGCGATTTGAACGTGTTGACTGGCAAATCCTTCAACGCGAGTGATATTAATGAAGCAATATCATACGCCAGCAAAAAACAAGGAGTACCAAAAGGAGTTTTGTATGGATTCTTAAAAAGAGAAACAAACTTAGGAGCAAATACTGGACAATGCACATATGCTGATGTCGAAAGAGTTTCAATCGCGGGCTATAAGAAATACGGTAGTAAGTATAAGAACTCAATAGCGCTTTTATATAAACGAAAAGGTCTTTTCGAAGGCATTATTAAAGATTTAAAATTAAGCAAAAATACAAAAATCTCTTGCACTATCTCCTTTGCCAGTGCTGGTCCGAATCAAGGTGGCGCAATGGGCGTGGCACAATTCATGTCAGACATTTGGCTAGCTTATGAATCAAGAATAGCTTCGGCGACTGGCCATGCTAAGCCTGATCCTTGGAATCTTACGGATGGTGTTATGGCACTAGCAATTAAAGTGAGAGCAGCTGGCGCAACCTCTAGTAGTTCATCTGGTATCAGAAGTGCAGTAACGAGTTATTATGGAATATTTAGTCAAGGTTATTATGATACTGTGTATTATTGGGCAAAAAATTATGACAAACTTTTTAATTAATTGATGAGGCATTCTGTCAAATAATTATTATATATATGAAATTCGGAGTTGCAGTTAAGGGAATTATTCGCAAGGATGGAAAAATACTTGTGGTTAAGCGTTCAATCTGCGATGCCCACAGACCATGCAATTGGGAAACTGTTGGCGGCGGTATGGGCGAGAACGAGACTCCGCATGAGGCCTTGGAACGAGAAATCATGGAAGAGTCTAATTTAAAAGTGAAAATAGTGGAACCTTTTAATGTTTTCTGTTTCAATAAGACCTCAGGAGAATTTAAGGTTGGTATTACATTTATTTGTGACTGGCAAAGCGGCGAAGTAGTACTTAGTGACGAACATTCTGATTATAAATGGATTTTACCAAATGAGTTTGTCCAATTTGAGTCGGTATCATCGCTGTATAAAGAAATTAATGATTATATGAAAAAATATGAATAAGAAAGATTCCGCCCAAGGCGGATCCGCCTTGGGCGGAAAATTTTACATCACAACAACATTGCCATACGTGAATGCTCAGCCGCATGCTGGTTTTGCGATGGAAATAATTGAAGCAGATGTTTTGGCGAGGTTTAATCGTCAGCTTGGAAAAGATGTTTTTTTTAACACAGGAACAGATGAGCATGGATTAAAATTATATCGCAAGGCTGAGGAATTAAAGATGGACGTGCAAGACTATGTCGATGAGCAGGCTGAAAATTTTAAGAAGTTGAAAGATGTTTTGAATTTAAATTTCGATAACTTTATTCGCACTACTGATGCGCATCATATTTCCGCTGCTCAAGAATTTTGGACACGTTGTGAGGCAAATGGCGATATCTATACCAAGGCGTATAAGGTTAAATATTGTGTTGGTTGCGAGCTGGAAAAAACAGATTCGGAACTGGTAGATGGTAAATGCCCACTTCATCCTGGTGCGGAACTGGAAATTATTGAGGAGGAAAACCATTTCTTCAGATTTTCAAAGTATCAGAAACCATTGTTGGATTTATATGAGAAAAATCCCGAGTTTGTTTTACCAAAAAAAAGATTAAAGGAAATTAAAAATTTTGTGGAGATGGGGTTGGAAGATTTTTCAGTATCACGCTTAAAAGAAAAAATGCCTTGGGGGATTGAGGTTCCAGGAAGTCCTGATCACGTGATGTATGTTTGGTTTGA
This sequence comes from Candidatus Moraniibacteriota bacterium, assembly GCA_038318455.1. Lineage (GTDB taxonomy): Bacteria > Patescibacteriota > Minisyncoccia > Moranbacterales > GWC2-37-73 > UBA12068. Next base: position 18,383 of record JBBQCF010000018.1, read on the forward strand.
TGCATTGGTGAATTATGTCAGTGCGATTGGTTGGCCTTCTGATATGAAAAAATTCAGTTCGCTCTGGCCAGTTGTGCAACTTGCAGGCAAGGATAATCTTCGTCAACAATCAGCAATGTGGCAATCAATGCTAATGTCTTGTGGAATCGAACCCTCAAAACAAATTTTTATTAATGGCTTCATTACTGTTGATGGAACAAAAATGAGCAAGAGCATTGGCAACGTGATCAGTCCAATGGAAATGGTTGAGAAATTTGGCATTGATGGCACGCGCTATTTGCTTCTTAGTGGTGGAAATTTTGGCGAAGATATGGACATCACCTGGGAAAGACTGACTGAAAAATATAATAATGATCTTGCAAATGGCCTGGGAAATCTAGTTTCAAGAGTTGTTAAGCTTTCTGAAAATGCAGCTGTTTCAATCAGGGAAATGAAATATGAAATTGATGCTGAGACGAATGAGAGAATAAATAAAATGAATTTAAGTGCTCAGTCTAATCTTATTATGTCTCAAGTAAGAGACGCAAATAAATTTATTGAGGACAATAAGCCTTGGGAATTAGCAAAAAATGACCAGCATAAATTTGAAGAAGTTATGCAAAAACTTTTTGTTGATTTGTTTGTAATTGCTAATCAGCTCGTGCCATTTTTGCCTGGAACTGCTGAAAAAATAAAAACAGCGCTTGAAACGAAAAAGGCGGAACCGCTTTTTCAGCGTATTAAATAGATATATATTGTATCAATTAAAATATACAAATCTTTTTAAAAATGCTATCATAATGATAGCATTT
>JBBQCF010000019.1:0-18923 GCA_038318455.1 Candidatus Moraniibacteriota bacterium
GTACTCGCCCTAGTAGGAAAAATTTACAAACAAAGGAAATGGGAAGGGGTCGGGAAACGGGAGTTTCCTGTGAGAGGAAAGTTTTGAAAACCGTGGGTTTTCAAGGAGCGAAGCGACTTTCCTGTACTCGCCCTGAAAGAACAAAACAACATGCGCTCTTAGCTCAGCTGGATAGAGTATCTGGCTTCGAACCAGAGGGTCGGGGGTTCAAATCCCTCAGAGCGCACATTTTTTAAAAATCCCTTTCAAGGGATTTTTAAAATGTGCCGAGGGATTTGAACGGGCAGAAGCTAAACAAGCTAGCATTTAGCAAAATGCTAGCGCAGTGTGCGTAGATGAATTCGAGCGAGCGAGGATTCAGCTCTGCCCAGGGCGAAGAGTGAAATCGCGACGGCGATTAAGCGATGAGATTCTTTAGAGCGCACAGAATAAAAAATAGAGCTCCCCTCAAGGAGTTCTATTTTTTTATTCTGCTTGTGAGGGATTTGAAGGGTATTTTAAAAAGGCAAACAATTTTGCGTTTTTAAAAACCCAGGCTTCGGATGAAAAATTTCTCTGTGTACTCACGAGAAATTTCGAGGGAGAAGAAATCCCTCAGAGCGCACATTTTTTAAAAATCCCTTTCAAGGGATTTTTAAAATGTGCCGAGGGATTTGAACGGGCAGAAGCTAAACAAAACTGCTAATAACTTTTAAAAATATCTTTTAAGATTTCTTGATTTTCAATATTGTTAGTTTTTCTCATTTCAACATCAGTCAATGCTTTTTTAAAATCATTTTCTTTTAAAACAACGTCTTTATTTTGAGAATCCAAGTATTCTTGTTTTTTTTCTGCGCTCCATGTTCCTCCAGATAAACTTATTTGCCAAATATAGCCACCTAGCGCTATCATACAAAACAAAAAAATAAAAAATACTAGCTTATATATTTTTTGCCAAAATGATCCCGTAGCAGCAATAAACTGCGCCTTTGAGGTTATTTTATTCGTAGAGCCTAATTTAAAATCAAATTGCATATTTATATATTTTTAATTCGTATAAAACACCACATCCAATGATGCTGATAACTTATCATCCACAACAGGAATTATTTGAACATTGTTATCAGTTTTTAACACACCACTACTGTCGCTAAACATTGCCCCATTTGGTTTAGCTAGATCACTTTTATTTATTTGAATTGCAATTATATCAGAATAATACTCAAATTTTTCAAGCAAACTAAAAAACTTAATTACAGAATTATAGCTTCCATCTAAGTTTATTTTCATCTGCAAATAATTAGGGTTTGGCAATATACTGACTAATGTCTCGGTGCTATCTGCTGTTTTTACTGCTGGAATATTTTTAACCAGCGCAGTATCTTGTATGGAAATCGTTATCTTATTGTCAGTATTTGATGCTAATTCTTCTAATCTCTCAATTAAAACAACCGCCTTATTCTTATTTAACAAAACACCCATCAAATCACCCTTATCCTGAAGATCTTGATATTGTTTTTGTATTTTTGGCAATTCATTTATATGAGTTCTTATGCCTTCTTGTTGCGCATTTTCCTGTTGAATTTTATCATTGGTATCAGCTATTTTCTTAACTAATGGTAAAACACCCAGATAAATCAACCCCACAATAAAGCCAGCATAAATAAGTATTGCCAATATCTCACGTTGTTTATTTAGAAAAATCTTCATCTGTCAATGTGGAATCGCTAATGACCATTGGCCATGACTATCCATATTATTACTTAACTGTTTTTTATTTTTTCTTCAAGCAATCTTTATTTATCTTGAGATCAATTTGAAAATCAATATCATCTTTCAAGACAAGATTGGACAATGGAACATTTATTGCGCTAAAACATCCATCCTTCTCCAGACTATCCTTAAAGCTCAAAAGAACCTCACGATTTCTAGCTTTGCCTACAAGGAAAATAGTGAAATCTTTTGTTGAAAGATCAGTTATAGTTATCCCGTCAGGCGTACTTGCACTTAATTTAATAAAAATTGGCGTCCAATGTAAATGGCCTGCTTGAATTTTCAACAACTTTGTGGCATTTTCATTTACCTGCTTAAATTTATCTTCATATAATCCAACTTCTTGATATTGACCCTGTTGAGATGCTTGCGATCCTGAAGATACCAAGGCATCACGTTGAAATAAGAGCAGATAAAAAATATTGCATAAAATAATAATGAGCAAGATGATTGGAAACAAGAACAATAATTCTTGACGCAAAATCTTATGAAAAAGTTTTTCACGTTTTAATTCATCTTTTCTCTGTTTTGGCAGCAAATCAAGATATATTTTCATTTTGTCTTCCTTTAAGAGCAAGCCCAATAGCTGTTGAGAATTGCAATGATTTATTTTTTTCTATTAATGGTAGCGCCTTACCGATATTCATGTTAACCCATGGATTACCATGTTGAATTTCTCTGTTTAATTTTTTTGATAAATATGGCACAATTCCTTTCATATTTGCTCCCCCACCACAAATAATTATCCTATCAACACTATCTGAATATTTAAGTCCTGACACATAAAAATCAATAGAACGCTCCATTTCCTGTGCAAAATTTTCCAAAACTGGTTGAGTCGCCTTGAAAAGGACATCGTTTCTAAAATCATCACCTATACCATGGGCAATTTTAATCTTTTCCGCTTCTTCAAGGCTAATATTCATTCCTCTAGAAATAACTTCTGTTATTGATTGACCACAAAGAGGAATGCTAGATGTGAAACAAATTACCCCTCCCTTGGCTATTGAAAAACTAGTCCTTCTATCGCCTAAATCAACAACGAGCACTGTTTCTTTCTCATCCTTTTCTAAAAGTAAACTTCTGGCTTGAGCTATTGATTCTATTTCTAATCCAACAGGATCAAGTCCAGCCAATTCCAACACTTCAATTGTTTGATCAACAACTATCCTAGCAATTGCAACAACTAAAACGTTAATCTTATTCTCCTCTTGCAACAACTTTCCAGGAATAACCTGCCAATCATAATACACTTGGTCAAGAGGAAGCGGAATATTTGCTTCCATTTCCCATTTCACTGCCTCATCAAGCTCATCATCATTCATTTTTGGAATCGACACTATACGCAGAAATGCTTTTGTTTCCGGAAGAGAACAAATTACTTTTTTAGTTTTTATTTTTTTTGGACCAGCAGTAGAAACAACCTTTTTAATAGCATCCACGACTTGCTTTTTTTCACGTATCTCACCATCGATGATGCATCCTATTGGCAATTGAACACTAGCATAACTAACGACACCAAAAGAACCTACGTTATCGGCAATCTGAACAATCTTAATAGAGAGATCACTAAGATCCAAACCAAAAACATTATTCTTGTCATTAAAAATTTTTTTAGCAAGAAAACTCATTTTTTATTTTTATTTTTTTATATTTATATATTTTTATTATACAGTATTTCGCATTTATGTTCCATTATTTTTTATTGCAATTCATCCCAAAGATCTATTGCATATTCTGTTCCTGTTGGAAAAAATGGTGGAGGATAATACAAAAGATTATTGTCAAAATTCAAATTACGATTAATATATCCTTCTGCAAAAGAACCATTTGCGTAAACATAAGCAAAACCATATCGAATATTTGTCGCCAATGAACCATTAATGGTTATTGTATTTTTAGACGTTCCATCATAAAGACACCTGCCGACTCTTCCTTCTTTGGCCAAGAGAGCGCCATCGATAGTGAGCATATTTTGACTATCCCTAACTATAGTAATATTGTCTTGAGCAATCAATCCAATAATGTCACTACCGTCCACATTAGTATAAAGCAAATTATTAATTCCAAGAAAGATATTCTTTTTTCCTCCGGTATACCCTGATTCATCACTAAGCTCGGCGGCCACGATGGTAACTTTTTTTGCATCAATAGTTCCCTCAATCCAAGCATTATTTGCCACAAAAATAACACCATTATTTGGAATTGTATTGGAAGAAAGACTTTCACACTTTCCTTTGTTGTGATTACTATTTTGAATCCAAGGACAAGAAGCACCCGTGCAACAAGACGTTGTAACACAAGCACTTCCATTGCCAGAGCTCGCTCCAATAACAACTCCATTATAATCAGTTATTCCGTTGGTTTGCGTAGCAGTGCCAGCAGAATAGTTAGCATCAGAAATTGCGCTATAAGTGTTGACTTTGCACATATCAAATGTTCCGTCAGTTTTTAAAATAATCCTCCTGCCTTTTCCAGTATTGTCATATTTTATACTAGCCTTTGAACGCATATATGAAATATCCGAAACAACTGAATTAAAATCAATCACAGGCACTGGAAATTCCCTGCCAGAAAAAACGTCACTTCTTTCATCAACTGCATGTGGCGTCATCTCATTTGGACGATAATTATTATTAACTCCACTTCCTGGAGGAGCATTAACATGCGTATGCACACCAAACTCGAGTTTTTCAGCGCCAACATCATCATGATCAAGGTCATCATATTCTACCAGGGCGCTTGAAATAGTATTATTAGCATAGCCATCAAATCTAATCCCCCCATTAGAATGTATCTTTCCAGTAACAGTGGTGCCGACTCCAAAACGCATATTGTCATTTGCAAGAACAGTATTTTCACTCCAAGATGGTCTTCTAAACCTAACTTGAACAATTTTTTTTGCAGATGGTTGATTATATGTCCACCCAGTAGATTTTACAGTTGCAATAGTTGAACCGAGCACTGGCTTTACTACTTCAAGTTTATATTTTCCAATAGCTCCTCCTTCAGGATCAGAATATTCAGCTTCATGCGGAGTGCCGACTCCCTCTGGATTTCCATTTTCCCAGAAATCAGCAATCTGTTCAGCAGTTTTTCCAGCAATTTGATGCGCCAAATACCAGCGATAATAATAAGCACCAGCTTCTGCAATTTGGAAAGCTTTTTCACGCTCAACTCTGTCATGACTATATCTAATTTGAGAATTGACATATACCATCAAAGATGAAAGTATCATGGCAACAATTGTGATCATCACCAAAACCAAGGCTAGAGCACTACCCTTTGCAGTTTTTTTTATTTTATTATTAATAATTTTCATAAAATTTAACTAATTAATCCTATCATAATCATTCAAATTTCTAAGCTCCACAAATGATTCCTGCTGAATATTGTCCGGAGCCCTATTTGGATCAATATTAATTTTCAAAAATATTTTTATTAATCGAATATCAGCAGCATTAGCTGGCGTGCTGACTGGGTTATTCACTGTGTCTATGGGATAATCCTTATTGTAATATGAAAACATTGGATCACTACTAGTGTTTACAATTTGTTTTGCAATTTCTATAGTAGTTTCAGCGCATCCTACATATGTTTTCGGAATAGTTGCAGATGGCTTGCATACTTTCATTAAAACTTTTCCATTTGATAAATAAATGTGCAAGCGTTCTGTTTTTCCATCATTATCATAATCCGAATATACAACTAAATCATTATCATCGGCTGAAACAATTGGACGTGCACCAGCATCTGATTGCCTAACTTTTCTCAAATATCCAATTATGTCATCCATGCTTCTAGAAACAATAAAAGATGATTTCCCCATCTCCAAGGTATAGGCCTTGCTTTTCAATGTTTTAGTGTAAACTAAAGTTGTTGCCTGAATGCCCAGAGCAAAAATTGCTATCGCCACAATTGTCTCCACTAAAGTAAATGCTCTTAATGTATTTTTATTTATTTTTTGCATATCAATTAAGGTTTCACTAGCTTAACATGTTCTTTTGTCAATTTATTTATATTAACACCGGATATTGTTTGTGTGGTATATGCTGGTGATTCAATTTTTAGTGAATATATTCCTGAAGATAACGGGGTTGACGTGTCAGGATAATACAAGATACCGCTACCAGAAACATCCTTATTGGAAAAAACATCCACACTCAAACTATCAGTGAGAGAAATTTTTGCATCAACAACTGGAGCCAAAGTATCATTATCAACAACATCAACCAATAAACCATTTAAATCCTTATCCACTAATTTAATTTCGTAAGTTAGGCTGGCTCCAGGTACAAGCGCCACGGGGCTTCCAACAGGAGTGTAATCAGCAATTTCATGCTGTGAGTCTGGAGTCGCAATAATGTTATAATTTCCAGAACTTATATTTGAATATTTTTTCTCTCCTGTTGCTAAATCTGTTGATCCAGCTTCATGAACATTAAAAACATCCACATTTAAAGCATCACGTCCAAGAACTTTTCCGCCATTTAGAGTGAAATTTATATCTCCAATCGGATTGCCCGCATAGTCAACAGTCTTAATTGTTAGATTTGATAATTCATTTTGAATAAAATCAAAAACATTTAAAAATCCGAGTAGCACACTAATATGTTTGTATGTTGGAGTGTATGGTGAAGATAAATAATCCAATGATGGAGAATCCAGAGTCGCCACTGTCTCATATCCATTTTTCGAAACAGTCACATAATAACCAGACATTGAAACAGGAGCAGCTGGAATCATAATATGTCCATCATTATCAGTTTGCACAGTAAAATCTATTGCTGGTGAAACATCATTATTTACAATATGTACAGATGCTTGCTTAACAGCTTCTCCGTTATCGCCTTTAACATTTATCGCTAGTGGCGCTCCGCCAGCCAACGTTTCAAGACCAGGGGGAACAAATCGTGACAATGAAACAACTTCCTTATTTATTCCAGCGCTGTTTTTCCATGACACAGAAATCTTTGCAACTTTATAATCATTTGGAATAACATCCGCAGGATATACGCCATCCAATGGATCATCTTGATATTGTATCAAAGTGTGAACATGAAAATCGTGCCCATTATTTGTAACATCTTCATCTTGTGGAATTTTTCCATTCGGAATACCACCAATAATTCCAACGTCATCATATGCAAGATTACGAATTATTTCCATTTTTTCATTCGCAAAAGCAGTAGCGCCAAGTTCATTTTTTGCTTGAATAATATATCTCGTTCCTACCGTAGAGACAGTATAGAAAGCTGAAAATGCAAATGTAATGATAAGCGCGACAATTAGCACTTCCACCAAAGAAAAACCCGCTTTATTTTTTTGTATCTTTTTCATGAGTATCGGAAAAAAATTATTTAATATTGTCCATCATGCTATACATCGGCATAAGCATGGCAACTGCAAAAAATCCCACCACCGTACCAATTATAACCATCAATAATGGCTCGATAACTGCTGACAAATTTTTTGTAATTTGATCAACCTCTTCTTCATAAAATTCAGCCAATTGAAGTAAGACTGTTTCTGTTTTTCCAGTTTCCTCTCCAACTTGCACGATCTGTGAGACCATAATGGGGAAAATATCATTATGATCAGACAAGATCTTGCTCAAGCTAACACCCTTTTGCACATCTTCAATGCTTCCCAACAGCGCTTCCTGATAATAATAATTCGTAAGTGTATGAGAAATTATAGTAAGTGCTTCAATACTACCCACACCACTTTTTAGAAGTGAGCTATAAATTCGAGCAAAACGAGCACAATTTGTTTGTTTTACAAGTGAACTAAATAGTGGAAATTTAATTGAAATCCAACTAATTGTTTTCTTGCCAGCAGGTTGCTTTAAAAAATATTGCAGGAAAATACCCACTCCAATAAACACGATTATCACTGCCACTCCATTATTTCTCATTAGATCGCTAAGATTAACAATAAATTGTGTCATTGGTGGAAGCTTAGCATCCATATCTTTAAAAACACCCAACAGTTTTGGCAAAACAAAAGTAAGCATAATAACTCCAATTACAAGCATCACAGTCAAAATAACAGCAGGATAAATCATCGCACCTTTCACCTTGCTTTTAAGATCATGCTCTTTCTCCAGTTGAACAGCCACAATTTTCAAGACTTCATCCAAATTTCCGGCAGTTTCTCCAACCTTAACCATGTTGACAAACAGTTCACCAAAAATACCAGGAAACATGGCCAACCCATCACTTAACGATTTTCCTCCTTGAATTTCATCATAAATTTGCAACAAAATTTTATTGAAAGTTTTGTTTTGTGTTTGCATAGCAAGATTACTAACCGCGCGAGACACGGTGAGCCCTGAAGCAACCATGATACTCAAGTTTCTAGCAAAAACCATTTTTTCCTTGAGTGGGACTGACTGAAATCTATCCAAAAAATTAACACCAACCTCACCTTTAACATCTTCCTTAACTAAGGATATAGACGTGACCAAAAACCCCTCGCTGCGCAATTGTTGAGCAAGATTTTTTTCATCTTGAGCCGTGGCTTCACCACCCTTGGTTTCACCACTATAACTCCTAGCAGTATAAATATATTTAGGCATAAATATAAAAATTCCAAAATACAGATTACGAGAACCAAACAAATTAACAAACGTTCAACACTCAAAAAAAACTTGGAATTTGTTTATTTTATTTTTTTGTAATTTTAGGAGTTTACTCCTTGGTTACTCTCATCACTTCTTCAATGGATGTAATTCCTTGTACTACTTTAATGAATCCATCTTCACCCATCGTGCGCATTCCATTTTCTCGTGCCTTTTTCTCTATATCATCAGATGAAGCATTGGAAGTTATCAACTTTCCAATAGATTCATCCATCTCCAAAACTTCATATATTCCCAAACGACCATGATATCCTTCGTTATTGCATTGTTCACAGCCCTTAGCTCGATAAAAATTAATATCTTTCCAAGTACTTTTTGCATTAACATCTTTGCCAATTTCAGGAACCTTTTTAAGCATTGCTAAGATTTCATCCATATCGAAATTACTACTCAATGTCTTAATTTCATCTTTACTCAAAATATAAGGGGATTTACACTCATTACACAATTTTCTCACAAGACGTTGACCAATAATCACATTAACAGTAGAAGCAACCAAGAAGGCTTCAGCACCCATGTCCAAAAGACGTGGCAATGTTCCAGCTGCACTATTAGTATGCAATGTTGAAAGCACTAAATGTCCTGTCATAGCAGCTTCAACTGCAATTTGCATAGTCTCGCCATCTCGAATTTCTCCAACCATTATAATATCTGGGTCTTGACGAAGGAGACTGCGAAGCGCTGCAGCAAAAGTCATTCCTATCTTAGCATTTGTTTGAGTTTGATTAACTCTAATCATGCGATATTCAACTGGATCTTCAACTGTAGAAATGTTAACTTCGGTAGTGTTTAAAATATCCATGACAGTATACAAGGTGGTTGTTTTTCCTGATCCAGTCGGCCCTGTCACCAAGACCATGCCATTTGGCCTTTTGATGTGCTTATGCACAGCTTCCAAGGCATTGCCCGTAAGTCCCATTTTTTCAAGAGTTAATCCCTTAGCTGTTTCGTCCAAAAGACGCATAACTATTTTTTCTCCTTCAAAAACAGGCAGCATACTAACACGAAAAGAAATTTTGTATCCTTCTTTTTCAATTTTAAAACGTCCGTCTTGCGGTAAGCGATGTTCGTCCAATTTAAGATTAGATAAAACCTTAATACGAGCAACAAGTCCCTCTAGCACCTGATGAGGAAGTGTCATAGCATCATGAAGAACACCATCAATACGATACCGCACGCGAACTTCTTTTTCACCAGGCTCAATATGAATATCACTGGCTGACTGCAAAATGGCATGTTTAATTAAAGTATCTACTATTTTTATTATCGGCAAATCTTGAGCGATTTTTTCTAGATCTGCTACATTATTATCACTAGCGACATCATTAGAATTTTTATTTATAATATCACCAAATTCCGCCTTTAGACTTTTCTCATATTGCTTAAGAATAGCCCTAATACTTTCGTCATTAGTAAGACATGGAATAATATTAAGTCCTGTTTTTTTCTTGATAAAATCGATAGTCTGCAAATCTTCAGGATTCTTCATGGCCACTTTAAGATCGTTACCATTTTTTTCAAAAGCGATTATGCTATATTTTTTTGCAATAGGTTCAGGAATAATCTGCAAAATATCCGCGGTAATGCTTTCCTTTTCAAGATTAACAAAAGGCACACCTAAAATATATGAGTATAGCTTTCGAAGCTCAACCTCATTCATTATCTTTTTTTCCAAAAGCAAATCTCCCAATCTTTGATTGGAGTCTGTGGCAATTTTAAAATTATCTTCTATGATTTTTTTGTCTAGCAAATTTGAATCAAGAAGAAAATCTTTGAGCTGTTTGTTTTCAATTCGCATTTTTTTATTTTTCTTATCCGCCGTCTGTCCGCCGATGAGGCAGGATGAGGCAGATATTTTTATTTTTCTTTTTACTTGCTAGCAAGGCAGGTATTTTTTATTTTTTGTATTTCATGTTTGCATTTTTAAATGCTTACATGTTTAAATGATTCCCTATTTGATATTTAAAATTTCTTTCACTTTGGTTGTAACTTCTTCCAATTTATAATCAGCTTTTACTAAATATGTTGTTGCGCCAAGTTCCAAAGCTTTTTCCACATCTGAAATACTTCCCAAATTTGTTAGCAATACAATTGGAACATGTTTTGTATTTTCATTTGCCCTAACTTCCACCAAAACAGTATAGCCATCTTTTTTCGGAAGAACAATATCTAACAAAATCAAATCTGGCTTATTTGCTATAGCCTTTTCCACTCCCAACTCGCCATCAGTTGCGCAGTCGACCTCAAAACCTTCAGTAGAAAGATATTCACTAAGTGCTTTTTGCAAAACAAGGTCATCCTCGATAATAAGCAGTTTCTTTTTTTCCATAATGTTTTTGCACCATGTTGACCAGCAAATGCTAACGATTCACTATTCATTCATCAACACAGAATATTTTTTTAATTAATATAATTTTTTATAATTTACTGCAGATTCATGCTTTCTTATTAGCATCAACTAACGACACTGAAAAATAAAATTCGCTTCCGACATTCTCAATTGACTTAAACCAAAGTTTTCCTCCTGACTGTTCAACAATATTCTTTGCGATATAAAGGCCCAGTCCAGTGCCATCTGTTTTATTTTTAATTGAATTATTGCTACGAAAAAATTTCTCGGCAATATTATCTTGCTCTCTCTTCGGGATACCAACCCCATTATCTCTCACGCACACCTGCACAAAACCATTATCCACTTCAATAAAAACCTCTACTTTTCCCTTACTATCAATATATTTTATAGCATTTGAAATAAGATTATCCATAACCACCACAAAACGGCGCTTATCAACAAAAACCATAGCTTTTTCAACACTGCAAGATGTTATAAGCTCAACATGCATAGCTTTGGCAAAAACTTCTTGCCCAGCAACAGAATCCGAAACCAAATCACAAAAATTTATTTCTTCTTTAGCTAGAGCAAGCTGCCCTTGATCAATTCTAGCAACATCGAGCAAATCATTTACTAATCTACCCATTTTTTCGCCTGAATGGTTAATTTCCTGAACAATTTCAATCTGTTTTGGATTTAATCCATCTTGAAATTTTGCCAACAACAATTCTATTTGCCATTTCAATTCCGAAATAGGAGTTTTGAGTTGATGAGAAGCAATAGAAACAAATTCCGTTTTCATTTTATTTGCTTTTGCAACCTCTTCCACTGTGCGAATAATTGAATTTCCGATAGTAAAAAGCAAAAGAACAATCAATGTTTCACTGATAATCAAAACCTCTGGCGAATCATAATAGGTGGAAGCCATATAGATACCCAATATAGCCGTTACAATAACAAAACCCATCACAATAAACAAGAAACTCGGCGTTTTCCAAACGCTAATGCCAAGATCATCAGCTTGTTTTTTCAAATTAAATTCATCGTAAATTCTTCGCTTCAAATTAATCATGTTTTGATAATCTAAAAATATTTTAAACCTCTTTTTATATGTTTTATTATATCATACAAATCCACAAAAAAGAACAAGAAAAAAGCAAGAATTAATCTCGCCTTTTTATCTATTGTTTGTATTATTTCAAAATTAAACCTTGAATTCCACCACCTCCCCATCATTCATCACATAATCTCTTCCAACTGTTTTCACGGCGCCAAGCTCCTTGGCTTTGCCCCAAGAGCCAATTTCCAAAAGCTTGTCCCACATGATGACGTCAGCTCTGATGAATTTTTCTTGAAAGTCTGTGTGAATAGCCGCTCCAGCTTCCGGAGCAGTTGCACACTTTTTGATGGTCCAAGCGCGAGTTTCAATTTTTCCAGTCGTGAGAAAGGTTTGCAGACCCAAAAGGTCATAAGCTGCCACGATCAAATCATCAATATGCGAAACCAGTTCCATTTCAGTTTTTTCTTCCTCGCTCATTTCAATCAGTTCTTCTTCGATTTTAATATCCAATTTGATATGCTTTTTGCTTTCCAAAACATCAGGCAATTTTTCATTGATGTCAGCGACGTTATAAACATATAAAAATGGCTTCATGGTAAGGAGCATCATTTCGCGTACAATCAACTTGCCGTTTTCCTCGCCAGCTGGCGAATTCAGCATCTCCATAATTCCAGGCGTCTCATTGGCCAATTTTCCCTCTTCTAAAGTCTTTTTAATCTTTTTAATCACTTCCAATTGCTTATCTGCGCCTTTTTTGTTGCCACGGACTTCTTTTTCAATTCTACCTTCAGTTTTTGCCACCGTGTCCATGTCAGCCAAAATAAGCTCCATGTTGATCACTTCCATGTCCCCAATTGGGTCAATTTTGTTGTGCACATGGGTAATATTGCCATTTTCAAAAACTCGCACGACTTGTGCAATCGCATCAACTTCCCTAATGTTAGCCAAAAACTTGTTCCCAAGCCCTTCTCCTTCTGAAGCGCCTTTCACAATTCCCGCAATATCCACAAATTCCACCACTGCTGGCACAATTTTTTCAGTCTGCGACATTTCAGACAGCTTGAGGAGCCTTTCGTCTGGAACTTTCACAATTCCTACATTTGGCTCAATGGTGCAAAAGGGATAATTACTAATTTCCACTGGATTTTTGGTCAGTGCCTTGAAAAGGGTTGATTTCCCCACATTTGGAAGTCCTACTATACCTATTTGTAAAGCCATAAAATAAGTTCTTAAAGTTTATAAAGTCTATCAAGTTCGTAAAGTAAATAGTACAAGAAATTTGGAAAATAAGCAATAATATGACTTCAGCAACAGAAACTCTTTTCTTTTGCTTGATTATGTGGTATTAATACTTGATGTTCGTATAGTTACCTTATAACTTTATGAACTTTATAAACCTTACAACTAAGTTATGATTCAAGATCACATCATCTGCCATTACGGAGAAATTGCACTCAAAGGTGGCAATCGCGCTTTCTTTGAGAAGCAATTGATTCAAAACATCAAAGACCAGCTGAACACTTTCTCGGAAGGTTCTTTTGAGTGGGTGAAAAAAATGTCAGGTGGGATCATGATCAAGCTCACAGAAAAAGGAGTTGCCCAGCACGAGCAAGTTCATAATGCACTCATGCACACTTTTGGAATTGCCAATTTTTCTTTTGCCACCAGCGTGCCCCAGGACATTGAAACCCTGAAAACATTTTGCGCAGAAATGATGGAGCAAGAAAATTTTGAAAGTTTTCGCGTGACCACACAAAGATCAAACAAAAAATTTCCCCTAACCAGTGAAGAAATAAACCGCGAAGTTGGTGGATATATTTTCGATAAATTCAAAGAAAAGAAAAATGTTAGCTTGAAAAATCCTGACTGTGAATGCAAAATTTTCATCATCAATGAATTTGCGTTGGTGTCGCTGCAAAAAATTGCAGGGCTTGGAGGACTGCCAATTGGCACAGGAAAGAAGGCATTGGCAATGCTTTCAGGTGGTTTTGATTCGCCAGTGGCCGCTTTTCAAATCGCCAGGCGCGGCGTGCAGCTTCGCTATGCTCATTTTCACAGTGCTCCCTACACTTCCAAAGCTTCCATTGAAAAAGTTGTCGCACTTTCCAAGGAGCTTAAAAAATTCGGAATCTCCACAAAAATATATATGATTCCATTTGCAGATGTGCAAAAAGAAATCATGATGAAAACTCCAGAAAGATTTCGCGTGATTCTATATCGTCGCATGATGATGAGAATTTCGGAAAAGATTGCCAGCAGAGAAAAATGTTTGGCGCTTGTCACGGGAGATTCAATTGGACAAGTCGCATCCCAAACACTGGAAAATATTTTGGCAGTCAGTGAGGCCGCCACGCTTCCAATTTTCAGACCACTGATTGGAATGGACAAAGAAGAAATCATGCAAAAGGCCAAGATTATTGGAACTTATGACATTTCAATTTTGCCGCATGACGATTGTTGCACGCGCCTGATGCCCAAAAAACCAGAAACGCGCGCCAAACTTTTTGAAGTTTTGGAATCAGAAAAAGCCTTGGAAATTCCAAGACTCATCAAAGAAACACTGGCGAAAATTGAAATCATTAAATAAAAGGCTATTCATATTTGCCATTTCCAGCTCCCGTCTGCAACACTATGCGTAGCATTGCGAGCAGGTAATTGGGAATCCAGGATTTATTTCTACAAGTGAGTTACAATCTGGATCCCCGCTTTTACCAAAAGGGCATTTCCTTTGGTCGCGCGGGAGCCGAGGATGACATAAATAAAAGAGAATCACGATTGTGATTCTCTTTTATTGTGCTAATGCATATTTACTTTAATCCTTACTTTCACTTGCCTGATGAACCTTACTTTCATTGTCACTTTTCTTTTTGCTATCATCCTCATCATCCTGACAATTATCACATTTTCTTATTTCTCTAGCTTTAAAATCTCGCTCACCGATTTTATCGCCAATAATTTTCACCACCTTGCCTTTTGCCTCTAATTGTACATTTTCCCATTTAACACCTTTGTCGTCGACATTCCAACTCAAGCCTGATTCGTCAATAAGAATAATTTTTTCACTATTTTCATCTATTCCAATAACCTTACCAGTCAACAATCCCTGTTCTGGATGAAACCAGATTTCCATTAAGGCTGCATGTTTTGACTGATTATACACTGGCAAAGATTTGGTCATCAAATTATCAACGGCTTTTGCCATTCCAAGAACATAAAAAACGCTACCAAGAAAAACAGACAACGCAACGCTTCCAATTACAATCCAGCGGCGTTTAAAACGATAACCAAGTCGAGTGCATTTCCAATTAGCATAAGCAACTCCAGCAAAAATAAGCAGCAACACAAGCCAAATGTATGGCAAAAGCATCACAGTTGAAGTTAAAAGATTTCCATGTAGATGATTAACGATATCAAGATCCCCAGAATTTATGATGTGCACAACGACTCCGAAAGAAAGACTTCCCAATAAAACAGCACCGAAAAAGAGCGTCCAAAAAACATAGCCCCTGAAGATGAATTGCCATCTTGGAACTGGAGCGATGTGATCGCATTTTATTTTTCCAATGATACTTTCGCTAAATTTTGTCATATAATTATTTATTTATTGCAATTTCTTTCTTGACTGTTTTTTCTTTAAACTGTTTCTTAGCCCTATTTATCAAGGTAGCTACTGTTCCCATCGGTTTTTCTAAAATATCAGAAATTTCTTTGTAATCTTTTTCTTCCAAAAATTTAAGGACTAACACCTCTTTATACCGTTCATCCATTTCATTTAAAACAGAGCGCACTTCTTCTCCGGTATATTTTCTCTCTAATTCCTTAGCTAAATCCTCATTACTTGCCAAAATATTAAGCAACTGATTGTCTCCCTCATATGTCACCGTTTTTGGACGTGCCGTTATTTTTCTAAAATGACTTATCACCTTATTGTGCGAGATGCGATATATCCAGGAGGAAAACTTCAAATCACTATCAAAAGAATTAAGGTTCTTATAGGCACTAATAAAAACATCTTGAAGAGTATCCTCTACATCCTCCTTTGATCCTCCAGAAATACGCAAAATATATCTGGATAATTTTTCTTCATATCTCTCAACTAAAAAACCATAAAAATCAGGGTTTTTAAGTGTCTCTCCAACAAGTTCCTCATCTGACATTTCGGAAATATTTTCAATTTTATCCAATTTTATATCTATCATTTATCCTCGCCAAAAGCACATATTGATTTATACGCGATTTTACAATATATGCTTTCAATTCAAATAGTAAACACCATTTATTCTATTATTGTTTTTTCTCTAACCATGAAATTATACTCCAAAATTCTAGTAAAGTTAAGCTAGGAAAGAATTTTAGGCAAAAGAGCAGAAATTCTCGTGGTAATTTCATAATTAATCGTTCCGATTTTTTCAGCAATTTCTTCAGCCGAAATTTCTTCTGCTTGTTGCTTTCCAAGCAAAACAACCTCATCTTCAGCTGAAACTTTTTCCAAATGTGAAACATCCACCACAAACATGTTCATGGCCACGCGTCCAAGCACAGCGCAACGAGTTCCAGCAATCAAAACTTCTCCAATATTTGAAAGTCCTCTGTCATACCCATCACTATATCCTTGCGGAATAACTGCTATTTTGGTTATTTTTTCAGTTATATGTGTAAGACCATATCCAATGGAATATCCCGCTGGCACTGTTTTGATTTGGGCAACATGGGAAACCCAACGCAAAACTGGCTTCAGAAAAAAAATTTCTGATTCAAACTTATCTTTTAAATCATTACTTGGCCACATTCCATATAGACTAATTCCGGGTCTTATTAAATCAGATTTACCTTGACCATTTTCCCATACCATCACACCTGAACTTGCCGACATGTGTGTTTTCAAATCAATAAAACCATTTTGCTTAAAAATATCCACAGCTTTTCGAAAAGCATCTATCTGTTTTTGGGCATGAGAAAAATCAGTTGTGTCCTCGATGTTTGCAAAGTGTGAATAAACCCCATCAACCAAAATATTTTCACAATTTTTCAAAACTTTCACAATTTTTTCAACTTCTTCTGGCATAATTCCTTGACGTCCCAGATAGGCATCTATTTTTACATGCACCGATGCCTTTTTTTCTTGTTTTTTTGCAATATCATTCAAGGCCAAAATTTGTTTTTCATCATACACACTTAAAATTCCATCCAATTCCAAAGCTTCCATCATTTCATCTTTTGCAATATATCCCAAAACCAAAGTTTGTTTTTGTGAAACTTTTCTTAGCAATTTCAATTCTTGCAAATCATCTACTTGAAAATAATTCGTAACCTCTTCCAAGGCACTCGCCACCTCGTTTTGCCCATGCCCATAGGCATTAGCTTTTACAACAGAAATAATGCTAACGTCATCACTTACCAGTGACTTCATCATATTAAAATTGTGCAATAAATTTTCTTTGGATATTTCAAGATATGAAAGCATATTTTTGTGTTTACAAATTATTCACTTCTTCAAGTTCATATTTGGTGATTGTTTTTGGATCTTTCAGAAAAAATTTACCTTCGAAATTTTTCCCCGCCAACATTAAAGGCATCCAATATACATCATCTGGCCACATTTTATCAAAAGGAATTTCATTATGCAAAAACCACTGTGGCCTCATCTCTGCTGTCTCTTTTGGCTCTCCAGAAAATTTATTAGCAGAAAACAAATGTACTTCCACCATAGGATTTCCCTCAAATGGATTTCCCTCTTCTTCAAATTCGAAAGTGATCACGCCTCTTTTTTTCATATCAAGTGGTGTGATCTCGGCTTCTTCTTGAACTTCTCGGATTGCAGCTTCTTCAATGCTTTCGCCAACTTCCAACTTTCCACCAAAACCATTATACCGCCCATTCAAAACTCCATGCTTTTTTATCTCTCCCAGCAAGATTTGGTTTTTATTATGCACACAGCACAGTGTCATTATCTTCTTTTCCATACTAATTTAGTGTGAATTGACATAATAGCAACATAAGACTATTTTCTTTTGAGGCCGGTAGCTGCAAC
This sequence comes from Candidatus Moraniibacteriota bacterium, assembly GCA_038318455.1. Classification (GTDB taxonomy): domain Bacteria; phylum Patescibacteriota; class Minisyncoccia; order Moranbacterales; family GWC2-37-73; genus UBA12068. The sequence goes on from JBBQCF010000019.1 coordinate 17,819, forward strand.
AGCAGCTCTCGAGCGTTTGGATATAGATTTTATCCAAATGCGTGCCCTCAAGAAGAAATGGTCGAAAGTTGTGATCACATAATTCATATTAATGTGAAAATTATTCTAACCAAGAATTTTCGTCAGGGGACAATTTTCATGATCATGTTTTTTGGCTGGGCAATATTTGCGGCCATATTCAATCAAGCGAAAAGAAATTTTTGGCCATTCTGGTTTGGGAAAAATTTGCATCAAATCTCTTTCAATTTTATCAGGATTTTTTTCTGGACTAAGCCCCAAAAGATTTGAGAGTCTTCGCACGTGCGTGTCCACTGCGATGCCCACATGGACGTTGCAAGCACTTCCCAGCACGACATTGGCAGTTTTTCGAGCTACTCCCGGCAATTGAATCAACTGCTCCATGGTGCACGGAATTTTGCCTTGATACTTTTCTTTGATAATCTTAGCGGTGGCCAAAATATTTTTGGCCTTGTTGTGGTAAAATCCAGTTTGAAAAATATCTTGTTGAAATTCAAGTTGCGTTGCATTCACATAATCATCCAAAGTTTTATATTTGGCAAACAGTTTTTCCGTCACTTCATTAACCTTTTTATCTGTGCATTGCGCTGACAAAATAACAGCCACCAAAATTTCCCAGGAATTGCTATGCTTCAAGGCAATTTTAGCATCCGGAAAAAGCGCTCGCAGTTCGCGCGCTACAATCAAAGCAATTTTCTTTCTATTGTCTATTTTTCCCCGATAACTCATACCTTATTATCTTATGTTTATGCTTTAATCTAAGCATATAATGAGGATTTTTACAAATGAAGCAGGGATTTTCCGCGTCGTTTTCTACTGAAAACTCCTTGCCCTCGGCAGAGCTGAATGCTCCTGTGGTCGTATCCATCGACGCTCGCTTATTCCGCCTCCGCTCCATGCTCGCTTCTGCCCGTTCGAATCCCTGCGAGCTCCATATGGAAAGGGCGCAGGGATTCCTCCTCACCCAAACTTCCTCGCGAGTACGCAGAGGAAGTTTTCCTTCGGAGCCCGGGTTTTCAAAAACGCAAAATCTTTTGCCTTTTTGAAATACCCTTCGAATCCCTGCACGTTCCAATAAATAAAGAAA
>JBBQCF010000020.1:0-18483 GCA_038318455.1 Candidatus Moraniibacteriota bacterium
TCGCCAGCGTGATAATCCATCTGACTAACAACTCTTCTTATTCCTGCATTAATAATCATCTTTGCGCAAGCATAGCATGGTGTCATATGGCAATAAAGCGTTCCACCTTCCAAAGCTGCTCCAAAACGTGCTGCTGCCACGATGGCATTTTGTTCAGCATGAGCAGTTCGAATACAATGCCTGCTTTCGTGTCCATCCGCATGAGTCACAGTGTGCATTTCATGCCCTGCTTCGTCACAATGCACAGTTCCCATTGGCGAACCAGCGTAGCCCGTTGCTAAAATTCTTTTATCTCTTGTGATAACGCAACCAGCATGTCCACGATCGCAAGTTCCGCGTTCACCTACAACTTTTACGATGTCTAAAAAATATTGATCCCAGGACGGACGCGCGCATTTTTCTTCTGCCATATTTATTGCATTAAAGTATTATTCCGTCCTTTCATTATATATGTCTTTACTCATGCGGTCAAAGCAACATTATGCAACAAAAAACAGCATCCGAAAAGAATGCTGTTTTTTAAGTTTTCTTTTTGAAAACTAGAGAACCACTTTGATTCCAGGTCCCATGGTTGAACAGATAGAAATTGTTACCATATATTTACCTTTGATTCCAGCAGGACGAGCCTTTTGGATTGCATCGATAAATGTTGCGTAATTTTCCTCAAGTTTCTTGGTTTCAAAAGAAACTTTTCCAATCACTTGATGAACATTTCCAGTATTATCATTTTTGAAACTTAGTTTTCCTTTTTTAAGCATTTCAACAGCTTCCTTGATTTTGTCAGTTACCGTTTCAGTCTTTGGAGAAGGCATAAGCCCTCGGGGCCCAAGGATTTTAGCAACAGTAGCAAGTTTTGGCATCATTTCAGGAGAAGCCACAATCACATCAACTTCTTCCATTTTTCCAAGTTTGATTTTTTCAATCAACTCTTCACCTCCCACAAAGTCAGCACCAGCTTCTTTGGCTTCAGTTGCTTTAGTTGAAGTAATAACACAAACTTTTGCAGTCTTGCCAATTCCGTGTGGAAGCACCACAGCTCCACGAACTTGTTGATCACCTTTCTTTGGGTCAACAGCAAGTTTAATATGAACCTCAACAGATTCATCAAATTTTGCAGTTTTGGTTTCCTTCACAAGTGCCATCGCTTCTTCAGTGGTGTGTAACTTATTTTTTTCAACTTTTTCAGCCACAGCTGAATACTTTTTTCCTCGTTTCATAGCTTTGTCGTGGTAAAACGATATTTGCTTCAAAAGCCAACATCTCCCACATTAATAAAATTTAAATCTCAAATCTAAAATCTCAATGTCCAATAAAATCATAAACCATAAATCCAAATTTTATCATTAAGTCATTAGAACATTTATTTGACATTTGATATTTGGATTTTGGATTTTTAGTTCTCAATCTTGATTCCCATGCTGCGAGCAGTTCCAGCCACAATCTTCATTGCACCTTCGGTGTCATTAGCATTAAGATCAACCATCTTTGTTTTTGCGATTTCTTCCAATTGTGCCTTGGTCACAACTTTTCCAACTTTGTCTTTAAGTGGGTTTGCAGCTCCTTTTTCTGCTCCGGCAGCCTTTTTCAACAATTCTGCAGCTGGAGCTGTCTTCATGATGAAATCAAATGAGCGATCCTCATATACGGTGATTTCAACTGGCACAACTTCCCCCATCTTGTCGCGAGTTTGATCATTGAAACGAACACAAAATTCCTGAATAGCCACACCATGTTGACCCAAAACTGGTCCTACTGGAGGAGCTGGATTTGCCTTTCCGCCAACGATTTGCAATTTAATAACTACCTTAATTTTCTTAGCCATATGAGTTCGTGAAACGTGAAGCGTAGAACGTGAAACGGAAATACCGATTTAGCTATACGATTACGTTATGTCTTTTTTATTAATTCGTTATGCGATTTATATCTTAGTGATTTGCAAGAAATCCAGCTCAACAGGGGTTTCTCGTCCGAAAATTGTTACCAACACTTTAACTTTACCTTTCTCTTCATCAAACTCTTGAACCTTTCCATCGAAATCTTTAAATGGTCCTTCATTGATTTTCACTGCGTCACCATTTTTAAGGTCAATCTTATATTTAGGTTCTGAAACACCCATTCTTTTCTTAAGCATCTCAATTTCTTTTGGATCAACAGGAGTTGGTGTTGTTCCGAGACCAATGAATCCAGTAACATTCGGCGTGTTTCTGACGACATACCAAGAAGCATCAGTCACCACCATATTTACCAACACATAGCCAGGATAAATCCTTTCTTCAAAAACAGTTCTTTTTCCGTTCTTAATTTTAATCTTGTTTTCCTTTGGCACTATTACATCGAAAATAAGATCTTGCATATCCATTGATTCGATACGCTGTTTCAAATTTCTGGTAACGTTGTCTTCATAACCAGAATATGTGTGAATCACATACCAAGCTCGCCCATGATGTTGTGTCTGCTTTGCCATTTAATTCATGTATCATGTAGCATGTATCATGTATCATGGGAATTTAAAACACGCTTCAATTCCCTGTGATTTCAATGTTATATGCTATATGCTTTATGTTATATGCTATATTATTTAATGATATATGTTTTCAAAATATAACTAAAAATCCAATCCAAACCGCCCAAAAATGCTGCGATAACCAAACTAACTGCTATCACAAGCAATGTATAATTTGCTGTTTGCTTTCTTGTTGGCCAGTTTACCTTAAACATTTCAGCCTTAGCTTCCATGAAAAATTGCATAACTTTGTTTAACATATAAACATGTAAACATACGAACATACAAACATTTTCTCATAAACAAAGTCATATTTAATGAAATTGCTACATGTTCTATGCTATATGATGTATGATTTTAAGGTTTTTTAAAAAGCCCTTGGGGCTTCTTTATAGTTAAATCCTACCTTATTGTAAAGATTTTGTCAAATGTGGGCGATCGGGGACTCGAACCTCGGACCTCGTCATTATCAGTGACGCGCTCTAACCAACTGAGCTAATCGCCCGAAAAGAGTTCATAAAGCAAAAAGCTCATAAAGTCCATCACGTCATGGATCAAAATACTTTATAAACTTTACAACTTTATAAACCTTAAACTTATCAGGGTGGACCGGACAGGACTTGAACCCGCTACCTCCTCAGTGCAAGTGAGGCGCTCTACCAGGTGAGCTACCGGCCCATATTTGAGCTACAAAAACAATTATATCAGAATAAAAAAATTTGTCCATAGTTGAAAATATGCCTTATTTGACATTAATTTATAAAGTACTATGCTTGAGATATATCAACATATTTAATAGGAGATAAAGGAGGTGAATTGAAGTTCTTTCTATTTTCGCAAAAAAATTAAGCAGACAAACCACCTCAAACACAGGAGTCTCATCATGAGCAAAGCTACCAAGCGGAAGCAGACATTATCAGCCGCGTCACGCAAAGTCCTACGTGAAGAAGAAAACAGCAGAAAACCAACACCTGGATTCAGCGACTTCTTCAGAAAAAAACATGAAGAAATGCCAACTCTTGCTTCACTACCAAAAGACAGAGCAAGAGCGTGCGCCTATGCTTGCAGTGAATTGCGAGCCAAGCCATGTCCACCGCCAGGATATGAAAACTAAATAAAAACGAGTCAGACAAAAAAATTGTCTGACTCTTTATTTTTATAACTAGCCAATAAGAAGTAAGCGGCTAGAATATTTTTGTGAATATTTTTTTTAAATATCTAAGTTTTTCACACTCTTAGCATGTGTTTGAATGAAGCGTCTGCGTGGCTCAACATCAGATCCCATCAAGATATCAAACACGCGATCAGCTTCTTCAGCATCTTCAATGTGAACTTGCATCATCTTTCTTTGAGCTGGATCCATAGTTGTATCCCACAGTTGTTGCGGATTCATTTCTCCAAGACCTTTATAGCGTTGGATTGTTACACCAGCAATTTTTTCTACATCGCCACCCTCTTCTTCGATTTCTTCTTGAGTTAATTCCGCGTCTGCCGATGAGGCAGGATCGTCACCTTTTTCTTTCTTGGCAGCAGCTTTTTTCTCGGAAGCTTTATCAGCAGCTTTTAATCTTAATTCTTCAATGATTACATCTTTTTCTTCATCATTATAAACCCAACGCACATCCTTCCCTTTTTGAATTCGATAAAGTGGTGGTTGAGCAATATAAATATTTCCATTCGTAATGAGTTCCTCAAAATAGCGATAAAAGAATGTCAAAAGAAGCACACGAATATGTGATCCATCGACGTCGGCATCGGCCATGATTATAATTTTTCCATAACGAATTTTGCTAGCATCAAATGTTTCTCCAATTCCAGTTCCAAGTGCAATAATAATTGGTTTCAAGGTATCCGATTTTACCACTTTATCAAGACTGGTTTTTTCCACATTCACTAATTTTCCTCGAAGTGGCAAGATAGCTTGAAACATTCTATTTCGTCCTTGCTTGGCTGATCCTCCAGCAGAGTCTCCCTCCACAATATATAATTCAGAAAGTTCAGCATTGCGAGTGGTGCAGTCTGCCAATTTTCCTGGAAGAGTCATTCCCTCAAGTGCTCCCTTTCGCAGCACAGCGTCTTTAGCAGCCCTGGCTGCAATTCTAGCTCTCACGGTGAGCAAACATTTTTCAATCATTGCCTTGGCATTATTTGGATGCTTTTCCAAAAATTCCACCAAACCTTCAGAGGTAACACTGGAAACAATTCCCCTGACTTCAGCATTTCCCAATTTGGATTTTGTCTGACCTTCAAATTGAGGATTGCGAAGTTTCACACTAACCACTGCCGTCAAACCTTCTTTTAAATCTTCACTCGTCATTCCTCCGTCCTTTTCTTTGATAAGATTATTCTTTTTTGCATAATCATTCAGCACGCGAGTCAGTGCCATTTTGAATCCTGTCACATGCATTCCACCCTCTGGAGTGAAAATATTATTAGCAAAAGAATATAAATGCTCCTTATATCCATCAGTATATTGCAAAGAAATTTCAACTGCCACATCATCAACTGTTTTTTCAGCATACACAGGCATTTCATTTTTTATTTGCTTTCCACGATTTAGGAATTTTACAAATGAAACAATTCCTCCGTCAAAATAAAAACCATGACGACGAATTTTGTATGCATCTTTTTCTGTCAAAACTTCGCGATGATCCTCAACCACAATTTTCACACCTTTAGTAAGATATGCTTGTTGACGAACGTAATCTAAAATTTTTGTCCAACTGTATTTTATTTCTGGAAAAATTTCCGAATCAGCTTGAAATGAAATTGTTGTTCCAGTGTGATCTGATTTTCCAATTGGTTTTACTGGTGCTACTGGAATTCCACGTCTATATTCTTGTGTCCAAATTTTTCCTTCACGATGAACTTCAACTTTTGTCACTGCTGAAAGAGCATTTACAACCGACACACCGACACCATGAAGTCCTCCGGAAATTTTATACCCTTCTCCGCCGAATTTTCCACCAGCATGCAAAACTGTCAGCACCGTTTCCAGTGTTGATTTTTTTGTTTGCGGATGAATTTCTACTGGAATACCACGACCATAATCACGCACTGAAATATAGTTATCAGGCAAAAGTTGCACCAAAATATCATTTCCATTTCCAGCCATTGCTTCATCGATGGAATTGTTCACAACTTCCCAAATCAAATGATGCAGACCTTCTGTCGAGGTTCCGCCGATATACATTCCGGGACGCTTACGAACTGGATCCAAACCTTCAAGCACTTGAATTTCCTTTGCGCCATATTCACTTTTTTTGATGTTGCTTTTTGCCATAAAATTTTCTTTAAAATTCAGATTATTTTTTCCGTATTAACTTTTCTAAAATCCAAAATCTCGAATCTAAATTTCCAATAAAATCTCAATGCATAAATCCAAACTTAGGATTTTAGACTTAGAACTTTATTTGACATTAGTCATTTAGATTTTAGATTTAATCAATTATGTTTATATTAAAATTCTATCTTCTTGTTATGAAATATAACTCAACTAGTAATATCCCAACTACCGACAATGCGCCATCCCACCAAGTTAAAATTCGATATTGTTGCAATATCAATAAAAAACAAAGCAATATAGCTATCAATATCCCCTGCCTAAAACTAATCCCGATATATGTAAGTGCAACTTCCTCACTTCCCCTGACCACCTTGCGCATCCAAGTAAAAAAAAGAATGAACAATCCCGAGAGAAAAAGCAGTGCGCTCGCAAAAAAAAGAACTTGTCCAACTATTCCAGTTTTTTCAGGATCAACTTGCTTTACCACCAAAACCCAAGCAGCAAATGAAATCGCTGTGGAGAGTCTTATCCCCCAAAGATATGATTTTAGTGTCATTTATTTTTCTGTTTTTACCCTGTTAAATTGCACAATAATATTTAACTAGAGTGTTTTTACTTTTGATTACTTATCTATTATAGCGGAAAAAGCTAGGCAAGGCAAGCAAAATAAGCACTAAGGACTAAGTTTGACAATGCCTAAAAAATGCGTATAATAAGGAATGTGTTACTATCAAATTCGAATATAGCGGGATGGAGCAGTCTGGCAGCTCGCGTGGCTCATAACCACGAGGTCGGTGGTTCAAATCCACCTCCCGCAACAGAGTATTAAACAAGCGTAAAGCGAAAATCTAACTATAAGTGACAGTTATTTTTTGTTTTCTACTTTACGTTTTTTTATTCCATGCTTATAATGGCAGGGTAGCTCAGCTGGTTAGAGCACAGCCTTCATAAGGCTGGGGTCGCGGGTCCGAGTCCCGCCCCTGCTACACAATTGAATAGAAATTTAATGGGGTCGTAGCTCAGCTGGTTAGAGCGATTGCCTGTCACGCAATAGGTCGTGGGTTCGAGTCCCATCGGCCCCGCATTATTTTTAAAAGCCACACCAATAAAAGGGTGTGGTTTTTAAGAATAATATTTAGTCGAAAGGGACGAGAAGGGTATTTTAAAAAGGCAAATGATTTTGCGTTTTTAAAAACCCAGGCTTCGAAGGAGAAATTCCTCTGCCTAATCGCGAGGAATTTTAGGTGAGAAGGAGTCCCATCGGCCCCGCATTATTGCAAGATGGAACCCTAATAAAGACCGCATTAAAAAAACAGTATCCTCATTTTGATACTGTTTTTCTTATTTCATCTAAAGTTTCTTCTAAACATCCATTGCTTTTAATATTTTCTCCAGGCTAGCAGTAGCCACACCAACCACACTATCCCCTCCGCCATAATACATAAACAATGTTCCTTTTTTGTTTACAATACCGCATGGAAAAACGACTTGATTTACTTGACCATTTTTCTCATATTCAGTTTCTGGCTCAAAAATAAAATCGGTAGTTCTAGCTAGCACCACACTTGGCTCTTTCAATTTGAGTAGCAACGCTCCAACACGATAAATACTATCGTCAGAAACACCATGATAAATCAAGAGCCAGCCTTTCTTGGTTTTTATTGGTGGCGCAGCAATACCAACTTTTTGAGAATCCCACATGCCAGTTCTTGGCCCCACAATTGGTGTGAAGCTTTCAACCCTATCAAGTCTAAAATTAAGTGATTTGACAGGATCAAAACAAATGTGATTATGTGCGCGATGGAAAACCCAGTTATGCCCTTTTATTTTTTCAGGAAAAAGACAGGCGTCCTTATTATCAATACCCATAGGTGTTACAATCTCTGGATTTGTCCAATTCCAATTCTTTTTCAAGAAATCTTTGGTCTTTATGCTGGTTGCGGCAACCACTGGCGGATTAACACCATCATAAGCTGTATAAAACATATATAAAGAATCTCCAACTTCGGTGATACGTGGATCTTCACATCCTGAATTTCCTGGGTGTGTCTTTCCTTCAAACGATCGTCTTGGAACATAAATAGGCTCTGGCAATCTCTCGTCGATATCCTTACCATTTTTAGAACATGCATATCCCATCACTGAAGTATCTTCGTGTCCCATTGCGCGATAAATAATATGAGTTTTTCCTCCCAGCTCAATAGCTGCCGGATTGAAAACCGCCTTATCTTCCCATGCATTTTCCGCAATTGGCAAAAGTGTTGGATTTTTTTCATAACGCTTAAAAACTGATTCTTTTTTGATACTACTTAGCAAATCATCCAGATTGACGCTAGCACGACAACATGTTGTATCCGTTGCGCCATAATAGATAAACAATTTCTTGCCAGCCACAAATGACCCCGATGGAAAAATAACATTGGGAACTTGTCCAAATTCTTCATAGGTTTCCTCTGGCACTAAAAGTGGACCTGAAGTTCTGGCGATTATTTTTGAAGGATCTTTCAAATCAAGAAGCAAGGCCTCTATCCCAAAAATTTTATTATCACTAAAATAATTTTGAATATGAGAATATATCATTAGCCAACCATCTTTAGTTTTAATTGGGGCTGATCCAATTTCCACATGATCACTCTCGCCTCTTCGAAGGACAATGCGATGGTCTTCAATATTTTCATGCCAGTTTTTCCAATAATCCTCACTCCACAAATCTTCCAATTTATCAAATTCAGCCAAAGCTGTTATCACTGGAGGAGAATCAGTGTGAGCGCTCAACATCGCCACATACTTTCCGTTTATTTTTTCAGGGAAAAGAACCATTGCCTTAGCATTAAAAGGAGTCACTAAATGTTTCTCCTCAATTTTCTTGAAATCCTTCGTGGTTGCGACGGCAATTTTTATACCTTCTGCAGAAAATGGATAAGTTGAAAGTGCAGTGTAAAAAATATAATAAGTGTCATCAATTTTTGTCACCCGTGGATCTTCACAACCAAATTTTTCCCATTCATTTTCAGGCACAATAAACTGTCTTCGATCCTCATAATGATGAGCGTCCTCGCTTTCAGTATAACCAATAGTTGAAATACGTAGTTCTTTTTTATGAACATATTCAACATCTGACTCTGCACGATACAGAGCATGAACTTTATTTTTATCCTGTATTGGACACCAATTAAAAACACCGAAGGACTCCCAGGAATGATCTGAAATTGGTTTTAAAAGAGGATTATGAGTTGAACGTCTTATTACTAGCATAAAATATTAATTGAAATTCAAATAGGCCTTGCCTATAAAATTTCTTTTTTAATTTTTGTTTTTGGTTTATTAAGTTTACTCAAAAGAGATTCTTCAGCGACAACATGCGTAGTCAAGTCATCTAGAAATTCATCTAGATTTTCACTAGCCACGCAAACCACACTGTCAGCACCTCCATAATACACCAGCAATGTTTCATCTTTGATAACTGCACCACAAACATACACGACTCCAGATTTGGCTCCGTTGTTTTCATAATGAGCTATTGGCTCCAAAATTGGATGCTTACAGCGGTGCAGAATTTTTGTCGGATCATTATGATCAAGTAGCATCGCACCAACTTTATATTTATTAGGATCTCTCTTGTCCATAGCGTGGTATAAAATCAGCCAACCATATTTAGTTTTAAGCGGAGGAGATCCAGCTCCCCTCACTATATTATCCCAGCGATGCTCGTCGCGTCCTGGTTTTTTCATGCTTTCAATAATCAACTTGTCATCTTCCAAGCTGTCTACATATTCGATTGCAATGTTTGGCGTGATACTATGCAGAACTGCATATTTTCCATTTATTTTTTCAGGAAAAACCATCCAGTTTTTTTGAATTTCTCCTGGCTTGGAGATAAACATGGGCTTTTTCCATTTCCAAACTTTATTTAAAAAATCACTCACGCTAATGGATGTCATTCCAACGCCTGGAGGATTACAACCATCAAACATCACGTAAGTCATATAAATACGATCTCCAATTTGAGTTAGTCGTGGATCTTCGCAGCCTGCCCAAGAACCACCTGAAACATATGGATTTGCAAATGATGATTGTTGGTTGGCAACTTCCAAAGGATTTTCCAAAGCAAAAACAGGATAATCTAATCTTTCGTCAATATTCACGCCATCCTTTGATGAAGCATAACCAAAAACCGATATCCCATTAGCGCCAATCGCTCGATATATCAAATGAATTTTGTTGTCCAAATGAAGAGCTGCAGGATTGAATGTTGCATCATTTTCCCAGCTATTTTCACCATTAGGTTTCAAAATAGGATTTGCGTGATGTCTTTTTAATATTCTGGCATTTTTTATAACATTTAAACCAGACGAACTCAAGTCAATAGTTTTTACAAAAAAATCATTTTCAAGTGATGAAAGATAAATTTGAAGCGAATCTTTGATGATAGCGCAACCAAGAAACTTGTCCGGATATTTGCTCTTTTCCAGTGATTCTTCCCAAATAGGTTCGTCTGATCTCCAAACTGGAACATAGGGTTTTTCAAGAGAAAATAAAGCTCCTCCAATTTTTATTTTCTTGTCATTTTCTTTTTTACTTTGAGCTTTGTATAGAACAAAAATTCCACGATCAACAATGACACTTCCAATCACGAGCAAGCCATGCTCATCAAAATATTTTTTTCGAGAATCCAACATCGCACCTGTTGAATGCCATACTTTAAGATCATCAGAACCTGCAACATGCATCGATTTTCCACCATAATAAGAAAGAAAGTTTTTCTTATATTTATGACCAGAAAGGATTATTGTTGCATCTTTTGGCAATTTTACATTTTCCGCGATAACTTCAAAAATGGACAAATTGGTTGATTTTGCGATAACCGTTTGTTTTTTTGTGCCAACCTTTCGAGAATACATCAAGTAATGTTCATGGCCATAAGTAAAAAAAGAAAAATCCTCACAATTAGCAAGTTTTTCTTGTTTTCCCTTTTCTAAAAAAACTTCAACTGAATTTTTTGTGAAAAAATTCAAACCGTTTTCACTCCTAGAAAGAAACAGTTTTGTTTCATTTGCACTTTTGTTAGCATAAAATAGCAAGACACTATCTTGATATGCAGTAACTGAAAAAGGAAGAAACGTATTATTATTTTTTGCGACTTTTTTCGTCATTTTTTGTTTGTTTTTGTAAAATTATACACCACAGCAACAAGAATCTTTTTTTCGTATTTCTTTTAAAGTGTTTAATCTGAAATGCTAATTATTTATATCATACAACAAAAATACTAAAGACACAATTAAAAAATATCCAAGATTAGAGTTGAAAATACGACAAAAAAACAATGCCCGATCTGCATTTTTTCTATTTTCATACCTCTTAATTCGCAATATCAGTCTAGAAATTCCAAATATTTCAAAAAATTCTCATACACACCTATCACAGCCATCGCCATACGATGATCAATAACATAATCCTTTTCATGTACAATTTTATTTCTAATTTGATGTGCGCCCTTCAATGCTTCAAGATGATCATCCAAATGAATTGCTCCAACCTGTTCAAGCTTTTCACTCATATTGGCGCCCTTATAACCAATACCGCTCAACATTTCTTCAGCAATTGCATCAGCTTCAATGATTGCAACCTTATATTGTGAAATATTCCCATCCTTAAGTCTGGCCATGACCTTGTCCCAACGTTTTTGCATTTTACCTTTTGAAACAAGTGGCAAATCTGCACCCCTCAATCCAACGCGCAAATGTTGCGGAATATCGCGCAAAATTAGCATCAATATAATATCAATAAGAATAACTGCTATATAAATTCCAAGAAAAATTTTTATACCCAGCATAAAAGGAGAGCTATAAAAATTCACCAGCATTGCGATTATTCCATCTGATAAATTTTGGATGTCGTATTGCATAAGCTTCACAATAACCAAATCACAAAACACAAGCACCGAACAAATTTCAAATAGCAATAATCAAAATATTCGCGGTTTATATTTCTTAATTTGATTATTGAATTTTGTTTGGAATTTATTTTTTGATTTTTGTTATTTTATTTTTAATTTATTTCATACGTATGTGCCATATTCAAAAGTCCTTCCTCATCAAACCACTTCCCCATCAATTGTCCGCCCACTGGCAGCTCTTTTCCCTCAACTGAAATTGTTCCTATTGGAAAAGAAATGGCAGGAACACCAGCCAAGTTAGCAGTAATTGTATAAATATCTGACAAATACATCTTAAGTGGATCTTTTGATTTTTCACCAAATTTAAAAGCTACTTCCGGCGTGGTTGGAGAATAAATAAAATCAACTTTTTTGTAAGCTTCCTCAAAATCCCTCCGAATAAGTGCGCGAACTTTTTGCGCTTTCAAATAAAAAGCATCATAATATCCAGCACTAAGAGTGTATGTCCCAAGCATGATACGACGCTTCACTTCATCGCCAAATCCAATTTTACGTGTATCTAAATATGTTTCTAATAATTTTTTTGGCAATTCTTTTTCCGAAGTTTCAGAATTTTTTTCATCTTCGCTACGCAGACCAAATTTAATGCCATCAAATTTTGCCAAATTGGAACTAACTTCACTGGTCATGATAATATAATAAGTTGGCAAAGCAAACTCGCAGTGTGGCAAACTTATCGTTTCAATTTTTGCTCCAAGTTTCTTGAATTTTTCTAAAGATTTTTCAAATTCTTTTTTAATATCACCATCCAAATCATCAACATATTCCTTTGGAACTCCAATAACTTTTCCAGTGATATTTCCAATCAAATAATCTTCATAATTCTTATCACCACTTTTGGCAGTTGTTGCATCCAAAATATCCTCACCTGAAATTCGCGACAAAATAATAGCCACATCTTCAACACTCTTTGCAATTGGTCCGATTTGATCCAAGCTAGAAGCCATTGCAATAGCACCAGAACGTGAAACTCTGCCATAGGTAGGCTTGAGTCCTACAACTCCACAAAAAGAAGCTGGCTGACGAATTGAACCGCCAGTATCAGTTCCCAAAGACCAAACAGCTTCGCCCGCTGCTACTGCTGCCACACTTCCACCAGATGATCCACCGGGAACTCTTTTTGTGTCAACTGGATTCTTGGTGGTTTTATATGCACTATTTTCAGTTGATGATCCCATTGCAAATTCATCCATGTTTGCCTTGCCCAAAATCACAGCTCCGCAATCTTTCAATTTTCGAATTACAGTTGCATCATATGGTGCAATATAATTATCTAAAATTTTTGAACCAGCAGTGGTACGCACACCATCAATACAAATATTATCTTTGATTGCACAAGGAATTCCCTCGATCAAATCTATCTTTTCTCCTTTGGCAATTTTTTCATCAACCAATCTAGCCTGCTCGATTGCCAATTCCTTCGTCAAAGTGAGATATGCGCCAATTTCTTGGTCGCCTTTTTCAATCACATCAAAATAATCCTCCGCAAGTTTAGTTGCGGTTATTTCTTTATTTATTAATTTTTCATGTAATTCTCGTATCATTCGGAATAATTTGAAATTTGAAATTTTAAATTTGAAATCAAATAAAAATTTTAAATGCAAATTTTAAAAATTAAGCATTAAAAATTCATTTTAAATTAAAAATTTTAAATTAAAAATTCAAAGAACATTTATTATAAAACTAAATCAATTTTAAATACACTATCAACAAACAATCATAATACTGACTTTACTTTAATATATTCATCTTTAACTTCTGGCACATTTTTCATGATTGCCTCTTTTCCAAGTGAGCCAAAATCAGCATTAGCATCGGTGCGAAAAGAATTTTGCATTCCAGTAATATGCCCAATAGGCTCAATACCTTCCGTGTCAGCTTCTTCTAATTTTTTAAAATAATCCAAAATATCAGACAAATCATGCTGATATTTTTCAACGTCTTTTTCACTCACCCCAATACGGGCAAGTGTAGCAATATGCAAAATTTCTTCTTTTGATAACATAAATTTCAGCATTAAATCTAAATGTCAAAATCCCAATTTCCAATAAAATCTTAAATCTCAAATTCAAACTTAAGATTTTGAGCTTTGGATTTTATTTGGCATTTGTCATTTGGATTTTGGATTTTAAACCTATCTTTAAATCACTTTTCTAATAACACATTAAATCCTTCTTCATCTATGACCTTAACTCCTAGTGCTAAAGCTTTGTCATATTTTGACCCGGCAGCTTCTCCTGCCAAAACATAATCTGTTTTTTTACTAACAGAGGATGAAACACTTCCACCTTCCTTTCTTATCATATCTTTTGCTTGGTCCCTTGTAAAGCTGTTCAATTGACCAGTAAGCACGAATGTCAGGCCATGAAATTTGTCACTTCCAACTTGCAGTTTATCTTCAGTAGTAATTTCAACTCCAAATTCAGCCATTTTTTGCAATAATCCAAGATTATTTTTATCATTAAACCAAAGTGACAAACTTTCAGCTGATTTTTCCCCGATGCCCTTAATCCCAAGCCATTGTTCCTTTTTAATTTGCGGAAATATTTCAATCAAATCAGTCAGTGTTTGTACTTTTTTGTCATTTGAATTTTGGGATTGGCTTGGGAATTGGGCATTGGGAATTGGGAATTCTGTATTAACTTCAGAAGAAATTAATACAGCCGTTTCTTCTCCTACAAAGCGAATTCCAAGTGCATACAAAAATTTGTCCAAAGAAACATGCTTACTTTTTTCAATTGATTCAATTAATTTCTCTGATGATCTTTCTGCGAATCTTTCCAATGGCTGAATATCTCCAATTTTAAGATCAAAAATATCAGCAAAATTGGAAATTATTCCTTCACTCATCAATCTTTCAATAATACTCTCACCAAGACCCACAATATCAAAACCTTTTCTTGACACAAAATGAATCATTTGCCCCATCTCAACCGCAAAACATTTCGGATTGAGACAAAAGTGTGCAGCGCTTGCTTCAACATCTGACTTTTTTTCTTGTTTCTTTGTTCCAACAACTTTTCTTTCCACTTCTCCACCACAAATAGGACATTTTTCGGGCATCTTAAATTCCTTTTCACTGCCATTTCTAAGGCTTTTTACCACCGAAACCACCTCTGGAATGACATCTCCAGCCTTGTGGATGACCACAGTGTCACCAATTCTCACGTCAAGCCTCTTTATCTCATCCTCATTATGAAGGGTCGCGCGACTCACTACAGAGCCTGCCACACGCACTGGGCGAAGGTGCGCAACTGGTGTTAGCGCTCCCGTGCGACCAACTTGTACCAAAATATCCTCCACCACTGTCGTCACTTGCTCGGCTGGAAATTTATAGGCAATTCCCCAGCGCGGAGCTTTGCCCGTATAGCCCAAGGCCTCTTGAATTTTTCTTGAATTTATCTTAATAACAATGCCATCAATTTCATAATCCTGTTTATCCTTTTTTTGTGTCCAACTTTCATAAAAATCTTGAATTTCCTGAACCGATTTGCAAAGCTTAAATTCTGGATTAACCTTAAATCCAAGACGCTTTAATAAATTTAATTCCTCAACTTGAGTATTTGGTATTTCTAATAAATTATTTTCAGTTGAATTTTTCTTGTCATCGGCAAGCTGTAATCGGTCATCGAATTCCCCTGTATTTTTGTTGACTGATGACTTGTGACTTGTGACTATGAGCTCATCTATATCATAAATAAATGAATCTAATTTTCTTTTGGCTGCAATTTTTGAATCAAGTTGTCTGATTGTTCCAGCAGCTGCATTTCTCGTGTTGGCAAAAACAGCTTCGTCTTTTTTTTGTCTCTCAACATTTATTCTTGCTAGTTCTGCTTTGCCTAGCCAGCATTCACCAACCACAATAGCATCAATTTTATTTTCTAGTTCCAATGGAACAGATTGAATTGTTTTAATATTATGAGTAACATCTTCCCCCACAGCTCCATCGCCACGAGTTGCCCCAGCGACAAGCACACCATTCTCATAGGTAAGGATCATCTTCAAACCATCAATTTTCATTTCGCAGCAATATTCAATGACTGATGTCTCCATTGGGATAAGCTCGGAGCAAAACTGATGACTGATGACTTTTTCCGTGACACCATTATCATGATTTCGAGCAATCAGCAATCGGTCATCAGCAATCTGCGCCTTCTCAACCATTCTCTTAATTTTTTCATCCCACGCTACCAATCCTTCAAAATCAAAAATATCATCAAACGACCACTGTCTGTTTGCATGTCTCACTTTTTTGAAAGCCTTAAGAGGCTCGGCTCCGACTCTTTGCGTGGGACTGGTCAGCGAAAAAAATTCTGGAAATTCTTTTTCCAATTTTAAAAGCTCTTCAAAAAGAGAGTCAAATGCCTCATCGGAAATTTCTGGCTCATCTTTAACATGATAAGCATGCCTATGCCTGTCAATTTCCTGGCGAAGTTTTGCTATTCTATTTTTAGTCTCAATTTTATTCATATTTTCCAGATATTTACCATTTTTATCTTAATCTTATTATATCATACAAAACAAAAAATAGGCATTAAACCTACTTCTTGAGAAAATATCTTCTTTTTGGCCTGAAAAAAACACACGAAGCTTACGTCCCCTACCTTAAGGAAACGACTGTTTGAATTTGTGCGGCATTGCCAGCAGGAAGTTTTGCTAATATCAAAATTTTTCCAATAACTGCACCCGCCGTTGGAGTACCATAAAAAGAGATGTCGGAAATTTCTCCAGCCTTTGTTAGTGGGGAATTTGGCAATGGCGGTGTAGCAGTACACGCAGCTATGTCTGCAAGATTTGAAGTACCAACTGACAATGTTCCATTAGCATATCCATATATAACACATTTGCCAGCTGAATTGTCAAACATTAATATTTCATTACCACTAACAAATGCCGTTTTGATAACACTACTACGAATTGTTTTGGCCATCAGATTCATGGCATATTGAGCACTTTCAGCGCCAACTTGTTCATTTTTTGTGATAGTATATCTTTTCAAAAAACTAGCAAAAGTCCCTGACAGCATCACAGCGGCAATTGAAAAAACTGCCAAGGCAATCAAAGTTTCTATAAGAGAAAAACCAGATTTCATTGTGTTTTTTTTATTACTTTTTTTTATTTTTTGCGTTCTTTTCATTTTTATTCACGTTAATTCCAAAAAATACTATCCTTAATCTGGTAATGTCGCTTCGATTGAAACGCATTTATTTGCAATATTGCAAGTACCCATCAAAGCAAAACCAATGCCATTCCAAGTAACAAAACTCGTAACTATTATAGTCTTAACAGGCGCTATATTATTTTTAATTTCAATTCTTCGATAAAATTTCGTAGGAGTGAATGGGTCTACAATACTATGAGAATAAACACCGCTATTATTGTTGATATTAAGTCGCTGACTTGAATTTTCAGCAAATTCCGCATAGGTAGTATTAACATCAACCAGATAATTAGAGCCATCGGGTTTCCTAGTCACCATATTAGTACTCACGAAACGTAATGGGTCGTTCTTTTTAAAATTGACCACCAATTCAACACCTTCTTGTGCAAGCTCGGAAGCGATCACTTGGTTCTTGGCTGTGATTGAATTTTTGATGTTTGAAGACATCATAAGAACCACGGCGATGATGCCAACAGACAAAATAGTCAATGAAAACAAAACCTCCACCAAAGAAAAGCCTTGCTTATTTTCGCTTGCCTTAAAAGCAAAAATACCTGTTATGTTTTTTTTATTCTCAAATCTCAATGCTCTGTCAGCATTAGATGATTTTCTTTTTAGCATTTTTTTATTTTTATGGACAAATACTCGTATTCTGCTCAATAACACTTCCAGTCTTTGAGATGCAAATATATCCAGAAACAGTATTATCATTAGACACGATCTCTATAACGCTTCCAGCGCTAACATTGCCACTTGGAGCTGTGAAATGAAATTCAAAAGTAGGGTTGAGTGACTTAAATTTAACTTTTTTAGTTGCGATATCAAAAGTTTGCGCACTCCCCAAATCGGTGCCTGCTGAATCTTGATAGGATATGCTGTATGTAGTAGTGGTATGCGGCGGTATCGCAGGAAGATTTGTTAAGGTGAAATAATATTTATTGGCATATCCTGTTCCAATTTTTTTTCCACTCAAAGACTCATTTTGAAGCTCCCTAATTTGAGCTGCCACAATTCTACTTGCCGCTTCAACATCAGTATATGCCTTCCTGTCACCTTGTTTTAAAAACAAAACGGCTACCATGATTGTCATAATAGCAATCACCACCATCAATTCTATAATAGAAAAACCTTTCTTATTTTTATGCATAAATATTATCCTAATATATAAAACCAATATCTAAGAGCTGGAAAAATTTGCGGTAAAATAATTGTCAAAAAAGTTCCCGTAATCAAAAATGGTGCAAATGGAACTTGGCTTTTCATGGTTTTTTTACTGACCACAATCAAACCAACACTAATAAGTGCGCCAATTGTGAAAGACAACATCAGAGCAAAAAGAATATTTGGCCAACCAACAATCATTCCAACCAAAACACCAAGGTATACATCTCCATATCCCATCCAAGTTTCCTTGGAATATGCTGCCAGCGCAAAGAAAAAACCACCTGCCACCATTGCCCCCAAAATTCCTGCAAATATTCTAAGCTCAAAAATTGAAGCTACGCTGTGAAAATTTTGATAATCGACAAAAAGAAAATAAATCAAACTAACGCCTATCCCCGCCCATAAAATTAACA
>JBBQCF010000021.1:0-16473 GCA_038318455.1 Candidatus Moraniibacteriota bacterium
ATTTTGAATGCGTAAGTGATTTTCTGCTGCACCTTTAAAAAGCAGATGATATCTGTCTTTAATGAAGTTTTTCATCTTAAAAAATATTTGTTTCAAAAAATTAAATTTATTTCTTTTTTTATTATTTTACTTGCTTGAATTGTATCATATTTTTCAATAAGAGTACAACAAAAAAATCGGAGACTATCTCCGATTTTTTTAAAAGTTTATATATGTATATTTTCTATCCTACAATTTTCTCAAAATATAATGCTACTGTCTTAACCCAACCAGATGCGCCAGGATCTCCTTGGCAACTTTTTCCACACTTCCAAGTATCAACCATGCGCTCTGGAGTATTTCTTTGCTTATTCACCAAAACTTCAATACGGTCGCCCACGATTTTAATAGCTTCTTCAGCATTGGTAAAGCATGCATATCCCATGCCAGTTCCACGTCCACCCTCTCCCTTATATCCCCAATAATTATAACAATCCTTTCCGTCTTTTGATGGTGAGGCTAAACCAAAACTGCTTTCCTTTTTAGCTATTCCTACCAAAAATGCTGCGACTTTTTCATCGCGAAGAGAAATAAATGGAACCATCTCCTTAATAGGAGTTTCCCCAACTATTTCATATATTTTTTGAGCAAATACAGATGAATTTATTTTACCATCATTTTTTATTTGCTGAAAAAAAATGTTTTCTATCTTGATATCTTGTTTTATTTTGCCTGAATTTTCCTTTATGAATATCTGATTTTGTTTTTCAAATATTGGAGATTGTAGATTATTTTCCATGCCGCTACCAGTGAATGCTTGCGCATATGAAGTAGTTTCAGCATCCCATAGATTTGCAATCACAGCAAAAACAAAGAGTGCAATAACAAAATAAGAAAGATTACTTTTTTGAGCAATAGCCTTTACTTGTTTAGCTTGTTTTTTCCATGCCTGCATCTTCTCCTTTTTAAACCACGAGGGTTTACGCATAAGTTATTTTTAATAATTTAATAGTCCCTGATCTGAAATTGCCTTCAGGGACAGAAACCATATGATATCAAAAAATACCGATGGAGTCAAACATGTTATCCACACTTTACAAAATTTTCAAAATAAAAATATGCTTTATTTGAGCCATTTTATTGAAAAAATAACAATAAAAAGCCCTTTTAAAGGCTTTTTATTTCGTCATTTTATCAAAATTTTGTTATTTCAAATCAATAAGTGCCCACATTACAAACAAGGACAATTTCTATAAAATAATATCCTCTATTCTTTTGTGTTAAATTGATCAAAAATACTGCCTACATCATCAATCCATTTGTTGGCAGCCGCCTGACCACCTGTAGCAGCGCAACTTGAACCACATTTCCAGACAACCATTTTTTCTGGCGTATTTCTACCATTTTCTTCTACTAATGTTGTGATTCGTTTGGCCACAGTGTTGACAGCATCTTCGGGGCTGTCAAAGCAAGTATGCCCACCAGTACCCATTTTATCTCTAATTCCACGATATCCCCAATAATTATAGCAATCTTTGCCATTCAAAACAGGAACATGTTCTCCCCAACCACTCTCTTTTCTGGCAATTGCCACAATAAAAGCAGCCACTGTTCGATCTTGTTTGGCAATATATGGAACCATTTTTTCAATAGGATGTCCCTTAACCATGGCTATCATCTCGCCTTCTAGAGATTCAGTACTCCTAATTTGCTCAAGTTTCCTCACTTCTTCGGCAAACGATTGCGCGTCAGATTCAGTGTCAGCCACACTAAGCGCAACTGGCTGATTCAAAACTTGCTCCCTTGCAACTTCAGTTGGATCAATCTCATTAGCTGCGGCGCCCTGACCAAGATATTTATACACAAACGTCATCATAACCATTCCAAATAAAATAGAACCTATAATTGAAGCATTCCAAAGTTTGACAGTGGAAAATTGTCCCAAAAAATTCTTAGCCACATCGCCAGTAGATTCATTAAATAACTCATAGCGCTTCTCCAATTCTTTCAATAACAAACTAGCCTGGCTTGGATTATAACGAACAAATTTGGTCACCACACGCGCACTGATAGTGTCCCAACCATGTGACTTACGATTGAGTTCGATGCCACTGCGAAGCAAAATTTGCTCTGCTGGCGTGATATATAACTTAGAATCTTCAGTGAAAAAATTATCCGTTCTGCCACCCTTAGAGAAAAGCGTAGAAACAGATTGTTTATTTCTCATCGCTAAGCGAAAATCAGCAACACATTGTTGCTGTTTACCAGTTTTAATATCTAAAAATTTTTTATTTTTATTCATGAGCAAGCTACAATTTTATATATTTGGTAATTCTGTTTATATTTTTCGTATCAGCATTTTGCATGTTTGAATTTTTTCACGACTATTGAATTCCAGCTTCTTTTTTAAATTGTTTTTCAACATCAGCAACACCGATATAACATTTACCTCTAATAAACAGAAATGGCACTCCGACTTTATTTTTATCCAAAGCGCATTCCATTATTTTTTCATCCATTTCAGCTTGATTATCGACATTATGCCAAACCTCCCTCTCGGCGAAGATAACCTTTTGTTCAATTTGATTATCGACAATAAACTTATCCACATCTTTGCAATGAGGACATTCTTGTCCAAAATAAAGCACGACGTCTGATTGGTCATTTCCCGCTTGTGCAAATGAGGGCGCAGTCGGCAATTTTTCTGGCTGATTAGTTCCCCAAATAATTATAGCCACAACAATAATGCCAGCCAAAAACAATGATACAATTAAATTCCTCTTTTTCATATTAATTTACAATAAATTTATAATATTTTCTATTCTATTTTTAGTATACTACTAATTTCTCTTTTTTGAAACCATTAAAATTATTCCGCTCGCCAACATTGCCAATGATAAAATTTGTCCCATCGTGAAATAAGTCAAAAAAAGACCTACCTGCAAATCTGGCTGGCGGAACTGTTCCACAAAAATACGCAACAATGCATATCCAATCAAATAAATTCCAAACAAAAAACCCTTTGGAAAATTCTTATTGCGCAATATCCAAAGAATAGTAGCCAGCAAAATACCCTCCAAAATTGCTTCATATAATTGTGAAGGATGACGTAAGGACGAAGGATCACTTGCAAAATACATTCCAATTTGTGATGTGGTTATGCGTCCATATAATTCGCCATTTAAAAAATTTCCAACTCTACCAAAAAAATATCCAGCGGCCGCAGCTGGAATAACAAAATCAGCCCAAGCTAAAAAATTTATTTTATTTTTTTTGAGAAAAAAGTAACTTGCAATAATTATTCCAATCAGGGCACCATGATAACTCATTCCAAAAATTCCAACAATCTTACCACTCTTATCAAGTGGTGAAATTATTGAAAGAGGATGAGAGAAAAAATATGACGCATTATAAAAAAACACATATCCCAGTCTACCACCAACAAGTGCGGCAAAAAAAGTCACCAACAAAAAATCCAAAACTAAATCACTGCATTCAGCGATTAGCAATCGGTCATCATTTTTTTGATTGCAATTTTTACTTACTGATAACTGATGGCTGATGACTTTTGAAAATTCTCCTTTTTTGATTCTTAATCTCAACAACAAATATACCACCACGAAGCCAACTAAATACGAGAGAGCATACCACCTTATTGCAACTGATCCAATTGTTAATGCAATCGGATTAAGAATTAGTGGTAAATGTTGATAGAATTCATGGAACATGGAACATGGAACATGGAAAAATTTTTGGATCGCATTACTGCTCTATGATCCATAATTTATGCTCCATGATTAGCTATTATATTTTTTTAATTGTTTTTTGAATTGAACTTCATAAATTTCCCAAAGTGTAAGAAAGAGTGCGACTATTATCGGTCCAATAATAAAACCGAGGAATCCAAACATGCTTATTCCACCAAGTGTTGCAAAGAAAACAACCAGCGGATGCATTTGTGTGTCTTTTCCTACCAACTTAGGTTTAAGAAAATTATCAATAGTAGAAATAATCCCTATTCCCACACCGAGCACCACAAAACCTTGCCACACTTGTCCAATTGCCAGCAGAATAAGACCGGCTGGGAGCCAAACCAAACCAGTACCAAACATTGGAATAAGTGAAAGAAACATCATCACCAATCCCCAAACAACAGCCGATGAAACACCAACTGCAGCGAACAAAATTGCACCAATTGTTCCTTGTATCACAGCAATCACCAATGTCCCCTTGATTGTTGCCCTACTCATGGAAATAAATTTCTCGATCAACATTTTTTCATGTGAATCTCGCAGTGGACTAAGAAACATAATTTTCTTAACCAACTCCTTGCCACTAACCAAAAAATAATACAGCGTAAAAAATGTCACTATCGTCAAAAATAAAAAGTCCACAATACCTTGATAAGTTTTTTGAAAAATAATCACAGCTCCTTGACCAATTTGAGCAAATGAATTTGAAATAGTGTCTTTATTAATAAGCTTATCCACGCCTAGTGACTTGGCCACTGGATTAGCAATAACAATATTAGTCACATTGTTAATATATTTTTCATTGGAAATACCACCATCTAAAGACACTCGCTGGTACATGCCTGAAGCTTCATTGAAAACTAAACCAATAACACCTAGAAATATTCCCCCAAAAATTATCATCCCCAACAAGGCTGTTGCCAGCGCGCTTATTTTTCTTCTGTCCCCAGTAATTTTCAAGAAGAAGTTAAAAGGTCTTTGAAAAATAACTGCCAGAATTGCAGCCAACAAAATTGCAATAAAAAATGGCTTGAAAATAAAGAATGTTGCGATACTGATTGCAAGCAATGTTATAAAAAAGAAATTAACATTGAAATTTTTTAATTCCATAATGTATTTTATTTATTAATTTAAAGTATTTACGTTAGAATTTTAATTTGTTATAATTGTACCATGTGTTGTCATTTCCTCAAATTAATAACAAGTTATGATTAACTTCCAAGAATCACATCGCCAAAGACTTATTGTATGCGCAGATGATTTTGGTATCAGCCCTCGCGCTAACAGAAATATTCTATATCTCCTGTCGCTTGGAAAAATAAACCGTATTGCAATTATGACTGAAGGTGAACTTTCGGCAAAAGAAATAGCTGAACTGCAGCGTTCTGGGGTAAAATTAGACATTCATCTTGATATTCTGCATGAAATAGGAGATGATCGAAACAAAAGAAGCGGTGTTTCAAAGAGAGTTTCAGCTTTTTTGGCCAAAATATTAACAAGAAAAATTACCACCAAAAAAGTCCAGGCTGATTGGGAAAAACAAATCGAGGAATTTCATGCAATTTTTGGAAGATATCCAGACGGAATCAACTCCCATGAACATGTTCATTTTTTTCCGTCTTTTTTCAAGGCAGCAATCAACCTACAGGAAAAATATAACATCCCATACATCCGCTTTGGTGATAGCATCAAGATGCCAAAACATGCACTAATTTCATATGTTTTGCATCTACTAAGAATTATCAATAAGAAAACTTATATCAATAGCAGCTGTGTTTCCTCAAATTTTTTAATAAGCCTTGATTGGATAAAAAATCTAGACACCTTTTTAGACAACTTGCCCGAAGGAACTATCGAAATTGCCTGCCATCCAGAATTGGCCGAGGATTTTGTAAATATAAAAAAATATTTCTAGTTTTCTATATCTGTTTTTTATTTTTTCCGAAAAATCTAACAAGTATAGCCACAATAAAAAAGGAGGAAAAAAACAAAACATTACGAACAATTTCAACTTGAGTTACAAGTACTATTATTTTTCGATGTGTATAAAATCCTAGCAAAATAAAGAAAGTGCTATGCAAAAAAGTTGCAATGGCGTTATAAAAGAAAAAATTTCGCCACCCAACACCGAGTGTTCCAGCGATTACAGGACCAAAAAATCTTACTCCCGTAATAAATCTCAAGAAAAAAATTGTTCTTCCAATATTATCCACAACCAAATTTTCGTAGCGAATAAGCTTGTTGGCTCGCATTTTACGATTAAAACGTTCCACATGTTTATTACCAAAAAAACTTAGACGATACAAAATATTATCACCCAAGAGTGTACCAAGAAAACTCACCAAAATCGCAACTGGCAAACTAAGGCCAGCAGTTTTTGCCAAAAATCCAATCAAAATCAACAAGACCACCTCTGGTATTGGAATAATAAAACTGACAATAATTGAAAACAAAAAAATTCCCAAATAGGAATTGTCTTTGATTATATTCAAGACGAAGCCCAGTGCATGCAAATGATTTTGAAAATGCGGGTCTATCATTATTTTTTTATTTACTAAGACTTATAACTGCTTTATTCTCTGCCAATGGTGCAATCACACTAATTCTACCACTAGCGAGCTTGGCAATTTGATACCCTGAAATATTGGGGTCTTTTTCTTTTGGATCCACTGGAACAGATGAGAGCAAATATTTATCATCTTTAATAATTTCAGAAATATCAACCAATCCTTCGCATGATTTGGCATTATCCCTGCAAATCATATTTGGTTGAGAGGTTATATTAACTGACGATTGAGCATTATTATTAATAGAATATTGATACACTGAATTCAAAATATTAGCCACATCACTTCTTCTTTGAGCATTACGTCTTTCAGCTAATTTCTTTTGAGGATTGAGCAATAAAATAACACCTAAAACAATCAATAGCAACACAAAAATACTCATTATTTTTTGAAATAATGTCATTTTTTTGACAAAAATCTTAATCTTTTCTAAATATTTCTCGTAATCCATACGTCTTATTTGAGTTTATCCTTTTTTTATACAATCAAAACAACAATCGTATCATAGCCAATTTTAGCCAAAAAATCAAATGCTAGAAACTTTTAGCAATATTTGAATTAAAATATTTTCGCCTGCGTATCTAATCTTGTGCCCAAAAAGCTCAAGATATTTTTTCTTGGCTTAACAGTGTGTTTAATTTTTAAAAAATAAAAAAATATGAAAAAAAACGTACGAAATGCACTAGCTATTTCTGGGCTTGCCCTTGCTATGGGAACCTCTGCTTTCACCTTAGAAGCCAGCGCCAACAATGGCCAATATGGACGCATTCAACGTTCTCATCAAGAAAGAATCGTTCGCACTAGAAAAACCAAGGATGAAAAAACATTCACTGGTCGCCACAATTTTGTCGGAGTTGTGACAGAGATTGGTGAGAATTCACTGACAATCACAAAAGGATTAAAAACATACACTGTCAACATTTCTGCTGACACACGTATTTTGGATAATACTTGGCAAAAAATTGATTTTTCGACAATAAATAAGGAAAGCAAGATACGAGTGTTTGGAAAAATGACAGACAGCACTATCGCTGCCAAAACAATTCGCGTTATTAAATAAAAGTTAACAAATTTAATTACGTAATTTATTACGTAACTTATTACGTAATAAAAAAATCCCGAATCAATCGGGATTTTTTGTTGTATATTGTATATTGAATGTAGTTCTAGCTGCTTATTTACGCTTTCTTTCCTCTGCCAGCTTTCACGCGGTCACCTTCTGACAAAAATTGTTTTCGAAGACGAACTGAATGTGGAGTAACTTCAAGATATTCATCTCCATTGATGATTTCCAACCCTCTTTCGATTGAAAGTGTCAGTGGTGGAGTAAGATTGATTGCATCATCAGTTCCAGAAGAACGCATGTTTGACAATTGCTTTCCTTTGATAGGGTTTACGGCCATATCAAGACCCTTAGAAGAGTTTCCAATAACCATTCCTTCATATACTTCTGTGGCAGGTGCGATGTATAGTGATCCACGTTCTTGCAAGTTTGCCAATGAGAATCCAAGTGCTTTTCCACCAATCATAGAAACCATTGAGCCAACTTCACGACGCTTGATTTCTCCAGCGTATGGGCGAAACCCAATCACACGAGAAGAGAAAATTCCTTCACCTTTGGTGTCAACCACGAATTGTCCTCGAAATCCCAAGATTCCTCGAGTTGGAACTTCAAACAAAAGTCTGGTTTGGCTTCCATGCACATGCATGTCAGTCATTAAACCTTTTCTTTTGCCCATTGACTCAATCACGCCACCAGAAAGTTCACTTGGCACATCGATTGTTGCTTCTTCAAATGGTTCCGATTTAACACCATCAACATCTTTAATAATAACGTGTGGTTGTGAAACTTGCATTTCATATCCTTCGCGTCTCATATTTTCAAGCAAAACTGCGATGTGAAGTTCACCTCGTCCAAACACGGTGTAATATTCCGAAGTTGAAAAATCAATTTTAAGACCAACATTAACTTCCAATTCTTTTTCCAAGCGCTCGCGGATTTGCTTGTTGGTCACAAATTTTCCCTCACGTCCTGCAAAAGGAGAATCATTAACCATGAAACGAAGGGAAATTGTCGGCTCGTCAATGGTGATTGCAGGCAAAGCTTCTTGGGCTTCATTTTCGCAAATAGTTTCTCCAATATCAATCTTTGGGAAACCTGCCACCATCACGATGTCTCCAGCATAAGCTTCTTGAACTTCTTCGCGCACTGTTCCTTTGAAAGTATAAAGTTTAGTAATGCGAGATTTTTCAATCACCTCACCGCCTCTTTTCAAAATATATGTTCCACCCATTTTAATTGTTCCTTCATGAATTCGTCCCACAGCCAAACGTCCTAGGAAGTTGTCATATCCGAGATTAAATGGTTGCATACGAAGCTCGGCAGCTTTATCAGCCTTAGCAGGATGAACCTTAAGAAGCACCATATCCAAAAGCGGTTCCAGATTGTCGGACTCATCATTCAAATGTTCCTTGGCAATTCCAGCGCGACCATTGGCATAAATTGTGGTGAAATCAAGTTGCTCATCTGTTGCTCCAAGGTCCATGAAAAGTTCATACACTTGCTCTTGCACCAAATCAGGATCAGCAGCAGGCTTGTCAATCTTATTAATCACTACGATTGGCTTGAGCCCCAATTCCAAAGATTTCTTAAGCACAAAGCGTGTTTGTGGCATTGGACCTTCTTGTGCATCCACAATAAGAAGCACGCTGTCGATTGAGCGCAGCACACGTTCAACTTCGCTGCCGAAATCAGCATGTCCAGGTGTGTCCACGATATTGATTTTGGTATCGCGATAATTGATTGAAGTGTTTTTGGCATAAATAGTAATTCCACGCTCTTGTTCAAGTGCGTTATTGTCCATACTTACTCCTTCTTCCACCATGCCGGTTTGGCGCATAATCGCGTCAGTCAAAGTTGTTTTGCCATGATCCACATGAGCGATGATGGCGATGTTTCGAATTTCCATACTAAATAGTTTTTAAAGTTCATAAAGTTTTTAAAGTTCATAAAGTAAAATACTTTCAGAACCCACTAACTTTGTGAACCCATGATTTATAAATAAAAAAGACTGCCCTTTTGGCAGCTCGGCTAAAGCACTAAGCTACAAAGAAATATAGCAGTAAAGCTATAAAATGTCAACATCATTGAGTTGGCACAATTAAAAACTCTCCTATGGAGCTAATTTGGCTCAAATGAGAACTTTTTACGCATTTTATCTTAGCACCGAATTGCTATTTTCACCTTTTTCAAAATCAAGCAAATTTTCTATGGTTGTGCTTAATATTCTCTCCAGTGCTTCTTGCGAGAAAAAAGCGATATGCGGAGTGAAAACAACATTATCTCTTTTTAACAAAATATGATTTTTAGCCAATTCTTCCAATTTTGCATTTTCTTTTTTGAAATACAATAGTTGCTTTTCATCCAAAATTAATTCTTCTCCCTCCAAAACATCCAGCGCTGCGCCAGCTATTTTTTTTTCGTCCAGAGCGTGTAGCAAGGCATCACTATCAATCAATCCTCCTCGTGAAGTATTAATAATCAAAGTGCCCGTTTTCATTTTCTGAATTGCTTTAGCATCAATCAAATGATGAGTATCATTATTATATGGAAGATGCAATGAAACAATATCGGCATTTGTCAAAACTTCATCCATAGAAACATATTGAAAATGCAAAACATCAGACAAAAACTGATCCTGATTCACATCATAAGCCACAACATGCATACCAAATCCTTTTGCAATTCGAATCACATGCATGCCAATATGACCAGTTCCAATCACGCCAAGTGTTTTTCCTTGCAAATCAAAACCCATCAAGCCCTCAATTGAAAAATCTCCCTGAATTGTTCTAAGATAAGATTTATGCACATTGCGAGAAAGTGCCAAAATAAGTGCAAAGGTATGTTCAGCCACCGTATTTTCACCATAAAATGGCACATTGGAAACTGCGATGCCTCGCTCTTTGCATGTAACGATATCAATATGATCATAACCAGTTGATTGCGTAGCAATAAATTTTAATTTTGGTAATTTGTCTAAAATTTCTAAAGATATTTTAGAATAAATAAAAACTGAAATTGCTTCGCAGTCTGAAACAGCTTCCACATTATCCAAATTTAAAGTTTCTTCAAAAAATAAAACTTCATGTCCTTCAAGTTTTTTTTGCAAAAATTCCTGCTTCCAAGTCTGAACTTCAAAAATTGCTATTTTCATATTTTTTATCTGATAAATTAACTTACCATTAGTATAGCATGCATTTGTGTTATTTCCGCTTCACGCCTGGATTTTGAAAAAATAAAAACTCACACCTTGCGATGTGAGTTTTTCTAAAACAAGATATTTTTATCCGAGCAACATCTCCAGCAATTCTTCTTTCCCCTTTTTGGTTTTAGTTGAAAAGTAGATGATATTTTCAGTGTCTAGAATTTCTTTGATTGCCCTTTGCTTTTTCACCAATTCACTTGCCTTAACCTTATCCATCTTATTAGCCACCACTGTTACCTTGTATCCGTTTTCGCTTAAAAGTTCCATCATTTCAATATCAAATTTCTTTGGACCAACATTTCCATCAATAATAAGGACTACTTTGCTTGGTCTGTTTTCATTATGTTCCAAATACCACATAATCATTTTTCGCATCTTTTCTGCTTGAGCCAATGAAGCTCTAGCATAACCATAGCCAGGAAGATCCACAAAATATGCTCTTTCATTGATCAAGAAAAAGTTTAATTGTAGCGTTCGTCCAGGAGTTGATGAAGAAATTGCCAAGCCTTTTGTGCCAGTCAAAGCATTGATTACACTCGATTTTCCAACATTAGAACGCCCCACAAAAGCAATCTGTGGAAGCTTGTCTTTGAGTATTGGATCTGTTCCAACAACACCCTTTATAAATTCAGCTGATTTGATTATATTCGCCATAAAGTCCATTATAGCACATTTAACACAATAAATCAAGACAACAAAAATTTACACTCCCCGTTCATGCGTGATATACTTTTCTTATTATTACTTGCGCGTTTAGCAACACGAGACCTTTTTCTTTTTTGGCAACAGTTTGCGACAGCAAACTCTTAGCGACTGGCCATAGATTCGGCCAAGAAGCGTGCCTGAAAAGAAAAAGGTTGAAAGTTGTAAATGCATTATTTCTATTTATGATAAAAACTAAAATCAAAAAAAGAATTCTTCAGGAGATCAGCTATGCTAGCGGAAAATATTTAATCTCACCAGAAATTGTCAGCCTAGTCGTCACTTATCGTTGCAATTTTCGTTGCAATTCTTGCACCGTTTGGCGC
Source organism: Candidatus Moraniibacteriota bacterium (assembly GCA_038318455.1). GTDB lineage: Bacteria > Patescibacteriota > Minisyncoccia > Moranbacterales > GWC2-37-73 > UBA12068. Next base: position 11,595 of record JBBQCF010000021.1, read on the forward strand.
ATGGATAAATATCCAGAACTTTCTTCCCAGCAGTGGAATGAGGTTATTTTGCAACTCAAAAAAACACTCGCGCGCGAAACTTCCATTGAGCTAAGCGGTGGTGAGCCTTTAATTAGAAAGGACTTAGCATATTCCACCATTAAAAGCTTAAGCAAATTTTTCAAAAATGTTGGCATTAATTCTAATGCCTCAATGTTAGATGAAGAAACAATCAAAAAATTAAAAAATAGTGGCATTACTTTTGTAAAAATTTCTTTATATAGTTATATCAATGAAATCCATGACCAATTGAGAGGATTTCCAAGCGCAGCCGAGCATGCCAAAAATGCTATTGAAATTTTGCAAAAAGAAAATATCAAAACGGATATTGGCGTGTTAATCACTGCCAAAAACATCTCGAGTATTCCTGACTTGATTATGCATTACAATCAACCAAAATATTCCAACATAAATATAGTTTTGCAACCACTTGATGAGCCGATAGGCCTAGATCCAATAATTGGTAAAAATAAAATAGAAACAATCGAGAATTTGTGGCCAAACAAAAAACAGATACAAGCTTTATTTTCCTGGATTAAAAAACATAAACCAAAAAATATCAAGAACGCTCCCGTCAGTCTCAAAACCATTGAAAATTTTTATCTCGATTCGCAAAGCGCACTCAAACGTCGATGCCTGGCTGGCCAACGTAGTCTTGTTATTTATCCTGATGGAAATATCTCTCTTTGTTACAAGGGAAAAATTATTGGGAATATTGTTAAAAATAATTTACAAAAAATTCTTCACAGTCAAAAAAGCACCGAGGCGCGTCTTGCTATGAAAAAATGCAACAAGCATTGCCGCATAATCGGTTGTAATTTTTCCAAAACAATTCCGGAAATCTTGAAATTGAAATAAACAAGAGCAAACATGCTTTTTTCTTTTTGCAATATAATATTTTTAAAAAATTACACAAAAAAAATTCACCTAAACAAAACCTCTTTTTATTTACTAGTTTCTATATTTTCTTTAAATTTGCACAAAAAAAAGAGGCATTGCTGCCTCTTTTTTTGTTGACTCAAATACTAGAAACTAGTAGTTGTTTCGGCTTCCGTAACCACCACCTCGGTTGTTACCACCACCATTGAAATCACGCCTTGGTGGACGAGCTTCCATTGGACGAGCTTCATTTACAGTCAAACTTCTTCCTTCGTATTCCTTTTTGTCAAACATTTCGATTGCTGCTTGTGCTTCTTGGTCAGAAGACATTTCAACGAATCCGAAACCTTTGCTACGACCAGTCATTTTATCCATGATGATTGTAGCTGAAGTAACGCTTCCTGCTTGAGCAAAAAGTTCGCTAAGTGCTGCTTCCGAAGTTGAATAAGGAAGACCACCCACGTAAAGTTTTGTTGCCATAGTTTTCGCTTTTGTGAACTTATTAACTTGTAAGGCGACCTCCTCTCTTAATTTTGCGCACAAAAAGGCGAAAACCAGTAAGACACTTACAATACATCTAATATACACAGCTTTAAGCTAAATGTCAATCATTCTAGAGGTAATTTACCGGATCAATCCATCCGCTCAATTGGCTCTTATTTTGCACATAATGAGTAATATTTATCATTTTTATTTTTCAAAAAAAACAAATAAAAAAAGCGCAAGACATTTGGTCCTGCGCTTACACTAAGCATCTTATTGTTTTACTTTATTTTATGCGAATCAACCTTCACATCTTCAGTGACATATTTATTTTCTCCCACAGCATCCACGAAGTAATAAGCGACATATGAAAAAGTAGCGTTGTATTTTTGTCTTATATTAAAAAAATCGTTACTGTTCAACTGAACAATTGCAGTTCCACTTATTTTCATCGGCCAAGCATTATATTGAACATTATCAACTGTTTTTTTTACAGCTGAATGCAGCGTATATTGCATGTCTGTCTCTTCAAGCCTTACCATTTTCATTTGATAAGGTGTTGCATTGCTTCCCAATAAAACATCTTTTGCACTATTAACCAAAACACTTTTTTGCATCTCAATATTCGGAGATTTAAAGTTTGTCGAATATTGATAGACAAGGAAAATCAAAACTGCAGCTGCTGCCATGCGAACAAAATTAGAAAAATATTTCATTTTATCCTCCCCTTTTTATTTTTTACGTACTCGCTGGCACGTTTAATAAATTGCATATTCACTTTTAAAAAAACGTGACTTTACAATATAGCTTTTTTAATTGATTTTGTCAATATCCGCAATGTATTTCTTTTTTCCGGCGCTTTCGCCAGCAAGATGTCCCGTCGACCAACACATTTGCAAATTATAGCCACCAGTTGGACCATCCACATCCATAATTTCCCCAGCAAAATAAAGATTTTCAACAATTTTTGATTGCATATTTTGGGAATTTATTTCTCGAGTAGAAACTCCTCCATTTGTCACCATCGCCTTTTCATAGCCAAACATGCCATCAAAATTAAGCTCCAAATGCTTACAAAGATTAATCAAAAGATGACGTTCTTTTTTACTTATTTTTGCTGCATGTTTTTCAAGATCAAGTCCTGAATAGCGAAGCATAAAGTCTAAAAGTTTTGGAGAAAAAACATCAAACAAACAATTTGATAATTTCTTGTCAGCATTTCTTTCAAAATCATTTTGCACAATCTCATCTAATTGTTCAAAGGTTAAATATGGTTTGAGGTCTAAAACAAGCTTAATATCCTCATCACTTTGCGAAACCAATTTTCCAATTCCACGACTCATGTTGAGTGCTAGCGGACCACTAAGTCCAAAATGAGCAAACATAAGGTCACCAGAATCAGTGAATTTCTTTTTGCCTTTTTGCATCACAGTCATTGAAACATTGCCAGCGCTCACACCTTGCAATTCTCCTACCCAATCTTCCTTTGTTCTAATTGGCACTAACACTGGCATTGGCTCAATGATTTTATGACCCAACTTTTGCGCCCACTCGTAACCATCACCTGTTGAACCAGTGGCTGGATATGATTTTCCACCAGTGGCGATAATAACATTTTCAGGAAAAAGCTCTCTCTTTTTAAGTTTAATTTTAGTAATCTTGTTTTCCAATACAGTAAAATCAACCACGTGTGCTTTGTATAAAAAAGTAATGCCATTTTCTTTGGCAACTCGTATTAATGCAGACAAAACATCTTGCGCCTTGTCGCTAACAGGAAAAACTCTACCATTTTTTTCAATTTTTGTTGGCACGCCATGATTTGAAAAAAATTGTTGCACATTTGCTGGACGAAAAGCACTCAACGCCGAAAGCAAAAACCTACCATTTTTGTATAGATTAGAAAGTTCCACCATATTATCTTCATCCTGCGTGAGATTGCAGCGCCCATTGCCAGCCATCAAAAGCTTTTTGCCAGGCTCTTCTTTTTTATCAACCAAGGCAACGCGCGATCCCAATTGTGCGGCGCGAATAGCAGCCATCATGCCAGCAGGCCCCGCCCCAATAACCACTACGTCAAATTGTTCTTCGATTAATTTTTTCATCCGGCAGTAGAAATTCGAATGAGCTACGCTCAAAAAAGTTCTTTCTTAATTTAACAAAATAAATATTTTTCACATTATATACGTTATTTCACCAGCAAAACTACGATCTTTCGAATGCTCACTGCCGGATTCATAAACTTCACCATAACACGCTTTTCTTTATTTGTCCACTATTGGCTTCAATATCATGTATTTCGTATTTTGTAGCATATATAAATGCAACTACTTGATTATTTTCATATTATAGTTTATAATTATTTATTAGGTTTAATCCTATACGTGATACGTAATACTATATACAAAATACATGTTAATCGACGATATCAAAATTGAAGTAACAGCCGGAAAAGGCGGCAAAGGCTGTGTGGCATTCAACAAGAACCTCATGAGTCTTGGACCTGCTGGCGGAAGCGGTGGAAAAGGAGGCAGCGTCATTTTTATTGGCGTTTCCGATCTTAATGCGCTTAATCAATTTCGCTTTAGAAAGCAAGTTAATGCGGAAAACGGCCGTGAAGGAAAGGGTCAATTTTGTGATGGCCCTGATGCCAAAGATGAAATAATCAAAATTCCAGTTGGAACCGTTATCCACAACCTAACCACTGGCATTGATGAAGAAATCACCAAAGTTGGCCAAGAGATTTTAATCGCCAAGGGTGGTCGTGGAGGAAGAGGTAATTTTCAGTTTCGCGGCTCAAAAAACACTACCCCGAAAGAATCTGAAGAAGGAAAACCAGGACAGGAATTCGAATTGCGTCTAGAACTCAAAATGATTGCCGATATTGGCTTTGTGGGTCTTCCAAATCTAGGAAAATCATCCCTACTCAATGAACTTACCAATGCTAATGTGAAAGTTGCCAATTATCAATTCACAACTCTTGAACCAAATCTTGGAGTTTATTATGGCTTGATCTTAGCTGACATTCCAGGACTGATTGAAGGAGCATCTGACGGTAAAGGGCTTGGAATAAAATTTTTGAAACATGTGGAACGCACTAAAATTATTTTTCATTTCTTAGCAGCTGACAGTGAGAACATTACCGCTGATTACAAAACAATTCAAGCAGAACTTTCCGCTTTCAACCCAACACTGCTAGAAAAACCTGAATATATTTTTGTTTCACGCTCTGACACTGTCACTCCAGAAGAATTGAAAAAGAAATTAAAAGAAGCTAAGAAAATCAACAAAAATGCTATCCCCACCTCAATTCACGATTGGGATCAATTGCAAAAAGTAAAAGAAATTTTGAATGAATTAGATAAGGAAAAATAATAAAGTAACCCAGTTCTTACACCACAAATCAAAGGAGGTTTCATCATGAAAGAGAGTTATTATTTTAGTGCGAAAGATGATCCATTTTTTCTTGGACTTGAAGGAT
>JBBQCF010000022.1:0-15725 GCA_038318455.1 Candidatus Moraniibacteriota bacterium
TGTGGCGAAGATATAAGTGCAAACTTCATATCAAAGGCGAAAGCTACTTTTGCGCAAGCATTTGTTAGTTTTTCACCTGCTTTAGCTTAGGCTCGAAGCCATCGAACTGTTGATTTCTCGTAAACAGAGCTCGGTGTCAAACATGAGAATAGTTTTATAAGGTTTTTTGGACTTATATTGCGAAATAAATCTAGAAACGGAACATGTGGTTTTTGTTTGTTTCCTACCACATACTTTCGTATCCGCCGTTAAAGCGGAATGAAATAAACTAAACTTGTAGAGGATTTTGGATTGTCAATTTTGGACGCGAGTGCAATTCTCGCCAACTCCACATTGAAAATTTTTAATTTGAAATTTCAAATTTTAAATTAAAAATTTAACAATAGTATTAGAATAAACAATATAAAACAACTCGGTTATATCTTGAAAAAGAGCCTAACTGCAGTTCATCAAGACCATTAGAAAAAGATTTAGATTCAAACCAAAGCAGCAAACTGGACCAGCCCAACTCCGTATCAATGATGGTATTAGAGTTCCTGTGGTTTTCGTGATTGATGATGAAGGAAAACAGCTTGGAGAAATGTCCACAATTGATGCCATGGCACTTGCCAAAGAAAGAATGCTTGATTTGGTGGAAGTTTCGCCAAAAGCGGTGCCTCCAGTGTGTCGAGTGATGGACTATGGAAAGCATCTTTATCAGCAATCCAAACAACTGCGCCTAGCCAAGGCTAAGCAAAAGAAAGTTGAAATAAAAGGAGTGAGGTTGGGTCTTCGGACTGACACTCATGACAGTGATTTCAAAAGAGCTCAATCAGAAAAATTTCTAAAGCAAGGTGATAAAGTGAAAATAGACATTGTCCTGCGTGGACGAGAGAAAGCTCATCAAGATTTGGCCAGGAAAAATTTGCAAGATTTTATTACTGCCATCACTGTTCCCTATAAGATTGAAGATCATATCAAAAGATTCCCAGGGGGTTTCAATGTCATCATTGCTCCAATTACAACAGCAGAATAAAGAATTTTTTTAAAATTTAATAATATAACTATTTCAAAGAAAATTTTATGCCTAAGATGAAAACTAAGAAGTCAGTTGTGAAAAAAGTGAAGATAACTAAGAATGGAAAAGTTATTCGCCGAGCAACTGGACAAAACCATTACAACTCCAAAGAAACTGGAGCTGAAGGAAGAGCAAAGAAAAAAGATCAAAGAATGTTTCGAGCTGATGAAAAGAACATTGTAGCAGCGCTTCCATATTCAATTGGTAAGTAACAATAAAAGTATAATTTTAACAGCAATCTAATATTCGAATTTACACTCGAATGACCCGAACATTAGAGTGAATATTGGTATATTAGGTTAGCATAACAAAGAAATGGCACGAGTAAAACGCGGTGTTGCGGCATCAAAAAGAAGAAGGACTGTACTTGAACTAGCAAAAGGTTTCAGATGGCGTCGTAGTACCAACTATGTTGCTGCTAAAGAAGCAGTTATCAAAGCTGGAAAATATGCTCATCGTGATCGTCGAGCAAAGAAACGAACAAATCGAGCACTTTGGATTTTGCGCCTCAACAATGCAGTTCGCTTGTTTGATGTAACATATAGCAAATTCATTGCAATCTTGAAATCAAAAAGCATTGAAACTGACCGAAAAGTACTTTCTCAAATGGCTGCAGAAAACCCAGAAGTTTTCGCAAAATTCATGGAGAAAATCAAGTAGTAAGAAGTTTTTATTACTCTCTAAAAATCCATCCTGCAAAGGATGGATTTTTTTGCAATTGATATTTCTCATATCCAACTCGCGCCAACCACAGCTTAAATGGCTCTGTCTTAGGAGACGGAATTGATTGAATAAGTCTAAAAATTCCCTCAGTGTTCCAACAATACATCTTTTGTATGCCTCCGATAGTTTCAACCTCGAGCATAAGGGGTGGTACAAATTGTGTCCCTCTTTTATTATTAATCAATTTTGCAATTTCAACATCTCGCTGCTTAGGCCTCCTGAAATACTGTGCTAGATCACTCGAGTCAGTCACAGCTTAAATGACGTCATTCACCACGAACCACCATTCTCCTTCATGCTAAATTTTTCTAAGCTTCCTTCCTTCAAATAATGCAATTTTTTCTTTTTCATTTTTTTGGATTGAATTATTATAGTGATATTATACCACCTTAATATCACTACGGCTAATATTTTCTGTTGATAACTTTTACATACGAACTATGTCCTCAACTTTTCTTTCAATTTCCTTACCTCTGCAATGCTTTAAAATACCCAAATATGATTGCAAAATCTGATTGAAAGATTTTTCATCAATAATGCCCATTTGGAGTTCTTTTTTATGCTCATCTATTTTTCTTAGCATACGTTTTTTTGTTTTTGTTCGCAGCACCGCATGATGCGGAAAAACAACGTAGCCCAAAAAATCAATTCCACTATGCCACTTTTTGAAAGTTGTCTTACGAGTGTGCAATTTTATTTTTAAATTTGCCAAAATAAACTTTTCTATTTCCAAAAGACAATTTTCCAAAAAAATTTTATCAGTTGAAAGCATAACGATGTCATCGGCATAGCGAATATAGAATTTTGCTCCGATTTTTCTTTTGACAAATTGATCAAGCAAATCGAGATAAACATTAGAAAAAAGCTGGCTCGTCAAATTTCCGAGAGGAATACCCTTGCCGGCAGAAACTTCGAAACTATTTATTATTCTCTCAAGCAGCTTAAGAACTTTTTTATCTTTAATCTTTTTTTTGAGCAAGGAAAGTAGTATTTCGTGATCAACTGAATCAAAAAATTTGCGTACGTCGAGCTGCAACGCCCAAACTGTCTTAGTATGATTGCGCGAAAGTTTTTTGGCAAATTCCTGCAGACGATGAATTGCTAAATGTGTTCCTTTTTCTTTTCTGCTGGAATATGAATCGAAAATAAAAGTTTTATCAAAAATATCAACAAGCATTCGACAAATTGCATGATGCAAAACCCTATCGCGCACTGGTGCTTTGGAAATTTCACGTTTTTTTGGGTCATGCACGCAAAATCTGATATACTGACCATGGACATAATTTTCACTTTTCAAATCACAGATGAGATTGAAAAGATTTTTTTCAACTTTTTGTGAAAAAACAATTACATCCATTTTTCCCATCTTGCCTTTTTGAAACTCACGCCAAGCAGCAAAAATGTTTTGAGCAGAAATAATTTTTTCAAATAACGAAAATTCATGACAAAAAATACCCCCCCCCCAGGATTTTTGCGAACCTGTTTTGTTTCATAAGCTTGCTGAATTATATTTAATTTTGCACAAACGCATCATAATTTTTCCCAAACATTCCAGATATTCCCTTGGTGTGCGAATTGAAACCACTCTTTTGGAAATTATCGAATTTTCGTATTTGGCAATTTCGAAACAAAAAAATTCTAAGCTACTTATTTTGAACAAAATCGACATCACATTGAAAATCTTTTCAATGCACCTGCGTCTTGCACACAACTCGCGCTGTCTCTCTGACGCGGGATATGCCCAGCTTTCAGAAAAACATTTGGAAATCGGAAGGATGATTGGGAATTGGATCAAAGAAACAAATAATGAGCAAGCAAAAACCGCGCAGGTCGCGCAGCCTTTGCTATAGCCTTTTGAAAAGGCTTAATTTCTTCGGGAAGACACAGCGCCAAGATTGTCATTAGAATTGTCAGGATTGTTCCTGTTGACATTGGCCCCAGAAGAGTCAGCATTGCCGAAATTGAGCAAGCTGCCGTCAGAAGAGGTGCTGTGATTGCCTGTCATCATCCATGGCAACATCTTGGCGGATGCATTACAGCATCGGCAAAGATTGATTGAGAAACACTGTGTGTGCGATCCCCTTCTCTTTTTGAAAATTTTCTCGCACCAATGACAGGTAAGCAGAAATCGTTGGGATCATGATGCGTGCATCATAATGCATTACCTTAGCCAGAATAGCACACAAAAATTCAAAATGAAATGTGTAAATCTAAAATCACGGAGCTTTACTCCAAATCGGAGTAAAGCTCCGTGTGACAAAATACTTTGAGTTAAAGCAAAATCCTTCAACCCTAAACGGGATTGAAGGCAGTGCAAAAATTCAAATTCCAAGATTTCAAAATTTCAAAAGCGGGAAGACACAGCGCCAAGACTGACATAAGAACTGTCAGGATCGTCCCCGTTGACAAGGGCCCCAGAAGAGTCAGCATCGCCGAAAAGGAGCAAGCCGCCGTCAGAAGAGGCGCCGCACATGGACCGCATGTATTTTCCGTCAACAAAAAGCTGTTTGCCTTTTTTATATGAAACCAGATAACGAAAAATGGCATTTTGCACTGGCTCACTCAAAAGCTGGGAAATTTTCAATTCTGAAATAAGTTTTGAAGATTCAACATATTTATTTTCACTCATGAGTCTTCTTATTTCATCTTTTTTGCTTTGAAATTCTTTTTCAGCTTCAGCATGTTCAACTGGAAATTTGCCAGAGAAAAAATCACTCTTCGCATTTTCCATTAGAACTTCGATTTGACTTATAGCATCTTTGCTTATTGAAGGGGGCAAAATTTCTGGAGAAACAAATTGCCAACCAGCTTTTGGTGTTTGCTTTGAAATTTCTGCTTCGCCTGAAAACCAAGCACTGGATTTAACTTTTCCATTTTCATCGAATTGGTTGGTATACAGAAGATATTTATTTGGATCACCCTTAGCATCTCTTTCGATGATATTGCCACCCAAAACATTGATGGCTTTGGTTGACATCATTTCAATTGTCAAAAGTTCTCCATCGGGAGTTTTGTCCAAATTCAAAACAAGCATGTCTCCACGTTTTTGATGAAGTTCAATTTCTTCCACTGAAAAAGGAATTTGAGGAATATCTTTGAAATTCAATTTGAAACCAAAAGTTTCTTCAACATCCTCAGGACCAATAAAAAATTCTTCACCGAGAATTTCTTTGGCATTTTTGATTTGTTCCGCAAGAGTTCCACTCAATCCTTCTCTTTTTTCTACTGGCTCTGAAATTGCTTGAGGGATTTCTCGCTCAAAACCCTTGCGTCTTGATTCAACTGGCGCAACATATTCAATTGCATCAATAATCTCAAGCAGTTTTTGCTTGTCTGTTTCGTTTTCAAGTTTGTTGACATAGAAATATCTCAAGGCTTTTTTCCAAACAACATTAATGTCTCCTCGATAAAAATGCTGAATAAATTTCAGAACTCTTTGTGGTTCCATGCGGTCATCATAGGTGAAAGCTTGTGGTTGATCTTGCGCAATTTTTCTGTTTTTCAAAAGCTCCTTTGACGCTTGATGAAATTCCTTGTATTTCTCAACCAATTCTTTCATGCCTGGAATTTCTTTCAATTCTTCGATTGGAATTTCAGCGTCATTGGAGAATAAAAATTCCTCATCTGGCATTTCCTCTATTTCCGGCTTCAAGCCAAACAGCATGTCGACAGATCCAGAAAAAGTGTCTTTTGAAAGTTCTGTGGCTTCTTTTTGATAATTCCAACGACGAAGTTGGGCTGGGTCAAGAGGTTGCCTGTCAAGATACCCTTTGCCGGGGGGATTTGTCAAAGCTATGATCTTGGTTTTGGTCTTGTTAACTTTGACTCTTTCAGATGCATCTTCAGCAAGCACAACTTCTCCATTCTTTTCCAACTCATCCAACACTTCGTGCAAACGAATGATAATGTTTGGATTGGCTGAATTATACTCATCTAAAATTATTACTCTTATTTTTTCACCAGCTTGCCTAAGACCAGCAGTGACGGGCCCGTCTGTCCATTTATATTCAGGCTCGTTAGAGTTTTTTCTATCTGCATTTGGCACATATCTCCCCATCAAATCCTCAACGTCAGTTGCTCCATTCAAATTTGTATAATAAACTTCATATCCCAAATCTGCACACATTTTTCTAACAGTGGTGGTTTTTCCAATGCTGGTTCCACCCTCAATAAGCATGGGCTCATCCATTTTCCAAGAGGTTGCAATTTTTTGCTGAAGTTGCAAATAAAATTTTTGATTCTTATATTGTTTGTAGTTTTCTTTTTTTGGACAAAATTCTCCTCCACCACCCTTGGGAAGTTCCACGCCCAAATAGGCAATTGATTGCTCTCTTTCAGCTATGGAAGTTTTTGCTTTTTCGGCAAAACCACTTTCTCCAAATTTTTGCGTCTCCATTGTCATATTATTTTCTAATGAATTGAGAAAGAAAAGCTTATTTTTGCCAAGTTAAACCAACTAAATTCAGAAGGCTTTTTTCACCTTGCTCAATTTTTTTTAAATTTTCTTTTGTTATCAAAATCAAAACAGCTCCTTTTGCATAATCAGGATTTGCAACCAAATTGCTCTGGCCATCATGCGCCGTGACTTGTCCTGTGGAATATTGAGCAAGGACATTATAGATATTATTACCAAGAGTATCACCTAATGTGAAATATATCTTGCTTCCATTTTTTATGCCATTGAAAATTTCGCGAAGATTTTTTGATTGCTGAAAACCAACATTTCCTACCTCTTGCTGGACAACAAGAAGCTCCTGCTCATCTTTTGCAATCATCAAGCAAAGTTCCGTTGAACCATTTATCATTTTCAAAAATTCTTGTATCTCTTTTTGCATGTTATTTTTTTGATGTTTGAGTGATCAACATTATTTGAATTTATTATATCAAAAATTTTGATAATTCACAATCATTTCCTTAATTGTGTCAGCCAATTTTTCCGCCATTTCTTTTATGTCGATATTAGCTAAACTGTTTGGGTAATATTTTTCCACATGCTGCGTGCCACTTCCAATTCCAAGCCCAAGCAACTTCTGATCTGATTCTTGCATAATGTGATTGACGACTCTGCTCAAATCAAACTCGGACCCTGAATGCTGACTTGATTCCACTGGCTGACCATCGGAAAGCACCATAATGAATTTTTCATTTGCTTTTTGCTTGGCCAATCTTTTTGAAGTTTCTGAAAGCGCCCAGCCATCATCATTATAATCTGCACGACCACCACTATGATTATCAACTTCTTTCAAAACTCCTCCCATGTTTTCCCTGATTTCTCTGGAAATATTTTCGCCAAATATTTGATATTCATACAATCTATCATTGAATCCCAAGATTTCAGTTTTTATTGAAAGCTTATTCAAGACTTCAGACAAAACAATCAGTGCCTTGAACGTTTCTTGAATTTTTTCTCCCGACATTGAACCAGAAAGATCAACCAAAATTGAAATGGCATAATCTTTTTCAGTTGGCAACTCTCTTTTTTGCCAAGCTTTGCTTTCAACAGCTGAAACGCCCTTGGCTTTTTCCTGAATTCTGGTTTTGATGTCAATTCTTTTTCCAGTTTTGAATCCACTTTGCCACCTGCTTGCTCTGCGAGCAACAAAAATTTCTCTCAGGTCATTTTCAAGGCTATCAATTATTGGCAAAACATCCTTTCTATATTTCTCATAGGTATTAGCATCTTTTTCCAATGATTTTTCAAGCAAATCTCGATATTTTTTCAAGTCTTTTTGTCTTTGCTCTTCAAGCTCTTTGTCTACATTTGATTGAGATTGTTGTTTGTTTTCTTTTTCACTTTCTTGAACTGCTTCTTTCTCCTCCTTTTTGTCGGTGATTTTTTTTTCAGGATTTTCTGAAAGCTTCCCCTTCAACTCCTCATTTAATGTCTTTTCCATTTCTTGTATTTTCTTTTCTGCTCTTTCTTGAAGTTCTTTTTTCTTGTCATCAGAAAACGAATCAATATATTCTTTTATTTTTTGTTTCAATTCATCAGAAAACGAATCCAGATCAACTGGGCTGCCATTTTCACTTTCTTGCAAGCTTTCTTCCCCTGTTTCACTTGCTTGTCCAGCGTCGCCCTGTTCAGGCTCTTTTTTGTTTTTTTCCATTGCTTCTTCCATAGCCTTTTCCAACTCTTTTTGTTGCTCAGGTGTCAATTTGTCCACAAGTTCTTGCGGCAACGATTGTTCCTGCGCTTCACTTTCATTTTGTCCCTGTTGCATGTCCTTGAGAGCTTCCTGCATTTTCTGATCATTGATATCCTCTTCCACCAACTTTTGAAATTCAGGCCATATTTCTTCCAAATTTATTTTGTATGAAACCTCGGCATATTTCTTAATGACATCTTCGCTCTCATCCGCTTCTTTCTTTGAAGGATAGCGCCACCAAGATTCTTGCGCTGATGCCAAAGTTTTTTGCACAACATCATGCACTTCCAAAGGAATTTCTTGACTTATATTGATTTTTTCTCCTGCTTGTTCTTGAAACCAAAGTTTTATGTATTCATATCCCGCACGCTTGAATCTTGGCACACATCCAAGTTTATTTTTTGCTTCAAGATCAGTTTTTGATTCTAATTCACTTAGCCATTCATATCCGATTTTCATCTGCTCTCTAAATTTTGGATAATTTTCAGCCACAAAATTATTACTTCTTGGATCTTCAATTGCATTCGTCATGAAGGAAAATCCTGGCTTATTCCATATTTCTTGAGGAATGAACTCTGTTCTACTTATTCGCCTGTGTCCCCCCTCATGAGAAATCACAAAACGCAAATAATCCAATGGCTTTTCCAATAGGTCCTTGGGATCAATTCCAATTTTATTGTCCTTGAAATTCCAGTGCCAACCACCTCCTGGTTGATTAAGTTCAACAGGAATTTCAAAATCCTTACCAATAAAATATGCCAATGATGAAAGCACTTTTTGTTTATATTTTATTTCTTCTTGCTGCTTCTCTGAAAATTGAGCCAAAATTTCACCTTGAGAAATAGCGCTTGCGTCTCTCTTTTTTTCGTCTACTGCGTGAAATTGAGACTCTCCAGATTGAATATTTTTCATTTTTTTACTTGAAATATTTTGTGCTAAATTCCTTGCTTAATCTTTTTAGCGCATGAAAAGGAAGCCAAAGCCAGAGAAAACTTTTGATTGTTTTTTCCATGAAATCATTGAGTGTCATGGTGAACAAACTAAAAAGCACGTATAGAATGATGACCAATAAAATTCCCAAAATAACCAAAATTGTCGTATCCATATTTATTGTATTTTAAATCACGAAATTATTTTCAAAATAAAACATCGCAGTCCTTTACTATTTTTGATATATCATACACCACATCCTTTTTTTCCACAACAATGCGCCAACCTTTTTCTTGCGCAATAGTTTTAAGATTTTCATTGGGATTAAATGCAATTGGATTTGCAACGATATCAAGAAAACTTGCATCTGACTCGGTATCCCCCATACCATAGGAATCTTCCAAGGTAAGATTATGTTCATAAACATATTGCTTAACGAGGTTTCCTTTATTCTTCACTGGTTCATATTCAGATTCTCCAGTATAGACACCCTTTTCATTGAAACCATACACACTGCCAAACACGGCATCAAATCTCAAATGTGTTTTGTCATATTCCCTAACAATTTCAATCGGCGAACCGGAAACAGCAATCAAGTGATAATTTTCCTTTCTAAGTTTATCAATAATTTTTTCAGCAAAAACATAGGTTCTATCTTGATGAAATGAAATTACTGCCTTACTAGCTCTTTCAATGTCAACAACTTTACACCCTGGAATATGTTTTTCATATAGCTCCACTAAACCAAGTCGATACTGTTCGTAGGTGCCTTTATGTTCAAGCCAGTTTGTATACAGCACCACAATCTTATTGCGCATACTGCGAGGAAAAATATCCATCCAAGACAATTCATTGATAAGCTCAAACTGCAGATTTTTTCGAAAAATTGTTCCGTCAATGTCAAATATGGCTATTTTTTGTTTTTTGTTCATAATTATTTTGCTTGTCCGCCGTCAAGGCGGATTTTTTTCATAGTTAAAGTAAAATGAGAACCTACTCCCTCGATACTTTCGACGCCCAATTCTCCGCCCATTTTTCTAGCAATCTCTCTGGCAATCCAAAGACCAAGACCAGTTCCAGCTATTCCTGCAGTATATTCTGTTTCTACGCGATAAAATTTTGAAAATAATTTTTCCATATTTTTTGCTGAAATACCCAGGCCAGTATCAGCGACTGTCAAATATACATTTTCCGCATCTTCTTTTATTTGGATTTCCACCGAGCCACTTGGTGTATATTTTATAGCATTGCTAATTAAGTTTATGATAATCTGTTTTAATCTGGCAGGATCTGCTGAAATTTTTGAAACCTCTGCGATATCATGCTTAAGCTCCAGTTTTTTTTCTTTGACCAATATGCTCATTTCATCTGAAATTTCAGAAACTATTTTCACCAAGTCTACTTCTTCGAGCGTGATTGGCATTCTGTTTTGTTGGATGCGTGAAACATCCAACAAGTCTTCTACTAATGTTTTTAATCTTTCTACGGAGATATTAATATTGGTTAGATATCTATTTTGATCTTTTTTATTTTCCAAGGAAATTTTTTCTGTTTTCAAAGTATCAGTGAGCAGTTCAGTATAACCGCCAATAGCAGTCAATGGACTTTTTAATTCATGACTAGCCATCGAGATAAAATCGTCTTTCATTTTATCTATTTCTTCTAATTTTTTAGCTTTAATCTCAAAAGCAAAAAGCCTAATATGATTAAAAACCAGCAAGAGAACAACCACCATCGCGGCAATAGAAAAAATATATACTTGAAAAATTGTTCTTCCTACTAGCGCATCATTTTCTGCCAATGATAATTTTAAAAGCAAAACACCTCTCACTATTCCATCATTATCCTTCACGGATTTAACAACATTCCAAAAACGCTCTCCCTTATTATTGCTTATATATGCAAAGGCATCATCCACAGATAATGCAAACTTTATAGAATTTTGGTTTATTTTTGACGGATCAGGAAGTTGATCCTGCTCATAACTCAAAGTGCTTTTTGAAGATACTATCGCTAAATATTCATTATTTGTCATCTCATTTGAATACAGAACCATTTCAACAATTTCCGGATCGCGTTTTTGAATTTCTGCTATTTTTTCTTGTAATAAAGTTTTATTTTGAGAAAGATTTGAGAAATAATCCCGACCAACAACACCCAGAACATCTTCCGCCAACACCGCCTTAGCACGAAGCGTTTTATCTAAACTTGCCTGAAAGCTGGTAACGATAAAATATGAATTCAAAAACAATGCTCCAACCACAACAAAAATAAGCACCAATGAATATATTATTGTTGGGTTTTTTCTAATAAAAAATACTCCTTTGTTAATCAATTGCTTCATCGAGATTACGACTACGACTTAAAAATCCTATCGAGATTAACGCTATTACCAAAAATACTGACATTATAATTATTGCAATCAGAACATATTGCGATGATGATTTCTCAATAGGAGATTCATTACCAGTAAGTTCAGACATTGGAATCATGCTTGCCGCTTCAGCTGTTTTGACAAAAGCAATTGGTTGACTTTTTGAAATAATTTTTCCAGCACCATCAGTTTCTGCTATATATGCTTCATGTTTACCATCAGCGAGATCTTTATCTAGTTCATAATTCCAATTTCCATTAGCATCAGCTTGCACTGTGATCACAATTGGATCATCACTGAATATGTATATAGTTACCGCGGAGCCAGGATTAGCTTTTCCACTAAGCTTAACGTTATTATTTCCATTGTCCAATCTATTGATCTCAACAGTTTCGATTTTAAGCATATCTGTGATTTCACCAGACAACTTTGGATTATTAATCGCTGGCAACTTTTTGCCTTCTAAAATAGTGGACTGCTGTACTATTTTACTTTTCTCTTTTAAGCTATCTTCCTCTGCGGCTATCCTATTTAATTCCTCTTGATTTATCGGCACATATTCAGTAGTGATCACATTGTCCATGCCTATTGAAACATTAGTAGCCGTATCATAGGCAGTTGGGATACTAACAGTAGAAGGTTTTTTGACAGCACCAGGATCAATAGTTTTATTAGAGCCACACCTTGGCGATGACACGCCACCATTTATACCATTACAATACCAAGTCCAGCCGGTACTTATGGCAATAAATTCACCAACATCGCCTGTTTTGCACCTTAATGAAGCCAATGGCTCACTCTCAACCGTTTTTCCATTTAAATCTGAACAACTTCCATCTATTGGAACACTTGTCAAGGGAGCAGTAGTTGCAACAGTCTTAATTGCACCACAATATGCATCCATTCCCTTGTTGATGCCTTCACATTTCCAACTCCAGCCAGTAGCCGTGACAAGAATAGCGGTCGGTGTTCCTGATTTGCACCTTGAAGTTAAAGTTGGCTCAATATTAACTTTGGTTCCATTCAAAGATGAGCAATTTCCATCGATAGTAGCAGTGTTTGCGGCTCCAAAATTATTAGAAAGGGTATTATTCGCGCTAGCTTCTTGTTTTATCAAAAAAATAATTCCCCCAGCGAAAATAGCTATCACGCCAACAAGGAATAATCTACGAGACAAAGATTGTTTATTCATAATATTATTTTTATCTTTTTTAAATATAACATTTTTAACAAAAATTTCCCAATTATTGATGAATAATTATTGGTGTTCCAATTTCAGCCCAATCATACACTCTTTTAGCCGCCCCCACGCCCAAACGCACACAGCCATGTGAAACAGGTGTGCCAAGATGATTAGCGCCTTCTTGATATCCTCCTGGCCAAATTGGAAGCTCGTGAATTCCCATCTCGCCACTCGGCAAAAAAGCCATCCAGTTTGGCATCCATAATCCATAACCCTTAGACCATGCTTTTGGTGATTTATTCTCAACTTTGAAATTTCCAGTTGGCGTGCTCATCCCCTTTTTACCAGAAGATATTTGATAAGCATCCAGCGCTTTCCCATCCTCAAAAATAACCATATTTTGATATTGCAAACTGATATCAATATATTTTCCTGTTAATACTTTTGGCTCGGCATATAATCTGGCCTCTTCGAGGCGAGTTGCTGGATTCTTATTTCTCTCGATTTTCGGCAATTCCAGCACAGCTGGCTTCTCCACTTCGATTTCTTGCACAGGAGAAGTGGCCGATGTCAATACTGGCAAGATAACTTGCTGACCATCAAGAATTTTATTTTCTGTTTCATTCGTAGAAATATTTTCTGTTCTCACTGTGTCTGAAGAAATTGCAACACTTTGTTGTGCATCATGATTAGCAGTAGCAAAATAAGCAACACAAGCAGAAACAACCAACACAAAAAATACAAACAGGAATGTTCGCCAACTATGACTATTATTCTTATGAGGTATAAATTTTAACATCAACCAGTTTTGACTGTCATCTTATTGGCAGTTTTATAAATTTTTTTCTAAATAATAGTTATTATTGTGGCATGAAAGTCCTGGCCGTTTCCCAAAGTGTCGGATTATTTTGTTTTGTTTTCATGTAATACCACCACTCCACCCCCCAAACATAAACCTCTTTCATGCCAGTTTTTTTGGCGAATTCAATATTATCAGCCAATATTTCACCATTCATAGAAGCTAGTTGGGTTTCCACTGGAGCATCCGTTGTCCAGCCAGCCACCCATGGCTCACCCTGGAGTTCAATCACGATTGCGGTGTCTTGATGAGCAAACAATTTAATAATAAGTTGCTTAATTTTGAAAAAATTTGGTCCTATTGGATAACGCCAATGTCCCATTTTCTGACTATACACTTCGCGATACATGGTTGTTCCAAAAATATCCCCACGCTTGGCAGCATTCACCCAAAGACTCAATTCACCGCTATCTGTAACAACAATTGGCCGCGTCGAATCAATACTTTTTGTTTGTGCAATCTCGCTATCCAATAATTCAACTGGAACTTTTCCACAAATACCAAAATTTAAAAATGGTTCATTCTCTATCTGCCAATTAATAACTTCTGGATGATTATCCTTATATCTATTAATGGCCACTGCTTCAAAAGCTAGTAGTCTTTCGTTGAGCTTTGCTTCGTCAGAACCAATCCAGTTTGGAATATAACATTCTGGCCAGCGCGGAACTTTTTTTCCAATTGCCAGAATAACTCTAACATCATGAGCGCGTGCCTGTTCCAATTGCCAATCAACTACTGAAAAATCATATTCTCCCGCAGTTGTTTCGATTCGATCCCAATATATTGGGATGCGCACATCTTTAACATTCAGATCATTCAGCATGGCCTCATAAGTTTGACGCCAATCCAAACCAATTTGCTCCGCATAAATATATGAGAATGTCACACCAACTTTAACATCATTCTTGCTAGCACTTACGGGCAAATTGATCCAAATAAAAAGCAAGATTACAACTGACAAAATGACAACTAAAGTGTATCCAACGAAACGCAACGTCTTTTTCAGACCAGCGAAAAAATTTTCTTTATTCATTTTACTTTACCAGCTAAATTGTGACCTCCATCACTATTCAACTAAGGTTAAAAATTTATTTAAATTATAACTTACTAACTTTTATCTTGAAACAAAAAACATTCCAACCGCAATAACCATAATAGCTGCAATTTTTTGAAACCAATCCCAAAAATATAATCTTTCCTCGAAAATATGTGGTAATTTTTTACCTGCTATAACAGCAATGATAAGCACAAAGACATATTGCAGTGAAACCATGGAACTTACAAGTGTCACACTGCCTGCGCCAATAGCCAGGTTATACAGCGCACTACTTGAACCTCCTAGAATTTTATTAAACACAAATAAGCCTCCAGTTTTGACATTCTCTTTTTTGTTTTTTCCAGCATTTGCGAAACTTTTCACAATTCCCTTGCGCCAGGGGCTTATTGTTAGCAAAAGCAAGGCTCCAATCAATGCCCCTCCTCTTGACCAAACAAAACCATTAAAAAAATTCTGGTATAAATATACGAATTTCAGGGCAACAATTGAAATTCCCATCAAGAAACCTGAAAGTAATGAAAGATAAAACCCATCGAAAAATTTTCGCTTATTAATTTTCAATGGCAGATCAAAAGAAATTAATAAACCACCAACTATAAGCAAAGCTATTCCCCAATAACCGAGAGTGCCGAATTTTTCTAGCCCGACAAAAGAAGAAAGAAACAAGGCGACCAAAGGTGTTACTGAAAAAACAACAGGAGTTACCTTACTAGCTTCAGCTTTCTTGATAGCAAAGTACAGTGCCAAAATTGAAGCCAGAAAAAAAATACCCGAAAAAAAACTTAGCCCAATTTGAAAAACATTAGGTATTTTTAATTGAAATGAGTTAAACAATAAACCCAGCGGTGCAAAAATAAGAACTCCCATACCCGTAAGCCCAACATAAAAAGCATAGACTGGTGGAGAAGATATTTTTTCGGACTTCAAAAGATACTTATCTAAAATTATAGTAAGCGCACCAAAAAAATATGAAATTGTTGCCAAAAAAAACCAAGACATAATATTTTTTTATTTTATACTTTCATTATACACCAAAAATAACTATTTTTATACTCTACTAATAAAAAAGACCAAGTTTCAAACTTAGTCTTTTTTGCATTCCGCATCCCCTGCTTAAATGTTTAAATGTTTTTATGACTCTAGAACTTTGCCCAACCAAGTCGCTACGCTAGCAGCAGTTTATCAAGTTTTAAAGTTTCAATTTTATAAAGTATTTTTTTTGATGAACTTGATGGACTTTATAAACTTGAAACTTTTAGAATTTTGCCCAGCCGAAGATTTCAGTGAAGTTTCCAATGATAATCTGAATGATGTTTTCACGCTTTTTTGGTGTGAGTACTGCAAAGTCAGTAGAGGTTCCTTCATTGCCAGCAATATCACTAGATTTTACTTTGAA